>JAYFPQ010000152.1:0-15305 GCA_034927595.1 Christensenella sp.
TGCTCTTCAAAGATGTCGTGGTCTTCAATGAGCACATCTCCCGAGGTTGCGGCGAGGCAGCCCGCGATGATGTTCATCGTGGTCGACTTGCCCTCTCCGTTTGTCCCAAGAAAACCGTAAATTTTGCCCGTCTCAATGGAAAAGCTGATATCGTCTATCGCAAGATGGTTCTCATATTGTTTTGTGAGGTGACGAACTTCGACTTCGATCAAAGGACTGAGCCCCTTTCTGTTCGGTCTGATCCTGCATTAGACGTGCCCGCCGCATATGAATTGCGGCCTTTGTTGAGTGCGGACGAAATGAAATGAACTTACTTGCAGCCCTTTTGGAGAATCATGCAGCCGTAGAGCGACTCTTCGCCGGTTGCGATGACGGCATAGGCGTCCTTGGCGGCTTCGTAGAACGAGAAGCGTTCAATCATGCCGACGCAGTCGAGTCCGCGGGGGTCGTGTTTTTTCACGATGGCCTTGTACTCGTCCCAAACCGGCGTGGCAACCTTGCCGCGGTCGCATTCCTGGAGGTCCATGATCAGCGCGGGCTTTTCAATCGACTCGTCCAGCGGCATGAACTGGAGAATTGCGTCGAGCACTTCCGTGTTGCGCACGCCGTCGCAGCGAATCAGGATGCTGCCGTTGCGCTTTGCGGACGCGGCGGAAGGATAGAACGCGTCGGCCAGCACGATTTTATCGCCGTGGCCCATTTCCCAGATGACCTTGATCAGCTCCGGAGATAGACAATTCGGAATTCCTCTTAACATATCGATGCTCCTTTATTAAAAATGAAATTGCTTATGCGTTCAAAAACCGGTCGATGTCGCTGCGGTGCGGCATTGCGGGCGCGGTGCCGATCTTGGTGACGGAGAGCGCGCCGACGGCGTTGCCAAAGCGAGCCGCTTCGAAGATGTCCTTGCCCTCGGCAAGCGCGGTTACAAACCCGCCGTTGAAAGCGTCGCCCGCGCCGGTGGTGTCAATCGCCTTGACCGGCATGGACGGAATCATCTCCTTGCGATCCGGCGTCATCACGAACACGCCGTGTTTGCCCATCGTGACGACAACGTTCTTCACGCCGCTGTTCATGAGAATTTTCGCGGCTTTCTCCGCGTCCTCCGCGGTTTCCACCTTGGTGTCGGTCAGAATGCCCGCTTCGATTTCGTTCGGGGTAACGATGTCCAGCTTCTTGAGCAGCGATTCCGGCAGCTTGCGCGCGGGCGCCGTGTTCAGCACGATTTGCTTGCCCTTGGCGTGCGCATAGTCGATGACCTGCTCAATCGCGTCCATGTTCACTTCGAGCTGCAGCAGTACGATGTCCGCCTCGTCGATGAGCTGGTGCGTGCGCTGCACCTCCGCCGCGGTGATGTTGTCGCAGGCGCCGCTGACCACGAGAATCTGGTTCTGGCCGACGGTCTCGTCCACCATGATCAGTGCGGTGCCCGTTTCCTTCTCGGCGTCAAGAAACACAAAATCCGTCGTCATGTGCTCGTTCTGGTAAAAATCCAGAGCGATTTTGCCGAACACGTCGTTGCCGACCTTGGTGACGAGCGTTACGTCCGCGCCAGCGCGGCTGGCGGCGACGCCCTGGTTCGAGCCTTTTCCGCCGGGGCCCATCTTAAAGACGCTGCCCTTGACGGTTTCGCCCGGAACGGGCAAATGCTTTGCCCAGCTGGTCAGGTCGACGACAAAACTACCGAAAACAACAATTTTCCCTTTTTTCATGCGATGCTCCCACTAACAATTTGATGTTTGCTTGCTGCAATTTCCGAGCCGCGATGTGGTGAATGTCTGAACGATTGCATGGATAACTGTAGAATGATACCCTATGGTTTCTGGGGAAGAACTTCCGATCCGCGGAGTTCCAGTTTGGGCAGCAGAACGATTTTCTTCGGAATCCGCTTGACGCTCTTTGCCTTGTCCTGAATCTTTTCAATCAGGATCTTCGCCGCTTCCACGCCCATCTGCGTTGCCGAGCGGTTGATGACGCTGATGTTCTGCCCAATCGCGTGCAGAGCGACGCTGTCGTCGAATACCAAGAGTGAAACATCGTCCGGCACGTGCATCTGCCGCTCGGTGAGCGCCTTGACGCAGCCAATGCTCATGAGGTTGTTCGAAACGAAGATGGCGGTGGGCCGATCCTCCAGTTCCATCAACCGTTGAGCGAGGTGATAGCCGCTCTCCCAGCGGAAATCGCCGTGCTGCACATACGCCTCGTTGACGGGTATGCCGTAGAGCCGGAGCGCTTCGAGGTATCCCTTGAGCCGATCCTTGCCCGGTCTGGAGGTTGCCGGCCCAGCGATGATGCCGATCTTTCGGTGTCCCGCGCGAATCAGCGCTTCCACGCCGTCGAACGCGCCCTTGTAATTGTCGATGAACACGCCGTCGAAGTTTGCGCTCTTGACCTCGCGGTCGACCAATACGACCGGGATTTCGCTGTCCTGAATGGACTCCAGCAGTTGTGCGTTCTTGTTTGCCTGTTCTGAAACCGGGGTAATGATCAGCCCCGCGAACGACTGCCGCTGAATGGTTTCGAGCACGCTCAGCTCGGTTTTCACCGTTTCGTCGGTGTCGCAGGCAAAGACCGTATAGCCGTTCTGGCGGGCAACCTTGCTCACGCCCTTAATGATGTCGGCAAAAAATGGATTGTTGATATCCGCAACCACCAAGGCCAATATTTCGTTACCCGACGGGCTGCTTCCGCGTTGATTCATGTTGTTGATCGATCAGGAAACGGTCGGGTAACGCAATACCATACGTTTTCTGATGTATCCTGCCTTCCTATCGTTGCGTTATTGAACCGAAAAGAATACCAAACCAGCGTAACGATCCGTCGCGTAGTGAGGGAAGCATTGGTTGTCGTGGTTGTCTAAATCTTACTCTGTCTGGTTGAGAATTGTTTTGCTTACAACTCGATTATAGGATTGATTCAAAAACGCTGCAATTGTGAAAAACATGAAAACAGGAAAGCACTTTCACATATTTTCATATATTTATCGAGAATTCCGCGTACTTTCTCCGTTTTTTGGTCATACCGTACAAAAAGTAATCCGCGAAAAAAATAGGAAAACTGTGGTTTTTAGACGTTTTTTCGCCTTTGTGTCTAGTATATCACGCTTCATTCATTATTTTCTTCGCTAATCGGTTTTCAATTCTTGAAGGTTCTTTCCATTTTGCCTGCACAATTCCGCAAGAATACCCGGCAATGCGCTTTTTCGGGGCCGTTCGCCGAAATGCGCTTTTTCCGATATTTTCACATCGATTCTATTCATTCTGCCAAAGGTATTATCTCAATTCTCGTTTCTGGCGCGATATTTGACACCAAACACCCGTTATGATACGCATATAGGGCAAACCGGTTGACAAAGTGAGGAACAGCATGGAATCCAGAGACGCCTATTTCGACGAGATCTACCGCGCGAATGCGGCAAAGCTCAAGCGTTTTCTCGTCGTGCGCATCCGCTCCGTTTCAGACATGGAAGATCTCTATCAGGAGGTCTGGAAGCGGTTTTACGAGCGCACGGCTCTGCTCCGACCACAGGAGCCGTTTCGATACCTTGTTGCAATCGCCAAGGGCGAACTCTACAAGCGCTATCGAAGTCAGAGCCGAAAAAACGAACACGAGGAACCGTTTGACGAGTCGATTCCGGACGCGCAGGCACCGTTTGAGCCCGCGCTGCTGGATCGAATGGACGCCGCCGTCGTTTGGCAGATCGTTCGGCAGGAGCCCTTGCTGTCCTATCAGACGTTTGCGCTCTATTATGGCTACGACCAGTCGGTGCGGCAGATCGCGCACGCGCTTTGCATCAGTGAGGACGCGGTGAAAGCGCGCCTCTATCGCACCCGGGAACGGATTCGAGCGGAATGGAAAGGAGCCGATGAGCAATGACGGAACGAGAATTGTTCAAGGAGGCTGTTATGCAGTATATGGTTGACGACACGCGCGTGGTGCGCGTTAGCAAGAAACGAAAGAACCGCCATGTCGCGCGGCGGGTGCTGTTTGCCGCGGCGTGCGTTGTGGTTGCGCTGAGCGTTACGGTGTTCGCAATTCCGAGCGCAAGGGCGGCGGTGGAAGACTGGATCAACGATTGGTTCACGCCGCGGGACTATTTTGGTCAGGAGAAGAGCGAGCGGACGGAGGAGCCGACCATTGAGGCGATTACCAGCAGCGCAAACAACAAGAGTGTAACCGTATCCAGCGTGGGAGCGGGTTATGAAGCATACGCCAAAACTTTTAACATGACGCTGGATGAGATTGCCTATGACGGGGAATCCATCTTCCTCTCCGGCACGATGTCCGGCGCGACGGCACGCCCGTTTGTTGAGGCATATACGGGTGGAGACACCTTCCTCGCGGCGCCCTACGACGGTTCGCTCGGCGGCGGTGACGACTGGGAGTATTACTACTTCGCCTGCGAAAACACCGTTTCCTTCGTAACCGCAGACGGCAAGCGGTATAGCGGGGAACTCGTGCCAACCTTCACGCCGGAGATGGACGAGTTCTGCCAGTCGCTTACCGACGACTCGGCAGACAAAGTGTTTGAGAATGGAGAGCTTGTAACCTCAAATCCGGCAGCGGACGAATTTTGGGACGCTTACCTCGCCAATCATGACGTGCGCTTCTCGATTCAGCTGCAATACTCCGACCCAAAGGCGGAGCCGTTGTCCGGGCAGGTAACGGGGGAACTATCGGTTCGAATGCGCTACGACAACGTTGTCAGTCAAGATCCCGTGCAGGTACTGGACGCGAGCTTTGGCAACGTTACGGTGGACGCCGACGCCTACCGGGCACAGATGCAAACCACGCAGGCAAAATCGGAAACGAAAGTGGATCTCGGCGGCATACACCCCGTCACTATTCTGGAGTGGCAGCCGGAGGAAGAGCGCACCGGGGACACGGTCGAGACGTATAACTATACCCATGAGCTGGATTTCACCGGCGCTTCCTACTCCCTCAAGGAGATCTCCTTTACCCCGACAGACACGAAAATTACACTGCATATTGTGCTGCCAGAAAGCTGGACGGCGGCGGAGCGCTGTTACTGCGATCTCTCGTTCCGTTTCTTGCTGGATGGGGAGGCTCCGGAAAGCTGGACCAGTTGCCCGTTTAACGCGTACGGGCCAATGGGAACAGCGGATAAGACAGGCAAGAAGCTGGAATATGATTTTGAACTGTTCAGCAGTTCGCTCTCTCCGAGCCAATGGGCGAACATCAAAACGATCACGATCCTCCCTACGACGACCTATTGGTGGGATATGAAGGTAACCGTGGACGACGGGCCTCAGCAGGATATCTCTCTGCGGGATGGCGCGGTCTATACGAGCATCGTGTATGACGACAGCAAACCGAACGGGCATGGCACCTCGTATCAAACCGACCCGCAGTATGACGTGATGTCGCAATATGCGCTCACAATCGATCTGGACGACTATCGCTGATACAGAAGCTTACTCCAAAAACGAAACAGGGGCGCGCCGGAAACGGCGCGCCCTTCGTGCACAGCTGCTACTTATCGGTAATCATCCAGGTTAATTGTTAGTGCAAAATCGTCCATGCGGTTTTCCTGCCAGCCGTCATACTGCGTACTTTCCTTGTTCACCTGCATGGTCACCACAACGCCCGGATCGAGCTGCGTTGGAGCAAGAACCTGCTGTTCGCTGCCAACCGCTACAACGGATGCCACCGCCGGAAAGTTGCAATACGGAAGGAAGGTTATGGTTTTTACCGCATCCCACTGGCTGCGGGACAGCGTTGAATTGGAGAACTCGATCGGAGAGGTCAGGAATGGATCGTTCGCGTTTTCGGTATCGGCATTCGATTTGGAGCCGATCGAAAGAAACGCATGGCGTATCTCCTGTCCGTCGATGAATACGACAAACCCGATGCCGCCCGTTTCGCCGCCCTGAATCGCCGCGATGCGTTCCGCTCGCGTCCAGCTCTCCGGCAAATCCATCCGCAGCGTCACGTCCAAACCGGAAGGCGTGAAGCGCACGGTGTCCACCGCAATGGTGGCGCCTGAAAAATCCAGGTCACTCACATAGGCATGAATGGCTGTGTCGTCTCCGTCCATATCCCATTCTTTCACCAACAGGCGATGCGTACCGGAAAGCGAGACCGACTGACCGCCGGATTGTTCGGTGGTAACCGCCGTGTAGGCGTCCGCATCGATGGTCACCGTACCCAAATCGGCTCGAAACATCGTAACCGCGGAGTCGGCGTTCGCGTCGTGATAATACTGCTGATACGACAGCTTGGCTTCCACCTGACCGGAGAGTGGTTTGGCGGCAGGTACCGCCGATTCGGGGACCGCGGTATAGGTAAAGCGCACCTCATGCGTCTTCAGCCAGTCGTACCAGACCGCGTCCGCAGTGGAATTTGTGGTCACAAGTTTCCCGGTTGCGTCGTACTCCGATTGCCACTTGTCGAAACAACTGCTCGATAGCTGCTCCATCTCATCATCAAAATATGCACCCATCGCGCCGTAGTAAACCGTGCCGTCCGGCAGGGTCAGCATCATGTTTCCATCGGCGTACTCGCTGTCCTCGTGCACGGTGTCGCCGCCGGTACGCTGATCGAGCAGGAATTTACCGGAAGTTCCGGTGAACCAACCCGTGATATAGATCGTATCCCCGGTGTAGGCCACCTCGTCCAGCCGGATGCCGAAGTGTTCCGCCATATTTCTGGCTTCCTCGCTGTCGTACACATCCGATAGAACAATCTCCCGGCCGTCGTCGCCAACCTTCGTGATGATCGCATCCATGGCGGGCTCCGCCGTTCGGTTCTCGCTCTCCTGCCCCAGATAGTCTGCCGTGCTGAACCAGCCGCTGATCCAGTCGCTCACCGCGGCTCTGGCGGAGGGAATCGCCAGCACCGAAAGCGCAAGCAAAATGACGAAGCACGCCGCAAGAAACGCAGCCCGTCTTACGGCGGCGCGTGCTTTATATTTTTTTCTGTTGGTTTGTCCGCTGTTTGCAGAGCGGACACTCGCCTGCCTCTGCCGAATCTGCCCGCAGACCGCATCGATGCGCGCGGAGAATTCCGGCGTGGGCGAAACCCGGTGTTCAAAGAGGAATTGCTCCAGCGTGTTATCGTTACCGTTCATAGTCCGACAGCTCCTTTCTGAGTTGTTCGCGGGCGCGGGAGAGGCGCGAGTGCACCGTCCCCTCCGGCAAGTTCAAAAGCGCGCAGATGTCCTTGACCGGGTAGCGCTCAAAATAGTAGAGCATCACGAGAAACCGCGCGGATTCTGGCAGAGCGTTGACCGCCTGCTTGACATCCAGCCGCGCCGGGTCCTCCTCCGCGCCGGGCATGTTCTCGTCCAGCGGGAGATTCGGGCGCTTGCGCAGGTAGTTTCGGCTCTCGTTTTGAACAATCTGCACCATCCAGCTCTTGAACTGTGCGCGCTCGCGCAGGCTGCCGCGGCTTTCCCAGGCCTTCATCAGCGCGCTCTGCACGACGTCCGCGCAGGCGTCGCTGTTGCCGAGGATTGAATAGCTCGCCGCAAACAACAGCCGCTCAATTTGCTTTGCCGCCGCGGTAAACCCGTCCGCTGTGCGGATATCCGGCACCGGCAATCGTTGATTTTCCTGTTCCATTTGCCCTCCTTTTTGCTGTGGCTCTGCCTATAAGACACAGCAGGGCGAAGAAATCTTCCAAGATTCTTTTTAAAATTCGTTGACTATGCCGTATGCTTCGATCATCGCGCGCTTCCACTGCAAATCGTAATCCCTGTTTCGCGCGTCAAATGCGAGATAGTCGTTCTTTTGCAGTGGCACTTGAAACGCAAATGTCCCGATGAACTTGCGGGTTGCATCCGCGCCGAGATCAGACACGTCCCAGGAAAAATTCAGCGTAAAGGAATCCGGCATGTCAAGCATGTTGTCCGGTGCGCCAAAGGTGAAGTCATACCAGCAAAAGCGGTTTGCGTCCAAGCCGTAGAAATCGATCCATTCCTCAATGTCGGTCTCAAACGGCTTCGGGGTAGTAGGATCAATCGCCCGGTCATAGGTGTCCCTCGGCGGCGCGGCTAGCGGAACGCCGTTGATGCTTACGATTGGGTCGACCTCCCAGGGCATGACCTCGCAGTCGATCACCGGAATAAACGCGTAGAGCACAAAGGTTCTTCTGGCGGGATAGTACAATAGCCGCTCCAGCAGCACGGTCATTTCTCCGATGGTCTGTTCCCGATGGATCACATAATCCCGCGCGTCGTTTCGTCCATCGGAGGCAAGCGCGGTTTGCCCGGCAATCCAGCTTGCCTTCTCAGCGTCGTCCTTTGGCAGCGTAACAGCCCCGGTGGTTCGATTGACGCGAAAGACCAGGCTCAGCGGCCAACGCTGCGTGTCGTCAACCATCTTTTGCTCGGTGATGCTGAAATACTGCATTTCCCGCGTG
This sequence comes from Christensenella sp., assembly GCA_034927595.1. Taxonomy (GTDB): domain Bacteria; phylum Bacillota; class Clostridia; order Christensenellales; family CAG-138; genus UBA7703. The sequence continues at coordinate 8,383 of JAYFPQ010000152.1, forward strand.
ATGTACACCGTAAGCTCCTCCGGCATATCCTGCGCCGCGCGGTAATACGGGATTCTTAGTATGCTGGAAACGATCCGGCTATAGTACTCACCATACTCATCCGGCTCCGGCAGCTTCTCTTCGCTCCAGGTCTTGTCCATGACTTCCGGCTCAATCTGATAGCCGTCGATATAGTAGAGCTCATGGCCGGCATATTTGTAATCGAATGCCGTTCCGTCGGCCGGCTGCCATCCCCGGTCGCTCGTGAAACCAATCAACAGCGAGTCCTCCAGAATGGTCACATCGTCAATGGTTGTGCTGTCCTGCGTCAACCCGACGGGCGTAGCCTCCGTTGGCAGATTGTCCAGCCGTTCCAGACGCGCCTCATTCAAATCCTTGTGCCAAGCTTTATAATTCTCTATGGTTTCCTGCCGGATCGCATCCGCCTGCTCCGCCGGATATTGATACGCAAAGTCGATGGAAAAAGAGCCGATCGTCCCCGTGCGCGTACCGCTTGCGTCGCAGGAATAGAGCGTTCCGGAAAGATTCATCTGCGAATCCTGCGTAATCGGAACCGGGTTCTGCCGAATCAGCAGGCTGGATGTGCCCGGAATGTCGACGCCCGGCTCGTTCCAGCCGCATGCGGATTCCAGCACGCCCTCATAGTCCGGCTTCGTATAAACCGGAAAAGCCTGCCCGTCGATGGTCAAAACAAACTCCCGCGCATCAATGCCGATTTCGCAGAACGAGGCGTATTGCCCGAGGCGCTCCTGCGCGGCGCGATCCTCCTTTAGGTAACTCGGCGCAAAGCTGGTGATAAACCCGATCTTATCGCTCAACGCGGAGAAGTAGATCACGTATTCCGCACCGTCCGCGTACTGAAACACCTCTGCGGAGTCCATCTTTATCGTAACGTCCCCTATGGTTGCGCTGCCCTGGAGCGGCGCGATCAGGGAGGATGCTTTGACAACCCCGTCCGCATACGCTTCCGCTTCCTGCTGCAAGGCATCCTCGGAGATCTCGATCTTTGCGGTTGCGTTGTCCCTTGCCCGCTGCGTGCTGCTCCAAAAGACGGCGTATGCCGCGCAGGCGGAAAGCAGCAATAGCGCCGCGGCCATTGCGATCAGCAGCGCCTTTCGCTTTGCCGGAATGCCGCTGCTTTCTGCCTGTCGCGGTGCGCGCGCCATGCGCGGATCGTTATGCTGCTGCATCATGTTGATCATGCGACACTTGAAATTCTCAGAGGCATGAATGCTGTTAAGCGCGTTCGGATACCGTTCCATAGCCGTCTCCTTTCAGCAGTTGTTTGAGTTTTTTGCGTGCGCGAGACAAGCGGGACGTAATCGTTCCCGTTTGCTCGTTGAGTAAATTTGCAATTGCTTTGACAGGTAATCCTTCAAAATAGTAGAGATAAACGGCGTAGCGGTCCCGCTCCGGCAGCTTCCATACGGCCTCCAGAACCTCGCCTGTTTCCCCGGGTATCGGCGCCGCCATATCCTCTCGGAGCGGCACCCCGGTTCGCCGGACCGCCGATTTTCGGTAATCCAAACAAAGGTTGATCGCCGTGCGGATCAGCCATGCGCGCTCATGCTCGGTCGATTGTAGCCGCGGGCGGTTCGTCATGAGCCGCAGATACACGGCCTGCACGATATCCTCCGCCTCCGCGATGCTCTGGACGCGATTGATCGCAATCCGCAGCAGCATATCGGAGTAGGTTTCAACGATCCGCTCGATTTCGCGCGGGTCGAGATAGGTTTTTTGCTCCATAGCTGCCTCCTTTTGCAAAGAATACGATCGAGCATGGCAAAATGCTGCACGAGCGGGATAAAATCTTGTGATTTGCTTTGTTTTTATTCACACTGTGTCGATTATACCAAACCAAAGCCGGTTCTGGCGCATCAGGCATACGACAAAACCCGCCTTTTACAGAGGCGGGTTTTGCTGTTCCAGTAAGGTCAATATCCCTGGCTTGTGTCAATCACGCTGCCATCCACGGCGTTGATGGCGAGCACGATGGTCGGCCCCGGCGCAAAACTGTTGCCTTCCGCTCCGTGCATGCCCTGCCGATGGTAGGAAGGCTCCGCCGTACCATCGCTTCGGATCGTCTGCGAAACAATGTCCCCATAAAACACCCAGGCCGGAACGAGCAAACCGGACTTGCTGGCGGCAGACGGGTTTTCCACGCGCAACAGACTGAGGTGAATCGCGCTCACACCAATCGATAAACGGATTTGGTCGATCTTCGGATTGGCGGAATCGGTCTGCGGGCTATAAACAATCGGGATCATTTTCTCAAAAATCTCCCTCGCCTGTGGAAAGGGCACGATGGAAGCAGTGTCCGTTTCCTCATCCTGAATGACAATGGGTTCGATCCAGCGAACCTGCGCAATGCCTTCGTCATCCACAAGCACGTTAATCTGTTCGTATTGCCAGGGAACCTCGCTCTCGCCGCTATCTTGCGTCCAGGCATCCGTCGCAACCGGTACATTGTTTATCTTGCGTTCGTAGACAAACCGGTAAGCGTAATGCACCGCTTCCTGAACGAGGCCGTCCGTATTGCCGGTCTGACCGTCGCCAACCACGTAAGCCGCAAGCAGCGTTACATCCGTTCCTGCGGTCGCAAGAAGTGCGTCGCTCACCCGCTTTGCCTGTTCATAGGATATGGTCAATTTCCCCTGCGCATACGGCGGTAATGCGTCGCCTTCCTGCACCAAAGCAGCGCCCAGCATGCTGTACTCCGGCGCGTTGTATCGGTCAAATCGGCAGGCGCTCGGCAGTTGCGAGCGGTCACTCTCCGGGGCGGAGCGAACCACAAGCGTATCCCCCGCGTTCGTTCGAGCATCCAACGCCTGATAATCCCCCTGCGAATCGTCCCGAATGGTCAGCATCGTGCCGTCCGTCGAAACCTGTTCGCCCGCGCTTACAGCCGGCGCGTCCGCATAGGCAGCCTCTTGCTGACGAATCGCCTCTTCATATTCTTCTTTCGTGAAGCCATAGTCCGAGTACTCTTCATCCCGAAGCACCTGCTTCATTTGATCCAGCTGTTCTTGAACGCTCGCCTTGGTTTGAACGTTTTTTCCAATAAGCATTGTTGCGGATTGCCCGTCAAACAGGCAGCGAAAGATTCCAGTAATCTGCGACTGCGTGAATCCGGACGCGGCCGCTCGAACCAGAAGCAATGGTGCCTCCGGCGCAGTCACCGGCGCATCCACGGATACGTTCAGGCTGCCGTCGTCACTCTGAAAGTCCCATTGATAATTTCCGTCCGGCAGGTTGTAATCGGATGTGGAAGTCGCATTTGTTTGCAGTTGCTCAGCCGTCGTAAAGAGGCGCTCCACATCGGTCGGCATACCGTAGGATTCTCGATCCCCCCTTGCGCAGCCGCTGGCGCCTATCGTCAAAGCCACCGCGCCAATCCAGAGCAGGAATCGCCGGAGGATTTGTTTGAATCGTTGCATCGTCATGTTCCTCCCCTCAATATCCTTCGCGCAGGTCGACAATCGACCCGTCGACCGCGTTGATGGACAGCAGCGGCAGGTAGAACCCCTGTCTCGTCTCGCTGCCATAGTGGTCGCCATTCGTATACTGGAATTCAAACGTGCCGTAGAAGTTCCAAACGGGAACCATCAGTCCCTTGCTCTTTGATCCCTGCTCGAAGATGCGCTGCCATTCGAGCATTACGTGATCTACATTGTAGGTGAACAGCTTGCCGGTTGCGTTGCCATCCGCGCTGCTCTCGTACTTTACCAGCACCATCTTGCGAAAAATCTCATCGATCCGCGAGAACGGCAGCATCTCGGTGTCGGCGGTAACGGTCTCGACATACTCGTTTGGCGAGCCCCAATGGAACGATTCAATCCCCGCGTCGCTGATGCAGAAATAGCAGTCTTCATAACGCCAGTCTACACCGTCCCACATTGCACTGATACTCACGGGGATCACGCCGTTGACGAGTTGCCCGCAGGTGACCACGTAGGCATGCTTTTGTCCGTAGGTGTCGTGTTCATCGACCTTCATCGTTTCCGTATCCTGATTGTTCGCGAGAAATACGCTCAACACGCCCATATCCGTAAAACCGTGTTCCTGCCAGAACGTCTCCACGAGCGATCTAGCTTCCAGCGGGGTCATCGTCAGTTCGCCCGCAGCCTCCGCGGGAACGACGGTTTCATCCCGAATATACTCGATCGGGTTTGCAAACAGCAGGCTGCCCCATCTGGACTCCCGCCCGTAACCGATACCCGCGCCGATGTTGAAGTCGTAATTCGCCTTTGTGTTGAAATCGTAGTAGTTGTTCCTCGCGCCAAAGACCTTTCCGCCAAAGGTCGTTTCCGGTTGTTCCCGCGCACTGAACCCCATGTACATCGCGAGCTTGACCGGGTCGCCATACTGCTGCTCGGTCATCGTTCCGTCGGTGACGACGTCCTGTATGGTCTCCGGCGCCTTCTCCAGTTCCTTCTCATAATAGGTGATATTCTCTTCAACCTTCGTCTTGCGCTGACCGCTGGCGGTTTTCAACTCCTCGCGAAACTCGTCAATCCGCTGCTGAATTTCGGCGCGGGTCTCCTCCGTGCGGGCGAGGTACATCGTCGTATCATCGCAGAACGCGTGGAAGAACTTCGAGACCTCCTCCTGCGTAAAGTCACGCGCGGCAATTCGCATGGTCGGAATTGCGCCGACGTTTGGCAGAATCACGTCGGCATCCACCGTAATTGCGAGCTTGTCCGTGCTCGGCGTCAGCGTCACCTGATAGCGCGTCGGCGCACCGAGCTTTTCATACAGCGGGCTGGCCGCTTTTGGTGTCTGCGTCTCGGCGGGGGCTTCCGTCGCCGCGGACGGTACCTCCGCTGCGGCAACGACTGGTTCCAGCCCGACCGCCGCGATCTCCACAATCTGATCCGCGTTGTTGCGCGCCTCCACCCGCTTTGCGGGCGTACAGCCAGTTGCAAATATGAGAAAAAGGGCAATGCCCAGTGCAATGGTTCGTTTCATGCTTCAACCTCCTTTGGTTCCGGTACGGTTCGATCCTTCCCTTTCGGCATAGACTCTCCCCCGTCGATTCGCCTAGTAGCCAAGCTGACGGTCGATGATGGAGCCGTCGATGGCGTTGATGGTGAACATGCTCTGGTCATAGCGAAACCCGTACTCCGGCTGTTCTCCATCTGGATCGTACACATACTCCCCATAAAAATCCCAGGCGGGAATCAGAATCCCCGTATCGTAGACATCCGCATCCCGAACGCGGGTATAGCCAAATCGAATCTGCGTGATTCGAAAATCCATGCTAGACGCGGGCGAATTTGACCAATCGTTGGCAACGAGAAACGCGCCCGTGAAAACCTTCATGATCTCGTCAAACGGCAACACGGCCGCATCCTCCACTTCGACACTGCCCACCGTCAATGGCGACGCCCAGCGAAATCCGACAATACCGGTGTCGTCCACATAGACCGAAATGTTCTCATAGTCCGCCGCGGGAAGCACCTCTTTGTCGTCCTCCGGGTCGATGTATGGCTGGCATGGGGTGTGGTCAACCGTCGTGGAAAGGCCGTTGAACGTTCGCGTATAACGTAGCCGCCAAACGCACCGAAACGGGTTGGTCACCCCATAGGCGGCGGTTGGTAATCCGCGCACGCCGCTAGCGTCCGGGTCGAAACTGCCTCCCCAGCACTGCTCCGCCGCAACGCAGGATATGTCTGCAACGCCGAGCTCGCGCATGAGCTGGTCACCAGCCGCAATTGCCTGCTCCTGCGTCGTTTGAATTTGCGGAATGCCCGCCACATCTGAAAGCCGGATATCGCCGGAGAGGTTCTCCCCGTCCTCTCGCTCCTCCAGCAGCAACTCCGCTTCACTCTTGTAGCTGCCAATCTGCGCGCCGGGATCGACGCACTCGTTCGGCTCGCGTACATAGCAAACAATCACGCTCGCGTCGTTCCCTCTGCGTAGGGAAAGCGTTTCGCAGCCCGCGTCCGACTCCGCCATGCCAACGAGAAGACGCATGTCGTCATCCTGTACTTCAAAGCCGCTGCCCGCGTCCGCATCCGCCCAGGAAGGATGCGTCAACCGGCTGGAAATCGGCGCGGACTGCTCTGTCGCGTTTGCGAGCACATCCGCCCAATAGTCCCGTTCCGCGCGCATGACGGTTTTCCACTCGGCGCTCTTGGACCCGCCCACCTTGGCGATCAACGCATCGAGTGCTTCGATGTGCTCCTGCACGCGGCTGCTGCCGTAGAGACGCCCCTCCTGTTGATCGTAGGCAACCAGCTGACCTTTCACCAGCGCGTTCACCACGCGATCCGCCAGATCCTGCGTCAGATCGGCGCGGTGCACTTCGATGACGGAGAGCTTGGTCGCCTCCGGAATCAAAACATCCGCGTCAATCGTTACGTGCTTCGTTCCGTTCTCGCTGGAAAAGGTTTGACTCACGTGCTCCTCCGCGCCCAGCCGCTCACGAAGCAGCGCCGAGGCGGACGTTGCCGCGTCGGCTTCTTTTGCCTGCGATGCCGTTTGAAGCAACCGTTGCGTGCTTGTTTCCGCCTCCGCGGCGTCCGCTTTCGGGGTGCGGCAGGCGGCAATTGGCATCAGAAGCGCCATTGTCAGCAACAGAATCCACATTCGTTTCATGTTCGCCGTCTCCTTTTGCTCTTGTTGCAGCTAGCATACCCCGCGGCCTGTAACGAAGTCCCCAACGAGTTGTAAGGGAGTTGTAAGGATTTGAGTTCAAACGTCCTGCTCTGGAAACACGAATTGCACGGTTGTCCCCTTGCCGACTTCGCTGTCGATTTCCAAGCGCGCGCCGTGCAGTTCTGCAATTCGGCTCACCAGTGCGAGGCCGAGCCCGGCGTGCCCTTGGCCGCGGCTGCGCGCCTTGTCCGCGCGAAAGAACGGTTGGGTCACGCGACTGAGCACGTCCGCCGGAATGCCGCAGCCGTTGTCGGAAACAGTCA
>JAYFPQ010000057.1:0-94512 GCA_034927595.1 Christensenella sp.
GCCAGTTTTTCGAGCTGGTCGAGCGCTTCGTCACGCGCGCTCTTTGTCGGCTGCGCTGTAGCGGTTGCGTAGACGGGACGCGGATTCTTGCGCGAATCCTGCACAATCAGGCGATTGTCGTCGTCCGTAAAGCTCTCGGTCGCGATCATGATGATGTCCACCAGCGCGCCAATGCCGAACACGCCGGCCGTCAACAGCCAGAGGATGCCCGTGCCGATTTTGCCGACGTAGAAGCGGTGGATGCCCAGCCCGCCGAGGAAGATGGCGAACAGCAGCGTGGTCAGCCAGTCCTTTTCGGAATACTGTGTGGTCGGCATGGTCGCGGTTGCGCCCGCTTTCGCTTCGCATTCGCCGCAACGCCCGCTGGCACTGCGAAATTCGGTTGGCGCAATCGGCCTGCCGCAATTGGTGCAATACTTGGTTTCCATATGTGTTGTTCCCCCCAACAAATCGAATTTCTTGTCCATAACCGGCGCGATCTATTGAAAAATACGATTTCGAATGACGCAGCCGAAACTGGACGTTACAACTACTGTTACTATATACGAACGCAGGGTAAATGCAAGAGTACGCGCGTGAAATAATTGCAAAATCCATTGCACGCAAGTAAAATTTATATCTGTTGAAAGTGCAAAACGTTCGAATTTTCGGTTGACATTCATCGGAAAAATGCTATAATACTTTTTGCCGCGGTTGAAAGCAGAAACACTGTTTCGAGCTCGCCGCTGTCGATAGGGCTCTGGCCAATCCGAGGAAACAAAGGTTGACCGAGCGCCCACATGCGCCTCCTTAGCTCAGCTGGCTAGAGCACCTGACTCTTAATCAGGGTGTCCAGGGTTCGAATCCCTGAGGGGGTACCAATCTTCCCGCCGCAGTCGTTTGCGGCAAATTGCGGGAGTAGCTCATTTGGTAGAGCGCAGCCTTGCCAAGGCTGAGGTGGCGGGTTCGAGCCCCGTCTCCCGCTCCAAAGTATTTCGTTGGCGGCCTTTCGGCCGCCAAAATATTCTGGTTTTCTACTAGAAATCAAACCTGAATTTGTTTGAGACAGAAAAGAAACCGGAAAGACGTGCCTCCTTAGCTCAGCTGGCTAGAGCACCTGACTCTTAATCAGGGTGTCCAGGGTTCGAATCCCTGAGGGGGTACCATGACCCGTGCGAAGATACGCGCGGGTCTTTTTTTATCGGGTGTTCCGAATTGACAGCCAAAGCGATTCGGTGTTATCCTCAATCAGGGAGAACGAAACCATGCAGACGATTCTTCTTTCGAAAACCGATCGTGCCGCGGACGCGCTGGCGGTTCCGCGCGGAATCACCTCCATCGTAGGCGGCGGGGGCAAAACGACGTTACTGCTGCGGCTTGCGCGCGAATTGCGCGAGACCGGCGCGCGCGTCGTCGTAACCACCTCGACGCACATCTTTCCGCCGGAGGGAATTCCAACGCAAACCGGCGGAACCCTTGCGGAAGTGAGCGCGCTGCTCAATCGGGAGGATGTGGTCTGTCTTGGCACACCTGTCGAAGAAGGCAAGCTCGCTACACCGAAGTTCGCGTTTGCGGAACTGGCAAAGATCGCAGACTACGTGCTCGTCGAGGCGGACGGCGCGAAGGGATTCCCGCTCAAGGCTCCGGCGGAGCACGAACCGGTGATTCCGGCAGAGACGAGCCTGGTCGTTGCGGTTGCGGGGCTGGACGGGCTCGGCAAGCCGATTAGTGAAACGGTATTTCGACCCGCGCTCTATGCGGCGCTGCTGGGAACGGACGAGCAGCACATGCTGGGGCCTGCCGATCTGGCGCGCGTGCTGACGCATCCGCTGGGACAGCGCAAGGCCGCTCTACCTGGCATGCGCTTCGGCATTGTGCTCAACAAAGCGGATTCGGAAGCGGACAAGCGCGACGCGCTGGAAGTGGCGCTCAAACTGGACCAAAACTTGGCCGAGCGTGTGGTGATTGCCTCGCTGGGCCAAACAGAACGATAAAGACTATTTATACGGTAAGGTGTTTTTCAATGATCATTTGGATTCGCGGCGCGGGGGATCTCGCGTCCGGTATTGCGTATCGGCTGCATCAAAGCGGCTTCTCCATCGTGATGAGCGATCTGCCCGTTCCTACGTCCATTCGGCGTACGGTCTGCTATTCGGAAGCGATTGTGCAGGGTGAAACGACAGTGGAGGGCATCACCGCCACGTTCGCCAAGGACGCGGACGCGGCGAAGCAGATTCTCGCGCAGGGGAATATCGCCGTGCTCGCTGACCCGGAGGGCGACGAGGCGCGAAACCTGAATCCCATCGCGGTGGTAGATGCGATTCTCGCCAAGCGAAATTTGGGCACGAAGCGGACGGATGCGCCCATCGTCGTCGGCGTTGGCCCCGGCTTCACGGCGGGAGAGGACTGCCACGCGGTTGTGGAGACCATGCGCGGGCATACACTCGGGCGCGCCTACTACAAGGGCTCTGCTCTACCGGACACGGGTATTCCGGGCAGCATCGGCGGGTTCACGCTGGAGCGGCTGCTGCGCGCGCCGTGCGACGGTGTTTTCCGCGGGGTCAAGCGCATTGGCGACGAGGTTGCCGCGGGCGACGTCTGCGCCTACGTCAATGACCAACCGATCAAGACGCGAATTTCCGGCGTGTTGCGCGGCCTGCTGCCGGACGGAATATCCGTGACCGAAAACATGAAGAGCGGGGACGTGGATCCGCGCTGCGAGATTTCGCATTGCTACCAGATATCGGACAAGGCGCTCGCCATTGGCGGCGGCGTGCTGGAGGCGATCTCGCGCGGGTTAACGCTGGGAGGATACGAATGGAAACTACGGTAAAACTCACCAAGCTGTCGAGCTGCGCGGGCTGCGGCGCAAAGGTTGGCGCGGGAACGCTGGCAAAGCTGCTGGGCGATCTGCCGACGCATACCGACCCGAACCTGCTCGTCGGGTTCGACCGCTCGGACGACGCATCCGTCTATCGCATCAGCGACAAGCTCGCGCTCGTGCAGACGGTGGACTTCTTTCCGCCCATCGTGGACGACCCGTTTACGTTTGGCCAGATCGCGGCGGCAAACGCGCTGTCGGATGTTTACGCAATGGGCGGCGAGCCGAAACTGGCGCTCAACCTGCTCTGCGTGCCGGAAAAAATGCCGCAGAGCGCGGTGCAGGGCATTCTCGCGGGCGGCTACAGCAAGGTGTTCGAGGCGGGCGCCATCATCACCGGCGGGCACAGCATCTTCGACGACGTGCCGAAATACGGGCTGTCCGTCACAGGGTTCGTGCACCCGGATCACTTTTTCAAGAATCTGGGCGCACGGGAAGGCGACGTGCTGTTTTTGACAAAGCCCCTCGGTGCGGGGATTCTGACCACGGCGGAGAAGGCGGAGATGCTGGAGCCGGGCGAAATCGACCGCGCGATTGCGGTCATGTCGACGCTCAACAAGGGCGCGCGGGATTGCGCGGTGCGTTACCGCGTGCACGCCTGCACGGACGTGACGGGCTTCTCGCTCATGGGGCACATGCTCGAAATGATGCAGGGGTCGAACGTTTCCGCCCGCGTAGAGACCGGAGCCGTCGACTTTTTGCCGCGCGTGCTGGAGTTTGCGAACATGGGGCTGCTGCCCGCGGGCGTTTATCGCAACCGCGCATATGCGGAGCCGTTTGTGGACGAGGGCGGGCTGCCGCTGATGCTACGGGACGCGTTGTTCGACCCGCAGACGTCCGGCGGACTGCTCATCGCCGTCGACCCCCGGGACGCGGATGCGATGGAGCGTGACATGAAGGTGAGCGTGCCAAGCGCGCAGCGGATTGGAACGGTTATTTCAAAATCTGAAAAGTCGATCTATCTCGTGTAAAAATACTAGAATTCATAAAGAACCTGCTGGAACAATCCGGCAGGTTTTTTAACTTGACAGCAATCCAGAAGGACTCTATAATACGGAATTGAACAACGTTCAATAATAAGCGAGTTTCGTTTCGGAGGTGTACATGGGAAACGCGGAGCAAACGCAGGAAGCGATTCTTGCTGCGACCCAAGCGCTGATTATCGAAAGCAACGGGAATGCGGACGCCGTAACCATCCGCCAGATTGCCGCGCGGGCGGGCGTCAGCGTCGGACTGGTGAACCACTACTACGCTTCCAAGGAACTGCTGCTGGAAGCGTGCGTGCAGCGGATGATCGGCGGAGTGATCGGTGCGTTTCAGCCGGATGTACCAGCGGCAACGGATACAGCAGAACGTCTGGGGCGCGTCGCCGGTCAGGTTGCGGATTTTCTAGCGGAGCATCAACAGATTTCGCGGATTTCGATTCTGGGCGATCTGCAGCGGCCGAACGCGGCGGACAACACGATGGCAAGCGTACGGGGGTTCTCCTACACGATTGCGAGCGGGGTGCCGGATGCGGATGCAAAGCTGCGCGCGTTTTGCTTGACCGCGATCTTACAGGTTGCGTTTCTGCGAAAAGAAACGATGCTGGAAACAGTAGGGATCGATTTTAACGACAAACAGCAGCGCGACGCATTTCTACTACGCGCGTTGGAATGGCTGCTATCCGAACGGAGGTAAGAGGATGGAAAACAGTAATATAGACAAACGAATCGGTCAAATTGGCGCGGGCGTGGTGACGCTCTGCGTTGCGGGATTTGCGCTTGGGATGCTGGTGAATCAAATCATCGTCTGTTACCTGACGAGCATCGGTATCGCCTGGGGGCTCGTGCTGATGAACAGCGCGTTTCTTCGGTTCTCGCGGCCGGACGCGAAGGTTGCGGCGATGGCTGCGGTCGCGTTTGGAGCCATGTATGCGCTCTGCAACACGATGGTGTACTTTATTCAGGTTTCAACCGTTCGAAACGTTGAGCTCACGGGCGTTGCGCTGCAACTGCTGGACTATCGCCAGTTTGGCATGATGTTTGACCTCGATCTGCTTGGCTACTGCCTCATGGCGGTGTCTACGTTCTTTGCAGGGTTGACGATTCTGGTGCGGGACAAAGGGGATCGCTGGCTAAAAATGCTGCTGCTGTTGCACGGAGTCTTCGCAATCGGCTGTTTCATCTTGCCGATGCTGGGGCTGTTCAGCACAAGCATGCAGGGCGCAGACTGGATTGGCACGGTGATTATGGAGTTCTGGTGTGTATTCTTCCTGCCGATCGGGATTCTCACGTTCCGGTATTTCACCAAAGCGAAAGACTGACATGTAACGTACAAGAAAAGCTGTCCGAAACGGACAGCTTTTTGCGTTCAATCATTTATGTACTACCGAAGAATTTCTTTTAGCGCGTCGAGCGCCGAATCGATCTCCGCAATCGTATTGCTGCTGTTAAACGAAAACCGCACCGTGCCCTGCGGGAACGTGCCGTAGGTCTGGTGCGCGCTTGGCGAACAGTGGAGCCCGCAGCGCGTGAGGATTTCGTATTCACTCGCGAGCCGGTCTGCAACCTCCGCATTGTCCCGCCGCGCGGAGCAATCGATGGAGACAACGCCGACTCGACGCGTCAGATCACGTGTGCCGGGAACGCGAATTCCGCCGATGCCGTCCAGCCCGCTCAGGAAGTGTCCAAGCAGCGCTAGCTCGCGTTCCTGACGGATTGCCGTGCCCTCCGCGAGAAGCTCGCTGAGCGCCGCGTGCAGGCCGTAGATGCCCGGCAGGTTCGGCGTACCGCTTTCAAAGCGATCCGGCATGTAGCGCGGCTGCACCTCGTTGCTGGAGTCGCTGCCCGTTCCGCCGACAATCAGCGGTTCGAGTGCGGCGGCAAACGCGGGGGAGAGCAGCAGCGCGCCAATCCCGCTTGGGCCGCAGAGCCCCTTGTGGCCGGGTACGCAGAGCGCGTCGATGTGCAACTGCGAAAGGTCGATGGACCGATGCCCCGCGGTCTGCGCGGCGTCTACAGCAAACGAAATGCCTCTGCGCTGGCAGAGCTCGCCCGCGCTTTCGATAGGCAGCACGGTTCCACTGACGTTGGAGGCGTGGGTCAGCAGCATCAGCCGCGTATTTGGGCGAATCATGCGTTCGGCGGTTTCGAGATCCAGCTCGTCGTCCCCGCACATCGGAATCCGGTCAAAGGTGACGCCCAGACTTGCGAGCTGCGTGAGCGGGCGCATGACGCCGTTGTGCTCCAGCGAACTGACGAGCACATGGTCGCCGGGGCGCAGGAAACCCTTGAGCACCATGTTGAGGGACACCGTCTGTCCCGGCGTAAAAATCACGTGGGTCGGGTCGCGAAAACGAAACAACTCGCAGAGCTGCTCCCTCGTTTCCAGCACGCGCATGGCGGCGTTGGTCGCGACGGCGTAGGTGGAGCGGTTGACGGACGCGCAGACATCGTCAATGTACGAACGCATGGCATAGCCAACCCCGGAGGCCTTCGGACGGGACGTCGCCGCCTGATCCAAATAGATCGTGTGATCACGAAAATTTTTTTGTGCCAATATCGTTATCCTCGCTTGTGCATAACGGATTCATGTGTTACAGTATATCCGAATCATTCGAAAATGGCAAGGATGGTTCAAGTCTGGCTGACTGATTTCAAGCTTCGAACGTATAAAAAATAAACTCGTTCCGCGAAAAATGGATCGGTTTCTTTCGTTTACCAAAAAACAACAAGAAGGGGAAGAACAAATGAAAAAACGGTACTTTTGGGTCATCCTGACCGGCTTCGTCATCGGCGTTGCCGCGCTGGCGCTGACCGCGCTGGGAAATCCCGGCAACATGGGCTTCTGCATTGCGTGCTTTATTCGTGACACCTCCGGCGCGCTGAAGCTCCATTCGGCGGAGGTGGTGCAATACGTGCGCCCCGAGATCGTCGGTATGATTCTTGGCGCGATGATCGTCTCCATTCTCGCCAAGGAGTTCAAGCCGCGCGGTGGTTCTTCGCCGATGACGCGGTTTGTGCTGGCGGTTGTCGTGATGGTTGGCGCGCTGATGTTCCTCGGCTGCCCGCTTCGCATGATGCTGCGCATTGGCGGCGGCGATCTGAACGCGCTGGTCGGCCTCGTCGGCTTCCTTGCGGGTATCTTCGTCGGCACGCTCTGGCTGCGCGGCGGATTCACGCTCAAGCGCGCCTATCCGCAGAGCCTTACGGAAGGCGCAATGATGCCCATCATCGTCGCGGTGCTCTTGGCGCTTTCGGCGTTTCTGCCTTCACTGTTTGCCGCGAGCGAGTCCGGCCCCGGGGCCGCGCACGCGCCGATTTTGATTTCGCTCGGTATCGGCCTCGTCGTTGGCGGGCTTTGCCAGCGTTCGCGCTTCTGCACCGTAGCCGCGAGCCGCGACGCGATGCTGTTCAAGGACTTCTCCATGCTATGGGGCTTCCTTGCGGTCATCGTGACCAGCATCGCCGGCAACCTGATTCTCGGCAAGTTCCATCTTTCCTTTGCCGATCAGCCGATTGCGCATACGGACGGGCTCTGGAACTTCCTCGGCATGGCGCTCGTCGGCTGGGGCAGCGTGCTGCTCGGCGGATGCCCGCTGCGTCAGGTGATTCTCGCGGGCGAAGGCAACTCGGACGCGGGCATTACGGTCACCGGATTCCTCGTTGGCGCGGCGATTTGCCATAACTTTGGCCTCGCGTCCTCCGCAAAGGGGCCAACGATGAACGGCATGATCGCGGTGATCGCCGGATTCGTCATTCTGATCGTCATCGGTTTGACCAACCGGGAAAGGGTGTAACAACATGGCAATCATAGACGCAAGAGGGCTGCTCTGCCCGGAACCGGTAGTGCTCACGCAGCGGGCCATCAAGGACGGAGCGGCGCAGTTGACCGTGCTGGTGGACGCCGTGGCCGCAAAAGAGAATGTAACGCGGTTTGCCGCTTCCCGCGGGTACGACGTTTCCGTCAGCGAAGAAAACGGCGACTGCAGGCTCGAACTAACAAAGAAATGACGGAGTATATCGCAACGTTTCACACGCATCTTTCGGCAATGCGCACCCAGCGGACGCTCGCAAGCCTCGGGGTCTCCGCGCGGCTCGCGCCCGTTCCGCGATACCTGAGCGCAAGCTGCGGCACATGCGTGCTCTATACGGCTAAGCAGCCGTTTCTGGAGCGAATGGATGCGGACGTCGAGCGCGTGGTCGAGCGGCTGCCGCAGGGGGAAACGTTTGTCGAGTTGCTTACTCACTTGTAATCGCAAGCAAAACCGGGCATGGAGGTAACTCTATGCCCGGTTTTTTCTGCGTGACTGCCGGACAACAGCGCTCGCGAAAACGTATTTACCGTAGAGCGAAAATAGGGTATGATAAATGCGTATGGAATTCGTAAGAAACAGGGGGATATAAGATGAATAGAAAGCGATTCGCTCGCCTGTTGATTCTTTTGCTTGCGCTGGCGCTCTGCCTGACGCTCGGCGCCTATTCGCTCGCGGACGCGGGCAACTTTTCCGGCGGTTCGGACTGGGGCGGCGGCGGCTCGTCCTTTGGGGGCGGATCAGACTGGGGCAGTTCCAGCTGGGACTCCGGCTCGAGCTGGAGCAGCGGCTCAACCTACGACAGCGGTTCCTCCTACTCCAGCGGCGGCGATTCGCTTGGCTGTCTAGGCGGAAACCTGTTTACGGTCATCATCATCGTAATCGTGGTCATCGTGGTGCTGCGTTATCTGCGCTCCGGCGCGGGCAACAGCGGCGGTTCCTCGGTATACAACGCCGCGGTGGAAGAACCGGGCCTGCCGCTCGACACGCTCAAGCAGAAGGACCCCGCGTTCAACGAACAGATTCTGCTCGAGAAGGTCGGCAACCAGTACATCCAGATGCAGGATGCCTGGCAGGAGAAGAAGTGGGAGCCGATGCGCGCGATCATGACGGACGCGCTCTACAACCAGATGGCGCGGCAGCTGCAGACGCTCATCGACGCAAAACAGACGAACCATGTCGACCGCATTGCCGTGCTCGAAACGCGTATTGTTCGCTACGCGGTGGAAGGCGACAACGACGTACTGGTCGTTCGGGTTTCGACGCGCATTACCGACTACACGACGGACGACCGCACGGGCGCCATCGTCAGCGGCAGCACGACGCGCGAGCTGTTTATGGTGTACGACTGGAAGCTCACGCGCCAGAAGGACAAGAAGACGCTTGTGCAGCCGAGCATGACGCAGATCAGCTGCCCGAACTGTGGCGCACCGCTGGACATCAACCACACCGGCAAATGCCCGTATTGCGGAACGGTCGTCACGCTTTCGGATCACGACTGGGCGCTCTCGGCCATCAAGGGCATTTCGCAGAGAACCGTCGGCTAAGCGGTTCAGAATCTCATACAAACAAAAACCGTCGCTCGATTCGTTCGGGCGGCGGTTTTAATATTAAGAAAGTTTTTATAAGAAGGTTTTCTTTATCAGTTTGAGTGAAAGAGTTACGGCTGACTCGATGCAATCTGGATGACGTTCTCATGCTCGGCGTCCGGAATGCCGTTGATCTCGCTGAGCGCACCGTGAAAATAGACGCTGTATTCCGGCAGTACGTCCGTTTCCGCGTCCGCATTGGGCGCGGCCTGCTGAATGGACGCGGCAACGAGGATGCCGTTGATCGTGACCACGATGGGTTGCTTTTCAGAGCTGCTGGCGGAGGAGAAGAACCCGCGCAGCGTTGCGTCGTCCCACTCCAGCTCCGGGCGGAACTTCGCGTGCGCGCCTGCGGAAACGCAGACCATGTGCAGCGAAATGCTGGAATAGCAGCTCGTCACGTTGTAGGACGTGCCCGGCTGCAACAGCGGCTTTACTTCGCTCCAGGGCATCCGCGAGCCATAAGTCAGCGCAAAGCCGCCTGCGCCAACGGCGAAGACGCCGCCGGTCTGCTGCGCGGCGGGCACCGCCTGCGGCGAGAAGAGCGCTTCGGAAACGGAGACGGTGGTCACGCCGTTTGCCGCGGAGAACGCGGCGAGCGCGTCCGCATCCGCCTGCTCCCAGAGCCCGTTGACGACATTGGTGGTATAACCCAAATCCGACAGGCGTGTTTCCACGCGGAGCACTTCGTCCGAACAGGCGCCGAGAGGAAAGAGAATCTGCTCCGCCAACGCAGCGGGAACGCTCGCACAGAACAACAGAAGCACGAGAAGAATTCCCGCGAAAAGGCGGAGCGTTCGCGCGGAAAGAATCGGTTGCAATTTGCTTGTGTTCACTGGTTTGTTCATAACGCGAAAATTATAGCACGTTTCCGAAAAATAGCCAATCCCGCCGAATGATCGCTTTGTGATCGGAAACGAAACATCCTGTGGTATAATAAGACAAAGAGCAGGAGAGGAGGCGGTTAGGATGCGTTGTTCCTGTCAAAACTGCGGAGCCTATATGGTGCAGGACGAAAAGGGATTGGGCAGTCGTTGCGTTTGTCCGGAGTGTTTTGCCGTCTGTAACGCCTGCATGGGCACACGGCAGAAACCCACGACGCCGGACGGGCTGCGGGAGATGCTGCTCCAGCGTGAGCGGTATGACGTTGAGCACGAAAACGACGACTAATAAACGAAAAATGGAGCAGGCGGCTGGCCTGCTCCATTTTTATGTACTTGAGAGAATTAAGGGGCTGGCGGGTCCACGAAGTCAGTCGTCGGTGTTGGGGTAGGGGTCGGCGTGGGAGTTGGCGTCGGCGTTGGCGTTGGCGGCGCGGCGGTCGGCACGGGTGTTGCGGTTTCCGGCGCGAACGTCGTAGGAGTTTCTGTGACGCCCGGCGTCGGGGTAACGTCGACGAGACAGGTCCAGATTTCGCCCTGGTATGCCTTATAGGTAGAAACCGCGAGCTTCTCCTTCTTCACGAGCTTGCCTGCCAGGTAGTAGTTCTTGTAGGACTGGTAGACGTAGCCTTTGCGCGGGGCGACGGCGGTATAGGTTTCACCCGCGACCATCAGCGATCCGTCCGCCTTCTCGGCACCGACGGGTACTTCAATCTGCACCGGATCGCCGGGAATGGTATTGGTGGAAACCTGCGTGCTGGTGAGCTTGATTTCGTCGTACTCGGTGGTTGCAAACGGCAGTCCCCAGATCTCAAACGTCAGCTTGCTGCTGCTCGTCGTATAGCCGATAACGATGATCTCGCCGTTCGTGTTGTTCTTGAACTTAAAGTCGATTTCGTTGCCAACGGAGTTGATCGTCGCGTCTAGCCCCTTGTCGATGTAGGTCACCGGCATGGAATGGTTGCGGCGGAAGACGATCTCCAGATCCGCCTTGACCACCGCGTTGTATAGCGTGGTCGAGAGCTGGCAGACGCCGCCGCCATATTGCGGAACAACCGCGCCGCTTTCGTAGGCGTTCGCTTCCTTCCAGCCGTTGGCGGCGCTGCGCACGCCCAGTACGCCGTTTGTGGAGAACGTTTCGCCGGGGGCGAGAACGGTTCCGTTGATGATTCCGGCGCCCTTCTTCACGTTGTATTTCCGCGCGCTGGGGCTGGTGGAAAAGTCCGTCGTCATGCTGGCGCGCTTGACGTACTGCCCCTGCAGCGCCGCTTTCGTGACGGTTGGCTGGGTTTCGGCCACCGGAATGTTGATCGGCGTTTTTACCCCGTTGAGAATTGCGTCCGTCACCAGCGTCTGCAACGCAGTCTGATCTACCACGTGGCCAACAACCTCGTCCTTAATGGTGAGTGCGTGCGTATCCGTGTCGATGCCGGTAACCGAGGCGTTGATCGCTGGAATGTCGATCTTAGCGGCGATCTGCGCAATGCTCGCGGTGAGCATGGTCATGTCGTAGCTCACCGTCAGCGTAAAGGCGCGGCCGTTTGCGGCAATCTCGTCGGACTCCGCCTTCATGGTTGCGTAATCGCC
This sequence comes from Christensenella sp., assembly GCA_034927595.1. GTDB lineage: Bacteria > Bacillota > Clostridia > Christensenellales > CAG-138 > UBA7703. The sequence goes on from JAYFPQ010000057.1 coordinate 11,713, forward strand.
GGATTTTCCGAGCTGGTATGCCTCAACCAGTACGGAATCCGTGTTCACGGAGATCGGCATGCCCGTTAGATCGAGCGGAAAAAGCTTGTTGTCGTATACGAGCTGGAGCTCGCGCTGGGAGGAGATGTTTGCCTCCGCCGCGGAGAGCGCGCTTCTCGCCTCGTCCATCGTCATGCCGCCGATGGCAATTCCGTTGACCGTGATTCCCTGCAGGAACACGGTCGAGTTCGCCATCTGCTCAAATTCCTTTTGCTGCTGCTCCTGCTGGGCGCGGAGCGCTTCCTCTGCGGCAATCTGCGCGGCGGCTTCTGCGGCGGCGCGCTGCTGACTGCTGACGAAGATATAGATCAAAATCGACAGCGCTACCCCGCCGATGATGCAGAGCATAATGAGAATGCGTTTCTGCTGGCGGCGTTTCTTGCGCTTTTTTGAAAGCGTACTGCCGTTTGCGCGTTTCTTCGGCAAACCGAGATCCGCGATCGGCTCCAGAATGACCTCCGTTGGAGCTTCGTTGATTTGCTGCGGCGCCTGATCCGGTTGTTGCCGGCCTTGTTCCATGTAGATAACCTCCCGGGATTCTTTCGTTCGAAAGAATGCTGAACGATGATTGTTATCGAATCAATCCTCCGAATACAGAGACTGCTTTTCGGACGATTATGGATTCATATCGTTCTTTATTGTAACGGATTGGCGCTGTTTTTGCATCGATCAATTCGCACTTCGACAGAATTGTTACAGAATGTTCATCAGAAACTTTCAGAATTGCTTCTTTAATTATGCAACCATTCCGAAAAACGCTTGCGGGTGTTTTGCGGCGCGAAACTATGCTAAAATAAACGCATGAGAAAAAGCATGTCAAAACCAAAAACGAAAGAGGGAACCGGCCGCGGGCCAATGGACGCGGCGCTCCGGTTCCTCGGCTCCCGCGCGCGCACGATTCGTGAAGTGGAGCGGCATCTCGACGCCTGCCAGTATGGCGAGGTTGAGGTATACGACGTCGTCGAGCGGCTCAAGGATCTGAACCTGCTCAACGATTTTGCGTTTGCCGAGGACTACATTAAGACGCGCCTCGCGACCAAACCGGTCAGCCGCGCGCGCCTGAGCGAACAGCTCCGCGCGCTGGAAATCGACGAGGAAGCGCTGGATCGCGCGTTAGCGCTCGTGGACGACGAACAGGAGTCGCAAAGCGCGGCGCAGGTTGCGAACAAGTACGCGCGGCAATACGCCAACTTGCCGGAGCAGGAGCGAACGGAACTTGTGTTGCGTCGTCTGCTGTCGCGCGGCTATGGCTACGACGAAGCGCGCGCGGCACTCAAAACAGCGCTGGAGGAGCCGGAGGAATGAAACGCGTCGTCAGCGCGGAGGAGATGCGCGCCTACGAACAGGAGCGCTTTGCGGACGGTCGGGCGAGCAGCCTGGACTGGATGGAACGTGCGGCGACGGGGGTGGCTTTGCTCCTGCAAACGCGCTATCCACTAAAGAGCGTACTCGTGATCTGCGGCGGTGGCAACAACGGCGGGGACGGATTCGCGCTGCTACGGCTGCTGAAACAGCGCGGTGTCGAATGCACCGGTGTCCTGCTCGCCGAGCCGGAGCGGCTGGCGGGGGACGCAAAGACGAATTATCTACGCGCGCTGGACTGCGGCGTTCACTTTTATTCCAACCTGACACAAGAACTGATTTCCGAATACGACGTGCTCGTTGACGCGCTCTTTGGCACGGGGCTCTCGCGTGAAATCACCGGAGCATATGCAGAAGCCATTCTTGCCATCAACGCGAGCGGCAAGCCCGTCGTTGCCGTCGATCTGCCCAGCGGGGTGGACGCGACGACCGGCGCGGTGCTCGGCGTGGCGGTTCGCGCGAGCGAGACGGTTACGTTTGAGTTTTTAAAACGCGGGCACCTGCTCTTTCCGGGGCGGGAGCTCTGCGGCGAAGTGGTCGTGCACCCGCTTTCGAACGAAGCAGACGACGATTGGGCGGATGTTTCGCTTCTGGAGCGAAACGACGTACAAAAGATGCTCCCGAAGCGCCCCGCGGATTCCAACAAGGGCAGCAACGGCAGACTGCTCCTCTGCGCGGGCAGCGAGCGCTATACGGGCGCGGCGCTGCTCTGCACGGGCGCGGCACTTCGCGCGGGCGCGGGGCTGACGACCGTCGCCGTACCCAGCGCGCTGAAACCCGCGTTTGCCGCGCTGCCGGAGGCAATGGCGGTTCCGGTTAACGAAGGGAAAGACTGGGACGAAACCGCCTGCGAACACGCAATCGCCCTATTTTCGAGGCAAAACGCGGTCGGCGTTGGTCCCGGTATTGGCGATGGATCGATTCTTCCGTTGTTGGAAACGCTTATGCACTCGCGCCTGCCCGCCGTGTTGGACGCGGACGCGCTGAATCAGATCAGCCGCTCACCAGACCTATTGAAACAATTGCATCCAAGTGTCGTTCTGACGCCGCATCCGGTGGAGATGGCACGGCTCTGTGGATTGCCCGTTGAGGCAATTCTGGCCGATCCAATCGAGACCGCGCGCCGGTTTGCGAAGCAATGGAGCTGCGTCGTGCTGCTCAAAGGCGCGACGACTTGCATTTCGAACGGGACTACCGTGCGGCTCAACACAAGCGGGAATCCGGGGCTTGCCAAGGGCGGCAGCGGGGACGTGCTCACCGGCATCATCGCCGCGCTGCTCGCGCAGGGACTCGGATCATTCGACGCAGCGAGCGCGGGGGCGTTTCTGCTGGGCGCGTCGGCGGATACGGCGTTGGAACTGCTACAGGAGCGAATGCTGCTCGCGCGGGACGTGATCGACGCGGTGGAACAGATGATCCGAGGCTAATCGAATAGTAATGATAAACAAAAACAGCGCCCTTGCGGACGCTGCTTTTTCTTGTGCGTTAGTCTTTCGTATAAATGCGCGGTACGCGGTCGGAAATGCTCAACAGTATCTCGTAACTGATCGTTCCCGCCAACTGCGCCAATTCGTCCGCCGTAATGGACTCGGACCCTTGCGAACCAATCAGCACGACGTCGTCCCCAACCGCCGCGTCGGGAATGTCGGAGAGGTCAATCATCATCTGATCCATGCAGATGGTGCCAATCTGCCGCGCGCGTTTGCCGCGCACGAGCACATCCGCCTTGCCGGAGAGGCAGCGCTTGTACCCGTCGCCGTAGCCAACCGCGACGGTGCCAACAAGCATGTCGCAGGGGGTCACGAACTTGAGGCCGTAGCTCACGCCTTCGCCGGCGGGGATCGTCTTGATGTGCGTAATGTACGCATGCCAGCTCATCACGGGGCGCAGGTCGTCGCCTTCAATCGCGTGCCCGGCGGGGTTGCAGCCGTACATCGCGATGCCGCCGCGCACCATGTCAAACTGCGTGTCGGGCAAATGCAGCGCGGCCGCGCTGTTGCTCGCGTGCAGAATCGGCTGGAGGCCGTTTTCCCGCGCAATGGCGATGTAGCGGCGGAAGCGATCCGCCTGCAACCGCGTAAACGAAGGATCGGGCAGCTCGGAGACGGCAAAATGTGTAAACAGCCCGTCGAGCGCGAGGTTCTTGCAGCTCTTGAGCAGCAGAATCGCTTCCATAAACTCCGCCTCGCTCGTAAAGCCGATGCGGTTCATGCCGGTGTCCACCTTGATGTGCACGCGGCAGACCATGTTCAGCTTGGCGGCGTGCGCCTGCAGCAGCGAGAGCGTTTCTACCGTGAACACTGTCGGCATCAGGCTGTGGCGAATCACGTCGTCCATATGATCCTCGTCCGTTGCGCCGAGCAGCAGAATGGGCGCGGTCACGCCCGCGAGACGCAGGCGAACGCCCTCCTCCGCGAACGCGACGCCGAGGTACGCCGCGCCGCTTTCGAGCGCGCAGTTGGCGACGGCTTCCATGCCGTGCCCGTAGGCGTTTGCCTTTACGACGGCGAGGTATTTTGTCTCCGGGTTCAGGCGCGAACGCATGAGCCCGATGTTGTGCTTGATGTTGGCCAGCGAAACATTTGCATAGGTAGAACGCATGTTCTTACGCCTCCTGCTTGCGGGCATCGTAAACGATGCTGCCGTTGATGAGCGTCATCACGCAATGCGTGCGAAAATCAAAGGGGTGCCCGTCGAACACGGCGACGTCCGCATCCTTGCCAACCTCCAGTGAACCGACGCGCTCGCCAATGCCGACGATGTCCGCGGCGTTCTTCGTAATTGCGCGAAACGCGGTTTCCTCGCTTAAGCCCTCGCGCACGGCGAGACCCGCTTGAACGGCGAGGAACTGAATCGGAATCACGGGATGGTCGGTCATGATGGCAAACGGAATACCCGCCTCGTCCAGAATGCGCGGGGCGGCGAAGCTTAGATTCTTAAGCTCAATTTTGCTGCGTTCGGAAAGCAGCGGGCCTATGATGATGCCCGCGCCCTGCTCGATCAGGCGATCTTTGAGCACGTCCGTAATCAAATATCCCTCAGTGCAGTGGTCAATCGTGACTTTGAGGTTAAACTCCTTGGCAAGCCGCAGCCCGGTTAAGATGTCGTCCGCGCGGTGCGCGTGAATTTTTACGGTCAGCTCGCGGTTGATTACCGGAAGCAGCGCTTCCATCGCGATGTCGCGATCCGGTTTGTCGTCTTCCTTCGCCATGCCTTTTTGGTACTCAATTGCGTCCGTCATGGTCGAGCGAAACAGCGAGGCAATCGCCATGCGCGTGGTCGGCGCAACCTTCTTCTCAGCGTAAACCGCTTTTGGGTTTTCGCCCGTCGCGGCCTTCATTGCAATGGGGGCGCAGAGCGTCATTTCCTCGATGCTTCGCCCATACGTTTTGAGCGCGGCAAACTGCCCGCCGATGACGTTGGCGCTGCCGGGGCCGGTGACGACCGTGGTTACGCCCGCCTCGCGCGCCTCCTGAAAACAATGGTCAAACGGGTTGAGCCCGTCGACGGCGCGCAGTTCCGGCGTAATCGGGTCGGTCATCTCGTTTCCGTCCGCGCCTTCCTCGCCCATGCCGTCCTCCCACATGCCGATGTGGCAATGCGCGTCGATGAACCCGGGAAAGACGCTAAGTCCTTCGAGGTTGACGACGGTTGCGTCTTCGCAGGAAAGAGAGGGGCCAACCGCGAGGATTTTTCCGTTTTCAATCAATAAATCGCCCACAAAGGCGGGTTCGTTCATCGTATGAAGCAAGCCGTGTTTAAGCAGCAGCATAAGAATCTCCCATAATCACATTCTAAAAAGCAAATACTATTCTACCACATCAAACCGGTTTTTGAACCGTTTTTTGTAACAAGTGAACGGAAATCGGCTTACTTTGAGAGCGGTTTGCATCGAACGGATGCCATTTGACCGGATGTTGCGGGTATGGTAAACTATTTTATTAGGGAGAATTTCGATCTTCGGTTTCTTCCAAATCGAACCGATGGGACTGGACAACAACTTGAATCAAACGGTGTTAAACCGGCTACTAACGCGTGTGGAAAAACCCGCGCGGTATATTGGCGGAGAATGGAACAGCATTGTCAAAGAGCACGCGGACGTGCGCTTTGCGCTCCTGTTTCCGGATGTTTACGAAATCGGCATGTCGCACCTTGGCTCGCGGATTCTTTACCACGTGCTCAACGAGGCGGAAGGCGTTGCCTGCGAGCGCGCGTTTGCGCCCTGGCCGGATCTGGAGCAGGTGCTCCGTGAGGAGCATGAACCGCTCTTTTCGCTCGAAACGAAGCGGTCGCTGAAAGAATTTGATATTCTCGGCTTTTCGCTGCTCTACGAAATGTGCTACACCAACATTCTGCAAATGCTGGATCTTTCCGGCGTCGCGCTGCATGCAAAAGACCGGCTGGAGAGCGATCCGCTCGTCGTATGCGGCGGGCCTTGCGTCTGCAACCCGACGCCGATTGCCGCGTTCATGGACGCGGTGCTGATTGGCGACGGCGAAGAGATCGTGCTCGACCTCGTGAATGCCGTTCGCCGCGCAAAGGCCGAGGGAAGGAGCAAGGCGGAACTCCTGCGGGATCTGTCGCAGATTCGCGGAATCTATGTGCCTTCGCTCAAAACGGAGCAGACGACGGTTGTCCGCCGGATCGTGCGCGACCTCGACGCCGCGCCGTTTACGGGCAAACCCATCGTGCCGTACTTGAATATTGTACACGACCGCGTTGCGCTCGAAGTGATGCGCGGCTGCACGCGCGGCTGCCGTTTCTGTCAGGCGGGGTATATCTACCGCCCGATTCGCGAGCGCAAGAGCGACACCGTGATGGAACTCGCGCGCCAGCAGATAGGCTGCACAGGCTACGACGAAGTTTCGCTCCTGAGCCTCAGCACGGGGGATTATTCCGAGGTGCACAAGCTCGTTCCGCAGATTATTCGCGAAATGGAAGCTGGCAAGGTCTCCGTTTCGCTTCCGTCGCTTCGCGTGGACAGCGAACTGGCGAACGATCTAAGCGTCATGCAGACCGTCCGCAAGGCGGGGCTGACGTTTGCACCGGAGGCGGGCACACAGCGCTTGCGGGACGTCATCAACAAAAACGTCACGGAGGAAGACATTCTCCGTGCCACGCAGGACGCGTTCTCCGCGGGCTGGAGCAGCGTAAAGCTCTATTTCATGATTGGGCTGCCAACCGAGACGGACGAGGATATTTTGGGCATTGCGCAGCTCGCGCGGGCGATCAGTTGGCAATTTTACCAACTGCCGAAGGAACAGCGAGGAAAAGGACTGCGGCTCAACGTTAGCGTTTCTACGTTTGTGCCAAAGCCGTTCACGGCGTTTCAGTGGTGCGGTCAGGTCGCGCCGGACGAGATTCGACGCAAGCAGGATCTGCTTCGCGCGGCGCTCAAGGGCGTCCGCGGCGCGGAGCTCAACTGCCACTATTCGCTGCTCTCCGTGCTGGAAGCCGCGTTTTCGCGCGGGGACGAGCGCCTTGGCGACGTATTGCTTCGCGCCTACGAGCTCGGCTGCCGGTTCGACGCCTGGACGGAGCAGTTCAAACCAAAGGACTGGGCACAGGCGTTTGCAGACTGTGGGTTTTCCGAGCAGGAATACGCCCAGCGGGAATATGCGCTGGACGAGCCGCTGCCCTGGGATTTTGTCGATATGCTCGTGACCAAGTCGTATTTGAAACGGGAATTTGAGCGTGCGCGTTCGGGCGAAACCACGCCGGACTGCCGCGACCACTGCAACGGCTGCTTCGGCGCGCGGTACGATACGGACTGCCGCATGCAGGAGCGCACGGTGGGAGGCAACGTATGAAGCTGATTGCCGCGTACCAAAAGGGAAGCGAAGTCAGCCTGATTTCGCATCTGGATATTCAGCGGACGCTTCAGCGCGCATTTCGCCGCGCGGGACTGCCGCTGCTTTACTCGAACGGGTTTAACCCGCACCCGCAATTTTCGTTTGCAACCGCCGCGGCAACGGGCATGAGCAGCGACTGCGAATGGTTTGAGGTGCAGCTCAGCGAACCGATTGCGCCAGAGGAGTTTGTGTCTCGCGCGAACGCGGTTATGCCGGTTGGCATGTCCGTTTCCGGCGCGTTTGAACCGCCGGAGGGCTTCGGCTCGCTCTCGGCAAAACTGCGCGCGGCGGAGTATCTCGTAAAACTGTCTTTTTATGACGCAGTTCAAGAAGAGAAACTGCGCACTACGCTCGATGCAATGCTTGCGGGCGAAATTGTTATTAACAAACGGACGAAGGGCGGAGTCCGCCCCGTAGACATGCGTCCGTATATCCTGCGGGTCTCCGTAGAACAGGTCGAGGGCGATACAGCCGTCCTCCGCGTTCTCGGCAAACTGCAAGCCGATGGCGGGCTGCGGGTCGACGCCTTTGTCGACGCGCTGCTCGAACGTTTGGATGCGCATGCTTCGTATTCGCTTCACCGCGCGGGCATGTACTTTGCCGAAGATGGCCTGTTGCCGCGTTTGCCTGCGGAATAGGAAAGAGAAGGGAACATGAATAAGGAAATTCTGGTTGACGCAAGCGGTGTGGCAACCCGCGTTGCGGTGGTCGAGGACGGCTCGCCCGTAGAGCTCTACGTAGAGCAGGAGGGGACGCAGCGGCTCGTCGGCAACATCTACAACGGCAAGGTGCAAAATGTCCTGCCCGGCATGCAGGCGGCGTTCATCGACATCGGGCTCGAGCGAAACGCGTTCCTCTATGCTGGGGACATCGTGCTGTCGGACGATCCGGACGACGAGATCGAGCAGGTACCGGAGAGCAAGAACATTCGCGATCTGCTCAAACCCGGCCAAACGATCATGGTGCAGGTGGCCAAGGACCCGGTCGGCACCAAGGGCGCGCGCGTGACCACGCACATCACGCTCGCGGGGCGGACGCTGGTGCTCATGCCGACGATGGACTACGTCGGCGTTTCCCGCCGCATCGACAAGGACGAGGAACGCCAGCGCCTGCGCAAGATTTTAGCCGAGATCAAGCCCAAGTGCATGGGTGTGATTGTTCGCACCGCTTCCGCCGGAAAGACGAAACAGGATTTTTCAGAGGATCTCGAAGGCATCGTCAATCTCTACGCGGAGATTGAAAAGCGCGCCGCAAGCCGAAAGGCGCCCGCGCTGCTGCACGCCGAGCAATCGCTGCTCTTCCGCACGATTCGCGACTTTTTAATGAAGGACATTGATCGCGTGTTCGTCAACGACACGGATGCCTACAACAAGCTGCGCGAAATTGCGGACGTGATGGCGCCAAAGCTCAAGCCGCGCATTCTGCTCAAGGAGAGCGAAGCGCTGTTTGACCGCTACGACACGGAGAGCAAGATTGAAAAAGCGCTGGCGCGCAAGGTCTGGCTCAAGAGCGGCGGCTATGTGATCATCGACCGAACGGAGGCGCTGACGTCCATCGACGTCAACTCCGGCAAGTTCGTCGGCAAGGACGATCTCGAAAAGACGATTACGGCGGTCAACTGCGAGGCGGCAAAGGAGATTGCCAAGCAGCTTCGCCTGCGCGACATCGGCGGCATCATCATCATCGACTTTATCGACATGGAGAAGGATGCAAACCGCACGCTCGTGCTCAATACGCTCAAGAATTCCCTGCGGGACGACCACACCCGTTCGCATGTCTTTGGCTTTACGCACCTCGGCCTCGTCGAGATGACGCGAAAGAAGACCGGCAGAAGCATTTCGGACACGCTCCAGCAGATCTGCCCGTATTGCAACGGGGACGCAAAAGTGCTCGCGCCGGAGACCATGATCAACCGCATCCGCAAGCAGACCGTTCAGGTGATCAAGGGCAGCAACAACAAAAAGATGCTCATCGAGGCGCATCCGGATGTAGTCGCCGCGCTGGAGCAGGCGGAGCAGAAGCACGGTTGCGTGTTTCCGGCGGAAGAGGGCGGCACGTATTATGTCCGCGCCAATCCCGCGCTGCATATTGAGAAGTTCACGGTGCGTCCGTTGGCGGAGAAAAAGATTCCCGAGGCAAAGCGGGATTGCAAGGTCATCCACTGACGCAAAAACACGCAAAAACTCTGGGAATCACGCATTGACACAGAGCCTGCGCTGTGATATTATTTTGCGGTGAGCCGCTCCGGGACGGCAGTTAAGCGCGCGACGAAATTTCGCGCCGCCGTGATTGGGCGAGTCTGGTATGAGGAGGTGCAGTTATCGTGTATGCAATCATTCAAACCGGTGGGAAGCAGTACAAGGTAGAGGTTGGCGACCAGGTTCTGGTGGAAAAGCTCGAAGCCGATGTGAACGCCGAAGTTAGTTTTGAAACATTGCTGGTTGCGGACGACAGCGGCGTTAAGGTGGGCAAGCCCGTCCTGAGCGGCGTGGTTGTTCGTGGCAAAGTGCTCGAACACGGCAAAGGCAAAAAGGTCGTCGTTTTCAAGTATAAGCCGAAGAAGGACTCGCGCACAAAGCGCGGCCATCGTCAGCCGTACACCAAGGTCGAGATTCTCGCGATTGGGTAAGCAGCAATGGTAACGGTAACGATGCTTCGCAGGCAGGGGCGCACCGTGGGGTTTACTTCCACGGGGCACGCAAACTGCGGCGAGGCGGGAGAGGACATCGTCTGCAGCGCGATTTCCGCGCTCACGCAGACCTGTTATCTCGGGCTGGTCCAGGTGGTCGGTCTAAAAGAGGGCGTGCAAGTTGCCGTCTCGATTGACGAAACCAAGGGAATGACCTGCGTCCTCGCGGGCGATACGAGCGGGGAGCAGTTGGAAAAAGCCGAGCTTCTGTTTTTAACCATGGAAGCGGGGCTGGCCTCCATCGCGGAGGGGTATCGAAAAGCACTCAAAATCCGACACAGGGAGGTGTAACGATATGTTCAAGATGAATCTGCAGCTGTTTGCGCATAAAAAAGGCGTCGGTTCGTCCCGCAACGGCCGCGACAGCGCGTCCCAGCGCCTCGGGCTGAAGCGCGCGGATGGCCAGTTCGTGCTCGCGGGCAACATTCTGGTTCGCCAGCGCGGAACGCACATGCACCCCGGCGTCAACGTTGGCATCGGCAAGGACGATACGCTCTTTGCCAAGGTCGACGGCGTTGTTCGCTTCGAGACCAAGCACCTTGGCAAGAAGCAGGTCAGCGTTTACGAGGTCGCCGCGGGCGAGTAAACTGGTGTTTTGAAAGAAGCGGACGAGTTTTCGTCCGCTCTTTTCATGCTTGCAAATCTAACGTTTGGAACGGAATGGGTAACGCATATGGAAATGGAACAATTTAAACTGCTGCGGCTGCAAAGCCAGCATCTGCTTTCGCCGGCGGCTTCCGAAGCGGTTGTCTCCGGTATGATCGGCCTGCAGGCGCAGTATGGTGCAAACGCGCTGCATGCGCTGAACATCCGCTCCAACGACACGCCGGATTATTCACGTTATGTGAAAACCTGGTCGATGCGCGGAACGTTGCATTTGCATGCTGTTTCCGACCTGCCGACGGTGCTGTACCGCGGCAGCGAAACGGACTTTGGCCAGATGGCGTTTGAGCACGAGAGCCTGGACGCGAACCGCAGCGAGCACTTCCGCGCGCTAATTCTGGAGGCGCTCTCAAGCGGCGATAAAACGCGGGATGAACTGAAAGCCGCCTGCGAACGCGAGGGCATGAGCGAAGCGGAGGCGCAGATCATTCTGCACCCTTGGGGCGGGCTGTTCCGCGCAATGGCGGAAAAGGGCGAAATCGCGTATACGGCAAACGGAAACCGCGTGTTCACGAAACTCGCGCCGTTTGAGCCGCGCGAAAAGATCGCTGCGCTGCAGGAGCTGATGCAACGCTACGTCGAGCACTACGCGCCTGTTTCCCTGCGGGATGCGCAAACGTTCTTCGGACTGCCGCAAAAGACGCTCACGCCCTATCTGGAGCACTGCGCAAAGGAGTCGTTTTCCTTTGGCGAGCAGGCCTACTTCACCGCCGGGCAGGCGCTCGCGGAAGGCGCGGCGATGCCGCAGGTCGTCTTTCTCGCCGGGTTCGACCAGCTCCTGCTGGGCTATCGCAAGGCGGATAATCCGATCTTACTCAAGAGCACGATCAAGAACATCTACAACAACACCGGTATCGTCTTTCCAACGGTGCTGATTGAAGGCACCATCGGAGCCATCTGGAAACGCACGGGCAACAAGCTCGAACTCCAGCCGCTCGTGAAAATTGGTAAGCGTTACCGCGCCATCATCGAGCGCAAAGCCGTGGACAACTTCGGCCCTGTTGCAGTACAATGGATGGGAATGTAGCGAACAAATCGCGCGGTTCAAGCGTGCGTGCGCTCGCCGGATAGTGTGTACGGAGGAAACGACCGAATGATCACAAGAGAGACCAGGGTTGGCGATTTACTGAAGAATCCCATCGCGAGGGACACACTCGCGCAGATGGTTCAATATGCGGGCGTCAAGGAATCGGTATTGATCAATCCCTTCACGAAGGGGCTCAAGCTTTCTTCAATACCAAAATTCGCAGGCAAATCGGTTCCCAATATCGATCAGGTGATCGACGGCATGATCGATCTGTTTAATCAGGAGGAGGGGACAAAACCGCTCCAGCCGTCAAACACCGCCTATTGGTGGAAGGAAGCGGTGGTTTACCAGATCTATCCGCGTTCGTTTAAAGACGGCAACAACGACGGAATCGGCGACCTGCGCGGCATCATTGATAAACTCGATTATCTGCATGAGCTGGGCGTCACCGCGCTCTGGCTGTCGCCGATCTTCGACTCGCCGAATGACGACAACGGCTACGATGTGCGCGATTATCGCGCGATCATGACCGAGTTTGGCACGATGAAGGACGCTGAAGAGCTGATCAACGAGCTGCACAAGCGCGACATGCGGATCATTCTGGACATCGTGGTCAATCACACGTCGGACGAGCACGAGTGGTTCATCGACTCCGTGAAGAACCCGTCGGGCCCGCACGGCGACTACTATATCTGGCGCAGGGGAAAGGGCGTATTGCCGCCAAACAACTGGGCCAGCTTCTTCTCCGGCCCCGCCTGGGAAAAGGTCGACGAACGGGACGAATACTACCTGCATCTCTTTTCGAAGAAACAACCCGATCTCAACTGGGAAAATCCGACCGTGCGGGACGATGTCTGCGGCATAATCGATTTCTGGCGCGAAAAGGGCGTGGACGGGTTCCGGCTCGACGTGATCAACTACATCAGCAAAACCTCTCTGGAAGACGGCAGCGAATTGCTGGGCAAACTCCTCCAGTTTACGGGAATCGAGCACTATTTCTACGGAAAGCGGCTGCACGAGTACCTGCACGAACTGCGCACACGAGCGTTCAAGGACGCGTTCACGGTTGGCGAAACGCCCGGCACCGGACTGGAGATGAACAAGCTCCTGACTGCGGACGAGCGCGAAGAACTCAACACCGTGTTCAGCTTTGACCATTTGGAAAACCTCGGCAAAAACCGCTTCGACAACTACCGCTACAACCTCAACCACCTCAAGCGCTGTTTCAGCAAACTCGAAGGCGCCTATGCGGACGTCGCGTGGCCGAGTATCTTTGTCGAAAACCACGACAACCCGCGCATGGTCTCTAAGATTGATCCGCGCGAGGAATATCGCGATTTTATCGCCAAGCTGCTCGCCGTGGTGCTGCTGACCGCGCGCGGAACCGTGTTTCTCTATCAGGGGCAGGAGCTTGGTGCCGCGAACGTGGACTTTCAGGATCTCTCCGAGCTGCGTGACATCGAGAGCCTGAACAAGTACGAGAGCTTGATCGAGTCCAGCGTATCGCCGGAAGCGGCTTGGAAGACCGTTCTTTGCGGCACGCGCGACCACGCGAGAACGCCAATGCAATGGACGAACGGAACGTATGCGGGTTTCTCCGAACACGAACCGTGGATTCGCGTGGGCGACAAGGACAACTACAACGCCGAAGGCGAAATGCAGGAGGAAACCTCCGTCTGGCACGCCTACCAAACGCTGATTGCCCTACGAAAGGCGCATCCGGCGCTGGTCTACGGCAAGTTTGAACCGGTGGAAGCCAATAAGGACGACGTGTTCTGCTATTTCCGGGACGACGGGGACGAGCGATTCTACATTGAAATCAACCTATGTGCGCGCAACATCAGCCAGCCGCGCGTCAAGTGCAAGATGGAGCTTATCTACTCCAACTACATGGCGCAGGGCGACGGCCTTCAGCCGTATGAGGCAAACGTCTACCGAATCGATGCGCCGGTGTTCGAAACCGTCTGACGAGCCATCCAGCCACGCGGCGCGGAATTGGTTCGTTCGCATTCCGGCCGGAAGCGGCAGCAAGCAATGTAACGTTTTCGTGAATTGGGCGGGGGGACGGTTGTCTTCCCGCCCAATTTTCATTACACTCAATTCGAGTAGTTTGGAAGAGTGTGCGCAACATGGCGTGCATTCGATGAAGGAGAGCGCATGAAGAAACGGTTGATCCGCGTTCTAGGCATATTGTTATTGCTCTGTATGACGGGGCTTCCGTTATCGAACGCGCATGCAGCAAGCATCACGACCGGTATGATCACCGGGGACAACATAGCGCTGCGAAAGACCGCCTCGAGCAGCGGCTCGCTGATTACGCGGCTGGACGAAGGGACGATCGTCAAAATTCTGGAGACGAACGTAAACTCGGAATGGTACCGTGTCGAAGCGGCAAAACGGACGGGCTACGTCAACCGTATGTACGTCAACATCGACGCGTCGCTGGCTTCCTATCAAATGAGCTATACGGGAACCATCATCAACTGCGACACCGAAATCAACGTACGCGCATCCGCCTCGACAGGGGCAAAGAAGCTTGGCGCCGCGAAGAAGGGGGAGCAGTTCACCGTAACGCAGGCCTACGCCTCCGGCGCATGGCACGCAATCGATTTTAACGGAACCACGGGCTATGTCTCCGCGGATTACGTCGAGCTCAAGGCGAGCGTTGGAAACGACGTGCTCTCCGGTTTGGAGATTACAGGCGGAACGCTCTCGCCCAAGTTTTCGCCGACCGAATACGGCTATGTGCTGACCGCAACGCAGGGCGAGGTGGTTGTCAAGGGGATTGCCAACGACGGCGTAAAGGTCAGCATTGGTTCGACGGGCATTGCAAGCGCGAAATACACAATCAATTCCGGCAACAGTAAAACCATTCGCATCACGGTGAACGGAAAGGTCAAGTATTCGATCTATCTGGTTCGGGATGTGCTGACTGTTGGCACCTGGAACATCAAGCGCGGAAACGACAATCTGTTGATGCAAGGTTGGCTGATTGCCGCGCAGAAGCCGGACATTCTCGGCGTTCAGGAAGTCTACATCAACAAAAAAGAGAAGACGAACAACCTGCTCTCAGTGCGCACGCGCAACATGCAGAATATGTCCTTTGCGGAGACGATTGCTTATGACTCCGGCGGGCGCTACGGCATCGGCCAGATTTCGAAGTTCAAGCCGCAAAACGAGCAGATCACGCTGCTTTCGAGCGAGGACAAGGAGCAGCGCTGCCTGCAAAAAGAGGAGTACGTCATCGACGGAAAGCGCGTCTCCGTCTACAATACGCACTTTTCCTACGAATCCGCGTCAATTCGCAGGAAGCAGTTTTCCGAAGTGCTCGCAATCATGGACGCGGACAAGAACGACTACAAAATTCTCACCGGCGACTTCAACGCGGAGGAAAAGGAGTTCGCGGGATTCCTTAAGAATTACCGCGTGGTCAACACCAGCGAAACGAAGTTTTACGACTACAAATATAAGCGGATTGCGATGTCGCAGATTGACAACATCATCGTTTCCAAGAACATCACCGTGCTCAACGCCCGCGCAATCCCGACGGAGTATTCCGATCATTATCCGCTGTTTGCGTTTCTCGCGTTAAAATAAACGGGTGCAACAAAAAGACTCCGCCATGTGGCGGAGTCTTTTGCGTACAGAGGAGCATGTAGAAAGCTTACTGGAACGAAATCGTATTGACGTACCCTTCGCGGGATTCCAGCGCGTTTTTACCCGCGTACTTCTTGGCGTCCTTGCCAAAGAGCGCGTCCGGCCCATACCAATCGTCGCCAACGATGCAGGAGACGCGATAGAAACCGGTTGGCAGCAGCACCGTCGTCGACTTGCCGCCGACGATGAACAATCCTGCGCTCAGGGTACCCTCTTCGGAGACATCCTCGCCGGAGATGGCGTAAAGACGAATGTAGTAGTAGCGTCCGAGCGTTCCACCGGCTTTGAAGACGATCTTGTTGCCCGTGCTCGTGCCTTCAAGCACCGTGCCGGATTCGGGCGGGTCGAGCGGCTGAATGCGCCAGGAGGCGTTGACCGCGTCGGACGCGGCTGCTTCGGCCTGCTGCTTGGCGACCGTTACGTGGGCAATCAGGTCTGTCGCGTCGACCAATGCATATGTGCCCGCAGCCGGGTCGTAGGACGCGGTAATCGTGTCCTGTACGCGGGGCATAGCGGAGGTATCGATCCGGCTTAGTCCGTCTGCAGTGAGCGTAATGGTGATCGGGTCGCCATAGAAGGATTGATTGTACGAGTTGACATACGCCTCGCCGAGAGCGGAGTAGACCGCCGTCGGGTCGGGGTATGACACGGTGGCCGTATACGCGCCGTCCGATGCTTGCGTGACGTTTGAGAACTCGACGAGCGCGGCATATTCCGCGCCGCCAAGCGGTTCGGCAAGCAGAGATGCCAGAGAACTGTTGAGTTGCGCAAGTTGCGTGTTCTTCTGGTACGCTTCGTTCGCGTTTAAGATCTGCAGCATGCTGTTTTCCACCGCTTGCTGAATGGCCGTCTTGCTTCCGGTGGTGATGGAGGCCGTCCAACCGTTACCGGAGGACATGACGTCAAACGTGACGGGAACGCGGATGGTAGAAGCGGTGGGGTTCTTGAGCGCATAGGTCTCCAGAGCCTGCCGAATCGAAAGGATCGCTTTCTTTTGATATTGTTCCGTGCTGACGGTGGTTGCGTCTGGCTCCGGAACGGTATAGGGCACGTTCTGAAACTCGGCGCTCGTATAGTCTGGTATTTCGACCGAAATTGTATAGTTCACCACGCTCTGTTTCGGGTCGATCTTTGAATAGCCGTCTTTCACCTGGGTTGAAAGATCGCGCACCACGATGTAATAGTCCGAGTAGCCGACAATCGCCTGCTCAATCGCTTTCTGGTGCTGCGAAGCCGCGCCGCATGCGCTGAGCGCGAGCGTGCTTAAAAGAAATAGAAGCGGCAATCCAATACGGCGTAATTGCTTCATACGCGTTTCCTCATCGATTCGAGTCGATCACATATTGCTCAAATAGTATTACATGAATATGCAATATTAAGCATACATACTGTAACACACGGCGTGTTCTGCGTCAATTGATCAAACGGAGCGGAACCCCGTTCACCAAACAATATTCGAACGGAAACGTCCTTATTCTATTGCGAGAAATGTGAAAGAGAGCGCCGAAGCGCTCCCTTTGTTGCAGTTGGATATTCGATTACTTCGCGTCGACCTTCGCCATGTGCGAAATGAGGTCGAGAACTTTGTTGGAATAACCCCACTCGTTGTCGTACCAGGCGACGAGCTTGACGAAGTGGTCGTTCAGGCTGATGCCGGCATCCGCATCGAAGATGGAGGTACGCGGATCGGTGTAGAAGTCCGAAGAAACAACTTTGTCTTCGGTGTAACCGATGATGCCCTTCCACTCGGGCGATTCGGAAGCGGCCTTCATGACGGCCTTGATCTGGTCGTAGGTCGCGGCCTTCTCCAGACGGACGGTCAGGTCGACAACGGAGACGTCCGGCGTCGGAACGCGCAGGGACATACCGGTGAGCTTGCCGTTGAGGGAGGGGATGACCTTGCCGACTGCCTTGGCTGCGCCGGTCGAGCTGGGGATGATGTTGTGCGCTGCCGCACGGCCGCCGCGCCAGTCCTTCTTGGACGGACCGTCAACAGTCTTCTGCGTCGCGGTGATGGAGTGAACGGTCGTCATGAGGCCTTCGATGATGCCGAAGTTGTCATGAATGACCTTCGCCAGAGGCGCGAGGCAGTTGGTGGTGCAGGACGCGTTGGAAACAACCTTCATGTCCTTGGTGTAGGTGTCCTGATTGACGCCCATGACGAACATCGGAGCATCGGCCGACGGAGCGGAGATGACGACCTTCTTGGCGCCGCCGACGAAGTGCGCGCTGGCCTTCTCGGTGGTGGTGAAAATACCGGTGGACTCGACGACGTATTCCGCGCCGGCATCCTTCCACGGGATTTCGTTTGCGTTCATGCAGGCATAGACGGCGGTTTCTTCGCCATTGACGACGAGCTTGCCATCCTTGATGGCGATGTCGCCCTTGAACTGACCATGCACGGTGTCATAACGGAGCATGTAAACCATGTACTCCAGGTCGATGAACGGATCGTTGACTGCAACGACTGCGATGTCGGGGTTGGCTGCGGCTGCGCGGAAGACCAGGCGGCCAATACGGCCAAAGCCATTGATGCCTACTTTAATTGCCATATCTATGTTCTCCTTTTATTGATATACGAAGTAATTCAGGTCGGGTTTTACTTCTTAAAACCCAAAGTATTGTACAATATCTGCCGTATATGCGCAAGAAAAAACTTTCTTAGCGCGGCTCATAAAACAAGTTGAATCGCTCTTTTCAGATCGATTACAACGAAACAAAAGCGGATTAGTCGAGGTTGTATTTTTCCGAAACGATGTACAGAGGCCTGCCTTTGAGTTCGTCGTACATCCGCCCGAGGTACATGCCCTGCAGCCCCATAAAGAAGAGCGTGAGTCCCTGCACGAGCAGAATTCCGTCCGCCGCCCAGAGCCAACTCGCAACGCCGCGGACAATCGCAACGATGATCAGCGCAAGAAGCCCGAAGCCTGCGAGCACGCAAAGGCCGATTCCAAACTGCATCGGCATCGTGAGCGGTTTGTCCGAAAAGCCGGTGATGCCGTCGCTCGCGAGACGAAGCATCTTTTTGAGCGTGTACTTCGTTTTGCCCGCAAAGCGCTCCTGCCGCTCGTATTCGATTGGCACCGCGTTGTAACCCATCCACGCGGACATGCCGCGCAGGAAACGATTGTGCTCGCGCATCTGTAAAAACAGATCGGCAACGTTGCGGCCAACGAGCCGGAAATCGCCCGTGTCGAGCGGTATGGGGTAGGCGCTCATCCAGGAGAGCAGGCGGTAGTACATCGCGGCCGTGAGCTTCTTAAACAGGGTTTCGCCCTTGCGCTTGAGGCGCTTGCCGTAGACGATGTCCGCGCCGTCTTCCCACATCTTGACCATCTGCGGAATCAGCTCCGGCGGGTCCTGCAAATCGACGTCGATGATGATCAGCGCGTCGCCCTTTGCCGCGTCCATACCGCAGGTGACCGCGAGCTGGTGACCAAAGTTGCGGGAGAACGAGAGCACCTTTACCTGCTTGTGCTCATTGGCAAGCTCGCGCAGCTGAGAGAGCGTATTGTCACGACTGCCGTCGTTGACGTAGACGATTTCATAGGGGTATCCGGTGCTTTGCATCGCCGCGTCCATCCGCGCAAACGAATCCTTGAGCACTTCCTGCTCGTTGAATACGGGAATCACAAGGGACAGCATCTGCTTCTTCTTCGGGTCCATCTGTCGCTCCTCCAACGATCCATCCACCATGCCAAAAGGCACTGGCGGGAATTGGTTCCTTCTCTACTGCATTATAGTGTATTTTGACCGGAAAGGCAATTTTGATTCCGAATTGTGTATGCAACTATTCATTTGCGAGCGCTTATTTCAGCGAAGCGAATGCAACAATCTTCGTCAAATCGATTCCGCTATACGGAATTCCGGCAATTTTTGATTGCTTTTTGACCGTCTTGTGGTAGAATACGTATCGAAAGAACAAGACAACCTCAAGAAAAGGAGAATATACACAATGCCTATCGTAACCAGCAAAAAGATGTTTGCGGACGCATATGCCGGCGGCTATGCCATCGGTGCGTTCAACGTCAACAACATGGAGATCATCCAGGGCATCACCGAGGCCGCGAAAGAACTCAAGGCTCCGTTGATCCTCCAGGTCAGCTCCGGCGCGCGCAAGTATGCCAACCACACCTATCTGATGAAGCTCATCGAAGCCGCCTGCATCGAGACGGACCTGCCCATCTGCGTCCACCTCGACCACGGTGATACGTTTGAACTCTGCAAGAGCTGCATCGACGGCGGTTTTTCCTCCGTCATGATCGACGGTTCGCACCATGGCTACGAAGAGAACGTAAAGCTGACCCGTCAGGTCGTCGAGTATGCGCATGACCACGGCGTGGTCGTCGAAGGCGAGCTTGGCCGCCTCGAAGGCGTGGAAGACGACGTAAAGGTTGCCGCGGGCGAAGGCAGCTACACCGACCCCGCACAGGTTCAGGATTTCGTTTCGCGCACCGGCGTGGACTCGCTGGCAATTGCCATCGGCACCAGCCACGGAGCGTACAAGTTCAAGCCCGGCACGAAACCGCAGCTCCGCTTCGACATTCTCAAGGATGTGGAAAAGCTCCTGCCCGGGTTCCCGATCGTTCTGCACGGTGCTTCCAGCGTCATTCCGGAGTTCGTGAAGATGATCAACGAAAACGGCGGCAACATGCCGGACGCGATCGGCGTTCCGGAGGATATGCTCCGCGAAGCGGCGCGCATGGCGGTCTGCAAGATCAACATCGACAGCGACCTGCGTCTTGCCATGACGGCGACCATCCGCAAGTACTTCAACGACAACCCGTCCCACTTTGACCCGCGCCAGTATCTCGCTCCGGCGCGCGTGGCGATTAAGAACATGGTTTCCCATAAGATCACCACTGTTCTTGGCTGCGACGGCAAAGCGTAAAAAATTAGCATCAACAAACAAGGCACCCGTAAGGGTGCTTTGTTTTATCTCGACATTTCACAATCACCATGAGAGTCAGCCAGACGGTTCTAATCATCGGAATGATCAGGAAAGCCAGTCTAAATCGAATGTACCCCTAAAAATATTGTATAAAACAGGGCTATTATCGCTTGAATAGTGCAACTATCGACAGCACTGTGTGCGCGAAGCGTTTCTGATTTATAAATGGTAATATGCGTTGTGTTATACTAGAAGAGATAGAACTCGTTTTGAACATATCGGTATATCTTTTATTTACTGGTTTTATATACAGACTTTATTCTTGTGAGGGGTTATGAATCTTATCATCTTTATTATTTTATTCGTGTTGATTTGGCTTTTGATCGAAATTCTTTCGATCGTGTTAAAGCTGACCGGATTGGAACTGAACAAAGCTCGCTTTCAGGTGATTTCGATTCTGACGCATACTGGTTTTACGACGCGCGAATCGGAGCTGATCGTACAGCATCCAACAAGAAGGCGAATTGCAAGCGCGCTGATGATCATCAGCTATGTTGCGCAGATTACTTTGATCACGCTGTTATTTAATGTATTAACCCAGGCGTCCCAAAACATTCTCGGCACTGCGATTGCTTTATCGATCATGATGCTCTTCGTAATTGTCGTGACCCAGAGCAAATATCTTTCCGAGCGATTTGACAAGGTGACGGAGAAGTTACTGAAAAACAAGATAAAAAAGATGAATTCCAACGGTCGCATCGAGCAAGTTCTAAACCTGAGTCCTGAATTTAGCATCTATGAATTGATTGTGGATACGGAGAGTTTCATTTGCGACAAAACCTTGCAGGAACTGCAAATGAAAGAGCATTATATTCAGATTTTGAAAATCGACCGCGGTTCGGAAATGATCGACTTTCCAAGAGCCGACACAAAGGTTCTGGCGGGAGACCGCATGATCGTATACGGCAAAATCGACGCACTGACACAGTTGATCATGAAGCAGTAGCAGGGGAACTGATTCGAAAAGAAGCAATGTATAAGAGCGCACCCTCGCGGGTGCGCTCTTGCGTTACATCTAGAATGCCTTATTTCTTTTTCGCTACCGCTCTCTGAATCGCCTTGACGATCTCAACCAGCGGGATGATCATAAACGCCAGAGCAAGACCGATTGCATATTCCAGAATGCTGATGTGCTCAAAGCTGAACGCCTTTTGCAAAAATGGCACATACAGTACCACAAGCGTCAGAATCAGCGAAAGAGCCGCCGCGCCCCAAAGGAACTTATTTTGACCCTTCATCGTGAACAAACTCTGCCGCTGGGAGCGCATGTTGAAGCTGTGGAAGATCTCCGCCATGCTCAGCGTTAAAAACGCCATCGTCGTGCCGTCCGTACTGTTCGCAATCGCCCAGGCGCCATTCTGAATCCGCTCGCCAATGAAATAAGCCGCCATGGTCAGCACCGTCACGAGGAACCCCTGATATGCAACGTCGAACCCGACGCCGCCGGCGAAGATGCCGTCCTTGGGATCGCGCGGCGGACGCTGCATGAGGTTGCGCTCCGCTGTCTCCGTGCCCAGCGCGAGGGCGGGCAGGGAGTCTGTAATCAGGTTGATCCAGAGGAGGTGCACCGTCTTGAGGATGATGAATCCTAGCATGGTCGCAAAGAAGATGCTCAGCACCTCGCTCATATTGGACGAGAGCAAAAACTGAATCGACTTGCGGATATTGTCGTAGATGCGGCGGCCTTCCTGAACGGCGTTGACGATGGTCGCGAAGTTGTCGTCCGCAAGCACCATGTCGGCCACGTTCTTCGTGACGTCCGTACCGGTGATGCCCATGCCGATGCCGATGTCCGCGCTCTTGATGCTCGGCGCGTCGTTGACGCCGTCGCCGGTCATCGCGGTGATAAAGCCGTTTTTGCGCCATGCGTTGACAATTCGCACCTTATGCTCCGGCTGCACGCGCGCATAGACGCTGTAGTTGCCAACCGTCTGTTCAAACTCCGCGTCGCTGATTTCGTCCAGCTGTGCGCCGGTAATCGCCTCGGATGCGTCCGAAATGATGCCAAGCGTGATCGCGATGGCAACGGCGGTGTCGCGGTGGTCGCCAGTGATCATCACCGGGTGGATGCCCGCGGTGCGGCAGTGCTCAATCGCTTCAATCACCTCCGGGCGAACCGGGTCGATCATGCCGACGAGGCCGATGAACACGAGTTCGCGTTCGAGCGCGGCGGGGGAGTTGTCCGTCGGTTTTGTTTCGTGGAGCCGGAACGCGCCGCAGAGCACGCGAAGCGCTTTTTGAGCCATCGCGTGGTTTGCCGAGACGATCTCCGCGCGGACCTCGTCCGTGAGCGGCAGCGCCTTGCCGTTTTTCCAATAATAGGCGCACTTTTTGAGCACCTCATCCGGCGCGCCCTTCGTATACTGAATGAACCCGTGCTGCGTTTGGTGCACGGTGGACATCATCTTGCGCATGCTGTCAAACGGCGCTTCGTCTACGCGCGGCTCGGTCTTCGTCAGTTCGGCTTTGTGCAAGCCCTTTGTAAAGGCAAAATTGACCAGCGCGCACTCCGTCGGTTCACCCACGGCGCAGACGGACTCGTCCAGCTCCGCGTCGCTGCAGAGCGCCATGGCGGTTGCCAGCAACGGAACATCGTCGCCATAGTCCTCGACGACGGTCATTTTGTTCTGCGTGAGCGTGCCGGTTTTATCCGAGCAGATGATCTGCGCGCAGCCGAGCGTTTCCACCGCAGTCAGGCGGCGGATGATCGCGTTGCGGCGGCTCATGTTGGTAACGCCGATCGAGAGCACAATCGTGACCACGGCGACTAAGCCTTCCGGAATGGCGGCGACGGCAAGGCTGACCGCAATCAGGAACGAGTCGAGGATATATCGCTCGCCGGTTCCGCGGAAGCGCAGCATGTTCACGCCAAAGATCACGACACAGATGCCCAGCACGAGCCAGGTGAGAATTTTGGAAAGCTGCGAGAGCTTGATCTGCAACGGCGTCTGTCCGTCCTCGGCCTGCGCAAGCGCGCCAGCGATCTTGCCCATTTCGGTCTGCATGCCCGTTGCGGTGACGACGGCCTTGCCGCGTCCATAAACGACGATGCTGCCCATGTAGATCATATTCTTGCGATCGCCCAGCGGAACATCCTTCGCGCCGCCGAGATTGAGCGCGTCAATCAGCTTGCTGACGGGAACGCTCTCGCCGGTAAGCGCCGCTTCCTCAATCTGGAGGCTCGCGCTTTCGAGAATGCGTCCGTCCGCGGGAACCGCGTCGCCCGCTTCTAGCAAGACCACGTCGCCAACGACGAGGTCTTCCGTCTTCACGCGGAGCATTGCGCCATCACGCAGCACGCGGCAGGTGGCGGCGGACATCTTTTGCAGCGCTTCAATCGCTTTCTCGGCCTTGCTTTCCTGAACGACGCCGAGCACCGCGTTGATGATCACGACGGTGAGAATGATGATGACGTCCGCAAAGCTTTCGCCCTCAATGACGGCGGTCACGCCGGAGATGATGGCTGCCGCAAGCAGAATCAGGATCATCGGGTCCTTCATCTGCTGAAAGAAGCGAACGATCAGCGGTGTTTTTTTGCCTTCTTCGAGCTTGTTTGGCCCGTTGTCGCAAAGGCGTTTTTCCGCTTCGGCGGCGCTCAGCCCGTGCTCGGTGGAGGCGACGGACTGTAAGACGGCTGCAGAATCGAGCAGATACGGTTGCATGACTGTGGTTTCCTTTCGTGTAATCAAATCGAATGTTCGAAATGTTCTGCTTGCCGGAAATAAAAAAGCCCATGTACGGCAAACAGAGTGTCGTACATGAGTCTCGTCATTTCATCCAAGCCAGACGCAACCTTGCGTCGTGCTACCATGTTGACTTGGAACGCGGGCAACCCGCGTCAACTACTCCCTCACGCAACTGCATTATAACAAATAGCATCGCGTTTGAAAACCCCTTGCGCTTCGCCCAAAACCGTATCGTTTGTGAAGCGGCATGCAACTTATCCATTCAAATACGCTGTATTTTCATGCAGAATGCTTTGTCAGAACCCCTGCGCTATGGTATACTGAGCGAATAGAATTTTTCGTTCTTCATGATCAGTCAAAATCAAACGAGAACGAAATCGAACTTATTTCTGACTCTGTGATACTATGGATAGCATGGAAGGGGACGGGCATGGAACAGCAAGACAAGCGAGTCTTCAACATTGGCACGCGGTCGTTTGTAACCGCACTGATCATTCTGTTTATCCTGATGGCGCTGACTTACGCGCTGACGTTTTTACTCCCCGCGGGCGAATATGAGCGGGTGGTAACGGACGGAACTGAGTCCATCGTCGCCGAAACGTATCACACGGTTGACGGCGGCTTGCCGGTTTGGAAGTGGCTGCTGTCGCCGTTCCTTGCGCTCGGCGCCTCAGGCTCGGCCACGGTGATTGCGATCATCGCATTCTTGCTCGTGATTGGCGGCGCGTTCAACGCGATGGATGTCTGCGGATTGCTTTCCTATCTGTTTAACCGCGTCTACCGCATGGCAGCGAACCAGAAATACAAGCTGCTGCCGCTCGTTTCGCTCTTCTTCATGTGCCTTGGTGCGTTTGTCGGGTCGTTTGAGGAATGCGTGCCGCTTGTGCCAATTGCCGTTGCGCTGGCGTACTCGCTGGGCTGGGATGCGCTGGTGGGCTTGGGCATGAGCCTGCTTGCGGTTGGGTTCGGCTTTAGCACCGGCGTTTGCAACCCGTTTACGGTCGGCGTTGCGCAGGAGCTCGTCGGGCTACCGATGTTTTCCGGCATCTGGATGCGGTTACTCACGTTCGTCTTAATCTATGGACTCCTGCTCGCGTTCCTGATTCCCTACGCCAAGAAGATTGAGCGGGATCCTCAGCGTTCGTTGATTTACGATTCGGCAATGATCGACCGTTGGGCGTCGCTTCGAACGGAGTTCACCTTTGCAAAGCGCAAGGACGCCGCGCTGATCTGGTTTGCTAGCATCCTTGGCGTCGGGATTGCGCTGATTCTGTTCTCCAGCTTTGTGCCGCTGTTGCAGGATATCATTATGCCGCTCATCGCGTTGATCTTTCTGCTCGCGGGTACAATCTCCTCGCTGGTGTTCGGCATGGGCGGCAAGAACTACCGGCGCGCATTCGGCAAGGGCATGGTCAACATTCTGCCCGCAGTACTGCTGATTCTGATGGCGAATTCGATTCGCTATACCATGCTGGAATCCAAGATTCTCGACACGATTCTCTATCAGACCGTGCAACTGACGCAGAACGCGACGAGCGGCGTTGTCGTGCTGCTCATCTACGCGCTCGCGCTCGTGATGGAGCTGTTCATCTCGAGCGGTTCGGCAAAGGCGTTTTTGCTGATGCCGCTGATCGCACCGATTGCGGATTTAAACGGAATTTCGCGACAGATTTCCGTGCTTGCCTATGCGTTTGGCGACGGGTTTTCCAATGTGTTTTATCCGACGAACCCGGTGCTTTTAATCTCGCTCGGCATCGTCGGCATTGGCTACGGCAAGTGGTTCCGCTGGAGCGCAAAGATTCAGCTCGCGGTGCTCGCGCTCACGAGCGCACTGCTGCTGTTTGCAAACGCGATTGGGTATTGATCGTTCTTTAACACTGGGGGTCTTGGGATATTTTGGCAAAGGGGCCTGACAGACTAGCATGATCCAACAGATATCTGGGGAGCTTGAACCGGCGGAACTGCTGCCGGTAGGAACACTCCTGCACCGGCGGTATGCCATAGACGGCGTGCTCGCGCGCGGAACCTATGGAATTGCGTATGTGGGACACGACGAAAAAACGTCCACGCGCATCATCATCAAAGAATACTTTCCCTATGCGCTGGCCGACCGCGCGGGAGAGAACAACGCGCTGATGCCGAAGAACAAGGCCTGCGGAGGGCTGTTCTATTTAGGCTCGGAGATGTTCTATCGTCAGCATCTCGCGCTGACGGACGCAAAGGGCAGCAGCAACCTCGTTACGGTATACACCGCGTTCTTCGAGAACGGAACGTCCTATGCCATCATGGAGCAGCTTGAGGGCGTTACGCTGGATCGTTACCTGCGCCTGCGCGGCAGAAGGCTGACGAC
The DNA here is from genome assembly GCA_034927595.1 of Christensenella sp. GTDB lineage: Bacteria > Bacillota > Clostridia > Christensenellales > CAG-138 > UBA7703. The sequence continues at coordinate 37,989 of JAYFPQ010000057.1, forward strand.
GGGGGAGTGCATGTACATTCTCGCGTCCATGGCGGACGCGCTGCTCGTCGTGCACAGCCTCAACTCACTGCATTATGACATCACGGCGCATTCAATCTTTCTTTGCACGGATGGAACGGTCAAACTGATTGCGTTTGGCGCGGCAAAGGCGGGTCTTCGCGCGCGCCGCGAGGTGGACGACACGGAGCCCTGGGTCGATCTTTCCGCGCTGGCAAAGACGCTTTATGAAGCGATGACGGGGCAGGCTGTGTTTCAGGACGCGATTCAGCCAAACCCGAACGTTCCGCAACCGCTGTTTCACCTGTTTTGGCGCATGATCGACCAATCCGGCGCGCAGGGGATCGCCTCCGTATTTGACTATCGTCACGCGCTGGCTTGTATTGACCTGCAGGCGGAGTACCCGCTCGTCAGCGAGGCGGAGTCGCATCTGCCGATTCCGGATGCGCGGCTGAGCGCACCGCAGGCAAAGCGCCCCGTCGCGGAACCGCAGCCGCAGCCGGAACCGAAGCGGAACCTGTTTGCGCGCGCGCTGGACGCAATGGAGGACGCAGTCACCGCCGAAAATCCGGAGCAACCAACATCCGAACCGACGAATGCGCCCGCGGGAACGAATCACGTGAAGAAGATCGGGCTGATCTACGCCGGTGTGATCGTCGGCGCGCTGATTCTGGCGCTGCTGCTGCGCGGTTTGATCCACTGACGATACAAACAAGAAAACGCCCTGCAAGTCATCTTGCGGGGCGTTTGTTGTATGCTTCGAGTCAGGCGGCAGGGGTTTCTTTCTTACCGAGCTTGCCCCAGAAGCGGAAGGTCAGCGGCCAGACCGCGCCGCCAAACGAGACCATCAGGAAATAGCGAATGGCGTGCGCCGCGTTGTGCCCGCCGCAGAGCGCGAGAAGCGGTTCCTTGAGCAGCAGACGCAGAGCGATCACGATGCCGAGGCCGAGAGCGACTTTCAGAATCTGTGCCCACCAGACGGCTTTCTCGGAAAAATTGATGTACTTGCGCTCAATCCAGAGTACAAACGCCAGACCGACGGAAGCGCCAAACATCGTGTAAGCGGTCTTAGCGCCGTCCGCGGAGAACTCCAGAATCGCGTTCGCGGGCATTGGAACCAGTTCGACGAACAGCAGCAGAGCAATCCCGATGGCGAAAAGCAGACCAAGCAGCGCGATAAACCACTTCGGTTTGCTCCACGCGCGATAGAACAGCGGATAAGCCAACATAACCAGCAGCAGCGCGACGCCGAGCGAGGTCAACACGTCCGCCGGAGTATGCACGCCTAGATACATCCGCGAAAAAGCGACGAGCAGTGTCATCGCCACGCAGACAATCCGAATCCAAAGCGTATGTTCCGCGCGGGCGATACCGAGGAACAGCCCGGCGGAATTCTGCGTATGCCCGCTGGGGAAGGAATAGCCCGTCGCCTGCGCACGGGCGCTCTCCACAATTTTAAAGTCCGGGTCGAGCACCCAGGGGCGGGGCACGACGAACAGAAGTTTTAAGAACTGATTGATCGTGTTGCCGAGAAAGCATACATAGAGCAGAAAATAGCCGGTTTTCTTATTGATGCACCAGAACATCACCATGGCGATGACCATAAACAGGGTTTCTTCGCCAAAGAACGTAAAAAACTGGAACACCGAATCGAACAACGGAGTGCGCAAATCCGCGAGCAAACGCAAGAAATCCATCGTGTTACCCTCCCAGAATGCTTACTATTCTAGTTCGTATCATACCATGCCGAATTCGAAATATGAAGAAAAAATCAAATCGAAATAAGAGAAAAGCGCCTCTAGCGAAGCGCCTGAAAAAAGTTCGTTAAAAGCGACTTACAGTCCGGTTCCAATATGCCACCCCAGGTTTCGACGCTGTGCAGAAAACAATGGTCGGTGAGATCCATCTTCGTGCCACAGCAGCCTGCCGCCTCGTCGAACGCGCCGTAGACGAGCCGCGAAAGCTTGGCGTTGACGCAGGCGCCCGCGCACATGGCGCAGGGTTCGAGGGTGACGAAAAGCGTGCAATCGGTCAGCCGCGGGCCGAGACGTTTCATCGCTTCACGCAAACAGAGCAGCTCCGCGTGCGCCGTGGCGGCGCCCGTTTGCTCCACGCGGTTGTGCGCGCGGGCAACCACCTCGCCGTGTTTCACCAGCACCGCGCCGACGGGCACCTCGCCCTCATCGAAGGCAAGCCGTGCTTCCTCCAGCGCGAGACGCATATAACGCTCAAAATCCTGTCGTTCTGTCATAAGCGATTCAACACCTCGTCCGTGTCGAAGTCCTCGTATTGCACGCGCATCAGCGCGAGCCCCTGCGGCGGGGCGGTCGCGCCCGCGTCGTCGCGGCGTTTGCTGGCAATTGCCCGTGCAATCGCGTCCTCCGGCAGCTTGCCGGAGCCGACCTCCAGCATGGTTCCAACGAGAATGCGAACCATGTTGTAGAGAAAACCGTTTGCGCTCACGTCGTAATTGAGATACCGCCCGTCGCGCGTCCATTCGGAGCGAAAAACGGTTCGAATGGTGCGTTCCAGCGTCGAGCCCGCGCTCATGAACGCGGCAAAGTCGTGCTCACCCAGCGCGTATTTCGCGGCAACTTGCATCCGCTCCAGATCGAGCGGCGTATGCACGTGCAGCGCGGTGTCGCGCGTAAACACGTCCGCATGCGGCCCGGTTTGAATCGTGTAGCGATAAGTCTTATTCTTGGCGGAGAACCGCGCGTGAAAGTTCTCGGTTGTCTCCTCGCTGTAGAGCACACGGATATCCCTCGGCAGGCGTGTGTTCATCGCAATCGCGAACTTATCCGCGGGCATGCGCGCGTTTGTATCGAAATGCGCAACCTGCGCGCGGGCATGTACGCCGCTGTCCGTGCGGCCGGAGCCGTGCACCTGAATCGATTCGCCCGTGAGATACGCCAGCGCTTCGTTGAGCCGCTGCTGAACGGACACGCCGTTCTCCTGCAGCTGCCAGCCGACGTAGTTCGTTCCGTCGTAGGAAACGATCAGGCGAATGCGGCGGCTCATAGCGGCAGCTTCTCCAGCACGATAATTCCCGCGAGCACGAATAGAAGCAACAGGGTCGCAATGAGGTCGCCCGCGTGAAAGTGCAGCTCGCGCATGCGCGTTCTGCCTTCGCCGCCGTGGTAGCAGCGGCTCTCCATCGCCATTGCCAGCTCGTCCGCGCGGCGAAACGCCGAGACAAACAGCGGAACGAGAATCGGAATCATGCTCTTTGCGCGTTGAAACAGGTTTCCGCTTTCAAAATCCGCGCCGCGCGCCATCTGCGCCTTCTGAATCCGGTCGGTTTCCTCCAACAGTGTCGGGATAAACCGAAGCGCAATGGTCATCATCATTGCTAGTTCGTGTGCGGGAAAGTGGAGCTTGCGCAGTGGCGACATCAGCTTTTCCAGTCCGTCCGTTAGGGCAATGGGGGAGGTGGTCAACGTCAAAATCGACGTGCCCGCAACGAGCAGTACCAGCCGAAGAGTAATGTATACCGCCTGCTCCAGCGCTTCCTGTGTGAGGCGGATAAACTTCCATTGAAATAGTATCGTATTACCAGGGGTCGCAAACAGGTTGAGCACAAACATGAACACCAGCAGCCATTTCATCGGCTTTAAGGAGGAGCCGAAGTAGGAGGCGGGCACGCGCGCAAACGCGAACATGGCCAGCAGCAGCGCGGTTGGCAGCGCGAAGACCCAAAGGGTTTTCACGTAAAACACGATGACGATGTAGACCACCATGAGCAGAATCTTCGTGCGCGGGTCGAGGCGGTGCACGGAGCTGTTGCCCGGTAGGAACTGCCCAAGCGAAATGTTAGCGGTCATGGTGCCACCTCGCAATCAGCTCGTTTGCGAGCTCGTCCATTCGGAAATAATCCCGTTCAATCGCGACGCCACGCAGACGCAGCGCGCGAACGAGCCGCGTTGCCTGCGGCAGATTCAGTCCCATATTCAGCAATTCCTCGCCGCGCGAGAACACCTCTTCCGGCGTGCCCAGCATGCCAAGCGAACCCTTGTCGAGCACGGCGATCCGGTCGGAATACATCGCAACATCGTCCATGGAGTGCGAAACCATCACGATTCCCGTGCCGTTGTCGCGGCGCAGCGACTCGATGAGCACGAGAATCTCGCGCCGCCCGCGCGGGTCAAGCCCGGCCATCGGCTCGTCGAGCACGAGGTACTTCGGGCGCATGGCGAGAATACCCGCCAGCGCCGCGCGGCGCTTTTCTCCGCCGGAGAGTTCAAACGGCGATTTTTCAGCAAATTCCTCCGGCGGCAGGCCGACGAGGCGGAGCGCTTCCCAGGCGCGTTCGTGCATCTCATCTTCCTTGAGTCCCATGTTCTTCGGGCCAAAGGAGACGTCGCGTTCGACCGTTTCTTCAAACAATTGATATTCGGGATATTGAAACACCATGCCGACAAGCGAGCGAATCTGCTTTCGCAGCTTCTTTTCGCGCGTGTTGAGACCGTCGACCAGCACGTCCCCTGCAGTAGGCAGCAGTAGCCCGTTCAGGTGCTGTATCAGTGTGCTTTTTCCGGAACCGGTGTGCCCGATGACGCCAAGAAATTCCCCGTCCGTAATCGACAGGGTAATATCGGCCAGCGCCGGGTATGCTAGCGCGCTGCCCGGCAGGTAGGTGTGGCTGAGTTGTTTAATCTCAATCGGCATATTCGTTATCCCTTTTGCGTCAGCAGGCGGCCTAGTTCGTCCGCCAGTGCGTCACAGGTCATTGCGGTTGGCAAAATGGGCAGCCCGGCGGTAATCAACTCGTCCCGCAACTGAACATAGGCAGGCGCTTCGAGACGGCTTTCTTCGAGCAGCGTTTGCTCGTTGAACACCTCTTCCGGCGTGCCTTCCATCACGAGTCGCCCTTCGGAGAGGACGAACACGCGATCGACGCCGAGCGCTTCTTCCATGAACTGCGTAATCATCACGACGGTCATGCCCTGCTCGCGATTCAGGCGCAGCACGGTGGAGAGCACCTCTTCGCGTCCTTTGGGGTCGAGCATGGCGGTCGCCTCGTCGAGCACGAGCACCTCCGGCTGCATGGCGAGCAGTCCCGCGATGGCGACGCGTTGCTTCTGTCCGCCAGAGAGCGCATGACTCGCCTTTCCCGCGTAAGAGGTCATCTCGACCGATTCCAGCGCTGCGTTGACGCGCGCTCGAATCTCGACGGGCGGGATGCCGAGATTTTCCGGCCCGAATCCAACGTCCTCTTCGACAATCGTCGTCACAAGCTGGTTGTCAGGATTCTGAAACACCATGCCAACGCGGCGGCGTATCTCCAGCGTGTTTTGATCGTCGCAGGTGTTCATGCCGCGAACGGTTACCTTGCCTTCGGAGGGAAGGAGCAGCGCGTTGAAGAGCTTGCAGAGCGTGCTCTTGCCGGAGCCGTTGTGCCCGACAATCGCGACGACCTCACCTTTCTTAATGGAAAGGCTGATGTTTTTCAGCGCGGTTTTCTCTGAACCGACATATTGGAACCCGACGTTCACGAGCTCAATGATTGTTTCCTGCGGCATGTTTTGCTCCCTAAAAGTCTCGCGCGGCATGTGTTCTTGTTTCCAAGCCGCGCAATATGGTAAAATAATGCACCGGAACGAAGGAATTTGACGCAATATTCCGGCAATAAAGCAATTCAGTATAGCAAAATCACGGCAAACTGGCAAGTTTATCCGGCGAGCTCGATCCGGATGGCGAAACGAGAAGGAGCGATACAATCGGATGAAAACCCTGCTCAAAAACGCGCGCACCATCGTTACCTGCGACGACGCGGATTCCATTCTGCACGGCGCGGACGTGCTGCTCGAAGACGGCGTGATTCGTTCCATCGGTTCGTTGGGCAACGTTCCGGCGGACGAGGTCGTTGACGCGAGTCGTTGGATTCTCTATCCCGGCCTGATCAACACGCATCATCATCTGTATCAATACTTCACCCGCAATCTGCGTCAGGTGCAGAATCTGGAGCTGTTTGACTGGCTCACCGCGCTCTACGGCATTTGGGCGCATCTAAACGAAGACACCGTTCGCCTGAGTTCGCTCTGCGGCATGGGCGAGCTCATGAAGTACGGCTGCACGACCTGTTTTGATCATCATTATGTGTTTCCGGCGGGCGCGGGGGACCTGCTCGCGGCGCAGTTTGACGCGGCGCAGCAGCTCGGCATTCGCATGGTTAGCTCGCGCGGGAGCATGAGCCTGTCCAAGAAGGACGGGGGACTGCCGCCGGACTCCGTCGTACAGACCACGGACGAAATTCTGCGCGACAGCCGCGAGGCAATTGAGCGTTATCACGATGCGTCGCCCTATTCCATGCGGCAGGTGGTGCTCGCGCCTTGTTCGCCGTTTTCGATTACGGCGGATTTAATGAAGGAGAGCGCGGCGCTCGCGCGAAGCTACGGCGTTCGCCTGCATACGCATCTTTGCGAAACCAAGGACGAGGAGCGCTTTACGCTGGAAACGCGCGGCATGCGCCCGCTGGCATACATGGAGAGCGTGGATTTCGTTGGTTCGGACGTGTTCTACGCGCACGGGATACACTTTAATGATGACGAGTTACAGTTTTTGGCCGATACCGGAACCGGCGTTGCACACTGCCCCTGCTCCAATATGAAGCTCAGCTCCGGCGTTGCGCGCATACCGGACATGCTCCGGCTCGGCGTACCGGTCGGCCTCGCGGTTGACGGCAGCGCCAGCAACGACGCTTCCAACCTCATGGAGGAGATGCGCTCGGCATACCTGATGCACCGCCTGCGCTACGGAGCAACCGCGCCAAGCGGGTATGATCTGCTCAAGATGGCAACCCGCGGCAGCGCGCGGTTGCTGGGGCGGGACCGGCTCGGCGCTGTTGCGGAAGGCTTCGCGGCGGATCTGTTCGCCATTCGTTATGACCGGCTGGAGCTGGTCTGCGCGGAAATGGACGAGGCAAACCTGTTTGGCACGGTCGGGTATCATCTGCCCGCGGATGCGGTTTGGGTTGCCGGACGGCAAACGGTAAAAGACGGCGCACTGTTAACATTGGACGAAGAACGAGTCGCGGCCGAGAGCCGCGCGGAAACGAATCGCCTGCTCAGTGCGGCGGCGGGAAAGTAGGAATAGTAATATGGAAACAACGAAGAAGTTCAACGTCCGCGGACTCGTTCGTGCGGCAATCATCGCGGCGATCTACGCGCTCTTAACCATAGCGCTCGCGCCGATTTCTTCGGGGCTGATTCAGTGCCGCGTGGCGGAGGCAATGAGCATTCTGCCGTATTTCACGTTCTCCGCCGTGCCGGGTTTATTCGTCGGCTGTCTGCTGGCAAATCTGCTCACGGGCGCGCCGTTTTACGACGTGTTGTTTGGCAGCTTCGCAACGCTGATTGCGGCCTACATTACCTATCTTTTGCGCAAGCGCGCGCCCAAATACCTCGCGCCGCTGCCGTCCGTGGTCGTCAACGCGCTCGTCGTTGGTGCGCTGCTGGTCTATGTTTATCAGGTTGGCGTGAGCTACTGGGTTGCGGCGGCGTATGTCGCCGTTGGTCAGGCGATTGCCTGCTTCGTCATCGGCTTGCCGCTGTTGTCGCTTCTGGAGCGCTTTGGGGACAAGCTGTTCAACGACCACGCCGACCATAATAAGTGCCTGTAGTTCTGTTTTTACCTTGTTTGGACTACTAGAATGAAATCATGCAACACGGCGGAGGGAGCGATTCTTCCGCCTTTTGTATACGATTTTGGAATGGCATTCCATTTTTTTAAGATCGAAACAGGCTTATGCAGGGAATCCTGCAATTAAATCGTGTAAAATCGACAATTATTTTGCGAAATGAGTGTTTTTCCTGCATTTAATTCGTTCTTCGCGGATCGGTTTGATTGACAGTACACCAAGGAAAAGATATAATATTGGGTGGTAATCATAGGGTTGACCCGATTCCATACATATCACTTAGGAGGCATCCACCAAATGGCAAAAACCATGACAATCGACGGTAATACCGCCGCATCGCACGTTGCGTATGCATTTTCCGACGTAGCGGCGATTTACCCGATCACGCCGTCTTCCCCAATGGCGGAAGTTGCGGACGATTGGTCGGCAAACGGCAGAACCAACCTGTTCGGACAGCGCGTTCGCATTGCGGAAATGCAGAGCGAAGGTGGCGCGGCTGGCGCCGTTCACGGTTCGTTGAAGGCCGGCGCACTGACCACGACGTTCACCGCGTCGCAGGGTCTGCTGCTGATGATCCCGAACATGTACAAGAGTTCCGGCGAAGTGCTGCCCGGCGTGTTCCACGTGAGCGCCCGCGCGCTCGCCGCGCATGCACTCTCGATCTTCGGCGATCATTCGGACGTCATGAGCTGCCGCCAGACGGGCTTTGCCATGCTGGCTTCCGCCTCCGTTCAGGAAGTAATGGACCTTTCTCTGGTTGCGCATCTTTCCGCAATCAAGAGCAGCGTTCCGTTCCTCCATTTCTTCGACGGCTTCCGCACCTCGCACGAAGTGCAGAAGATCGAAACGATCGACTACGAAGACATGGCCAAACTGCTGGACATGGACGCGGTCAAGGCGTTCCGTGCCCGCGCGCTGAATCCGGAACATCCGCATCAGGGCGGCACCGCGCAGAACCCGGATATCTACTTCCAGGGTCGTGAAGCGGCAAACAAGTACTACGAAGCGGTTCCCGGCATCGTCGAACACTACATGGGCGAAGTTGCCAAGATCACCGGCCGTAAATACAATCTCTTCGACTATGTCGGCGCGCCGGACGCGGAGAACGTGATTATTCTCATGGGCAGCGGTGCGGACGTTGCGGAAGAAACGATTGAATACCTCAACAAGAAGGGCGCGAAGCTCGGCGTGCTGAAAGTTCGCCTGTATCGTCCGTTTGTTGCGTCGAAGTTCGTCGAAGCTCTGCCGAAGACCGTTAAACGTCTCAGTGTGCTCGACCGCACGAAGGAGCCCGGCTCCCTTGGCGAACCGCTGTATCAGGATGTGCTCAACGCGCTGGTCGAAACCGGCAAGACGAGCATCGAAGTCGTCGGCGGCCGCTACGGCCTCGGCAGCAAGGAATTCACGCCTTCCATGGTGGACGCGGTTTACGCAAACATGGAAGAGAAGAAGCCGAAGAATCACTTCACCGTCGGCATCATCGACGACGTGACCAACACCTCGCTCGCCATTCGCCGCCAGGTCAACGCCGCGCCGGAAGGCACCATCGCCTGCAAGTTCTTTGGCCTTGGTTCCGACGGTACGGTTGGCGCGAACAAGAACTGCATCAAGATCATCGGCGATCATACGCCGCTGTATGCGCAGGGCTATTTCGCCTACGACTCCAAGAAGTCCGGCGGTCTGACCGTTTCGCATCTGCGCTTTGGCAAAAAGCCCATCCAGAGCCCGTACCTCATCGATAACGCGGACTTCGTCGCCTGCCACAACCCGAGCTACGTGACCCGCTATGCCGTTGCGGAAGGCATCCGCGAAGGCGGCGTGTTCCTGCTCAACAGCCCGTGGACGCTCGCGGAGATGGAATGCGAACTGCCCGCGGCCATGAAGCGCGCAATTGCCAAGCAGAAGCTGAAGTTCTACAACATCGACGCCATCGACCTTGCCCGCAAAGTCGGCATGGGCGGACGCATCAACACAATCATGCAGAGCGCGTTCTTCAAACTCGCGAACGTGATTCCCGCCGAAGAGGCGATTGAGTACATGAAAGCCGCCGCTAAGAAGTCCTACGGCAAGAAGGGCGACGAAGTGGTCAAGCAGAACTGGGACGCGATTGACATCGGCGCAAATGCGTTTGAAGAAGTCAAGTATCCCGAGTCCTGGGCAACCGCAACTGAAGGCGCAACGCCGGTGAAGACCACGGACGATCCGTACTTCACGAGCTATGTGTTGCCGGTTCTCGCGCAGGAAGGCGACAAGCTGCCCGTCTCCAAGATGAGCGCGGACGGCACGGTACCGACCGGAACGACCAAGTACGAAAAGCGCGGCATCGCGGTTGACGTGCCGAAGTGGATTCCCGAAAACTGCATCCAGTGCAACCAGTGCGCTCTGGCCTGCCCGCACGCGGTCATCCGCCCGGCACTGGTCACCGCTGAAGAAAAGGCCGCCGCACCTGCCGGCTTCGAAACGAAGAAGGCGCAGGGCAAGGGCTTTGAGTCCTACGAATTCCGCATTCAGATCAGCCCCTGGGACTGCACCGGCTGCGGCAACTGCATCGACGTTTGCCCGGCAAAGGTCAAGGCACTGGAATTCCGCCCGCTCGCGGATGCCGTCGAAAAGGAAGAAGAGAACTGGAATTACTTCGCGGCTCTGCCGGAGAAGGATCTCGATCTCAACACGGCGACGGTCAAGGGCAGCCAGTTCAAAAAGCCGCTCTTCGAGTTCAGCGGTGCTTGCGCAGGCTGCGGCGAGACGCCGTATGTCAAGCTCATTACGCAGCTCTTTGGCGACCGCATGGTGATTGCCAACGCGACGGGCTGTTCCTCCATCTACGGCGGCAGCGCACCGACCTGCCCCTATACGGTCAACGACAAGGGCCGCGGACCCGCCTGGGCGAACTCGCTGTTTGAAGACAACGCAGAGTTCGGTTTCGGTATGGTACTTGCCAACACGCAGCGCAGAAACCGCGTGATCGATATCGTCAACAAGATGATCGCAGCCGAGTACACGACGGACGACCTCAGGGCCGCCGCGCAGAACTGGCTCGACAAGAAGGACGACGCAGCCGGTTCCCGCGAAGCGGCGGATCGTCTGATCGCCACCGCGAAGGACGGCCTCGACATGACCGGCACCGAGTGGGAAGCGGAATGGATCAAGAACGGCAAGGTCTGCTCCTGCGACGCCTGCAAGCTCGCCTGCGAACTGCTGGATAACGAAGACCTGCTCGTCAAGCAGTCCGTTTGGGTGTTTGGCGGCGACGGTTGGGCATACGACATCGGTTACGGCGGACTCGATCACGTGCTCGCCATGGACGAGGACATCAACGTTCTCGTGCTCGACACCGAGCTCTACTCCAACACGGGCGGTCAGTCCAGCAAAGCGACCCCGACCGGCTCGATCGCGAAGTTCGCAGCCGCCGGCAAGCGCACCAAGAAGAAGGACCTCGGCCTGATGGCGATGAGCTATGGCTACGTCTACGTGGCGCAGGTCAGCATGGGCGCGAACCCAAACCAGCTCATGAAGGCCGTCAACGAAGCGGAAGCCTACAAAGGCCCGAGCATCATTATCGCGTATGCGCCCTGCATCAACCACGGCATAAACATGGGCCATTCGCAGCTGGAAGAGAAGAAGGCCGTCGAGGCCGGTTACTGGCCGCTGTACCGCTACAACCCGGATCTCGCCGCCGAAGGCAAGAACCCATTCACGCTGGACAGCAAGGACCCGACCGGCAACTTCAAGGACTTCATCCTCGGCGAAGTGCGCTATGCATCGCTGAAGAAGACCTTCCCGGATGTTGCGGAGTCGCTCTACGAACGCGCCGAAAAGGAAGCGAAGGAAAAGATCGAGTACTACAAGAAGCTCAACGCAATGGAATAACTCCCAGCAGGGATCAAAAGAGCCGCGGATTCGTCCGCGGCTCTTTTTTATTGCGTGAGTATTGGATTTGAAAGGAATTGGTTACAAGATACCAGTTTTGTCACAAGAATTTGAGCGTAACTTGAACATGCATTGTTATGATAACGGGGAAGACATAAGACTTAGGGGATACCGAGATGGAACAGAAACAAAAGGAAACCGTTGTTGTTTGGGGCGATTCACTCGCCAAGGGAGTCATCTGGAACGAAGAGCGTAAGCGCCTTGGATACTCAAAGGTAACCGCGGCGCAGATTGCGGGCGAGAAGCTTGGCATAGAGGTGCTCAACCACGCGAAGTTTGGTTTTACCGCACCGCAAGGACTCGAAATGATGGAGCGCGATGTCGAAGAAGGTCTCACCTGCGATACGGCGTTTCTGGAGTTTGGCGGCAACGACTGCAACTTCAAATGGGCGGAGATCTCCGAGCAGCCGGATGCGAAACACGAACCGGCGACCACGCCGGAATCGTTTCTTGCCTCGCTGCGCAGCATGGTGCGCTGGCTCTATGCGCGTGGCATTGAGCCGGTGCTGATGACACTGCCGCCCATCGACGCGGAACGATACTTTCACTTTCTGGTTGGCGACAAACTCAACGAAAAGAACATTCTGCGCTTTCTGGGGGACGTACACCAGATTTACCGCTTTCAGGAGATGTATTCACTCTTAATTGAGAAGGTTGCGCGGGAGTATCAGGTACGGCTGCTGGATTTGCGGCAGCGCTGCCTCGCGAAAAACGGATTTCTCAAGGACATGATCTGCGAGGACGGGCTGCATCTGACCGAGCAAGGGCAGATGTTTGTCGGCGAACAGATTGCGGATTTGGCGCGAATTGAGGATCAGAACGAAAGACAGCGAAACACACACTAAAAAAACAACGACCTCCGATCAAACGGAGGTCGTTTTTATTAATAAGATTATTGGTTGTTCGGAATTCAGCTTTCCGCGACGATGCACTCGACGCCCTGCGCGGCGGCTTCGGCGGCGATCTCCGGCGGAAGCGCCGAATCGCAGATGATCGTGTCGATATCCGACATAGTCGCAAACGTAAAGGGCAGCGAGCGGCCGATCTTGGTCGCGTCCATGAGCATAACGATCTTCGCAGCTTTCGCGAGCACGGCACGCTTGAGCATGCTCTCGCTCTGGGAACCGCTGGTAAAGCCGGTCTTAAGCGAGAAGCCGGAGGGGGAGAGCAGCGCCAGATCGATGTTGATGGTGGAGATAAAGTGTTCTGCCTGCGCGCCGGAGCAGGAGAGCGTGTTTTCGCTGATCTGTCCGCCGGTTAAGAGCACGTCGCAGGTGTGCCGCTGTGAGAGCTCAATTGCGATGTTTGCGCCGCTCGTGATAATGGTATACCGGTCGTTGCTTAGATGATTGGCAACGGACATCAGTGTGCTACCCGCGTCAAGATAAACCGCGTGTCCGGGCAGAATAAACGGTACCGCGGCTTTTGCGATTGCGATTTTTTGCCGCGTGTTTTCCCGCGCGCGCTTGCTGTAGACGCCCTCGACCTGCAGCGCAGGGTTTTGCGTGGAGATGACGCCGCCATGGACGCGGCGGATATAGCCGAGTTCTTCGAGCTGCTTGAGATCGCGCCAAACCGTCATGGACGAGTAACCGCTGTAGAGTCCCTGCAGTTCGGAAATGCTGACTTCACCACGCGACAGAATAAAGTCGCGTACCTTGGAGATTCGTTCGTTCATCATGCGAGACAATGCCTCCCGTATAACAGAAATTATAACGTAGATGTTAGAAAACAACAAGATTGAATTTGATATTTCTGGTTATTCTCACAAATTAACTTTGTTAATACGTGTTAGGAAGGAGAAAAAACATCGATCAACGATTGTAATGTACGGACATTTCATTGACATTGGAGCGACAATTTAGTAAAATTAATGTACGGACAATTCGTCCGGAATTCGAAACGGAAACGGAATGAACCGGCATGAATCTAATCGTAACATCACGCGAAGAAGCGGCTCGACTTGCGGCGGAACAATACGCCGTTTTGCTTTCTCAAAAACCAAAATCCACACTGGGATTTGCAACCGGTTCAACGCCGCTCGCGCTCTATGCTGAGCTTGCGCGCGCCTATCAGCGAAAGGAACTCTCGTTCTCGCAGGCAACGTCGTTCAATCTGGACGAATACGTGGGGCTGGAGCAGACCAATCCGCAGTCTTACCGCTACTTTATGAATCAAAACCTGTTTTCGAAGATCGACCTGCCGCTGGAGCGCACGCACGTTCCGAGCGGAAAGACCGCGTCTGCCGCCGAGGCGGACGAATACGAGTCGCTGATTCAGGCGGCGGGCGGAATCGACTTGCAGCTGCTTGGCATCGGTCAGAACGGGCACATCGGCTTTAACGAGCCGGGTACGCCGTTTGGCTCGACCACGCATCTGGTGCACCTTTCCGAAAGCACCCGCCGGGCAAACGCGCGGTTCTTTGCGTCGATGGACGAAGTTCCGACGGAAGCGGTGAGCATGGGAATTAAAACCGTGATGAACGCGCGGGCGATTCTGCTGTTTGCGCAGGGCGACATCAAGGCGAATATCATCCGCGAGGCAATCTACGGCCCGGTGACGGAGACGGTACCCGCGTCGGTGTTGCAGCTGCACCCGAACGTGACGCTCTACCTCGACGCCGAAGCGGCGAAATACCTGTAATGAATCGAATTCAATAAATAATGCTCCGTCGAACATCGACGGAGCATTTTTTCTGTTTCGTGTTACTCGCCTAAGCGGCAGAGAATATCGGCCAGAATCGGCATGGCGGGAATTCCGCCGCGCTGCTCGACGCAGAGCGAAGCGGTCGCGTTGCCAAAGCGCGCATAGTCCGCTGCGTCCTCCAACGAAACGTCCTTGAGTGCCTTTTCGGAACAGAGGAACCGGTAGAGAAACCCGCCGAAGAACGCGTCGCCCGCGCCGGTGGTGTCGATGGCGTTGGAACGAAAACCCGGCACCAGACGGCTCTCGCTGCGAACGCGAATGAACGCGCCTTTTGCGCCGAGCGTAACGGCAACGAGCTTCACCCCCTGGTCCAGCAGGACGTCCGTCGCCTGCTCGGGATCCGTTTCGCCGGTCAACAGCGGCAGCTCCTCGTCGGAGACCTTCATGATATCCGCGGTTGAAATCAGCGAGCGCATGTAGCGAATCGCTTCGACCTTGCTGCTCCAAAGCGAAGCGCGATAGTTTGGATCGTAGGAAATGATGGCGCCCGCCGCTTTCGCGCGGTCAATCGCCTCGTACGTGGCCGAACGCACTGGCTCCTGCGTCAGCGAGAGCGAACCGGTGTGGAAGATGCGCGTGTGCTCCAGCATGTCCGCATCCACCTCGTCCGAGCGGAGCTGCGTGTCCGCGCCCGGCTTGCGGGCAAACGAAAACTCGCGTTCGCCGTTGGGCTGAAGTGCGACAAACGCCAGCGTGGTAAACACGTCGTCCACTTCGATTAAGCCGCGAACGTCCACGCCAGCGTTCATCAGCGACTGCTTCAGAAAAGCGCCGTGCATATCCGTTCCGACCTTGCCGATGTAGCCGGTCTTCGCGCCGCATTGCGCCGCCGCGCAGAGCAGGTTTGTGACCGCGCCGCCCGCGTTCTGTTCAAAGAGGCGCATGCCGGCGGGGGAACGCCCGCTCTCCGTAAAATCAATCAGCAGTTCGCCGAGGGAAACAATATCGTACATAGAAACTCCTTTTTCAGTATGGCTGGAATCGAATCAGTATTCGTCCGCACAGTAGCAAATCTGATCGGAGAACACCGTTCGGAAAGGGAGATATCCGCAAAGAAACTGCATCAGTCGCCCAACGGAGAGACAACTTGTCGCGGGTTCGCTCGTTTGGCTGCCCGCGCCGTCGAACACGCTGCAATTCCAGGGCAGGAAATCGTCGAATACGCGCAGTCGCAGAGCGGCGGCGTCGCCGCAGAACATGCGGAGCAAACTCGAAACGTCAACCGGAATCACCACGCCCCAAGGGCGGAGCGTGCCTGAAATCGGCACGTCCGGCGGTAGCTTGACCACCGAACCCTTTGGCAGGCGGGCGATCAACTCCGTATAGGCGAGCGCAGAGGAAGCCAGCGTCTCTTCGCAGTAGAGCGAGCCGTCCGCTTCCAACGAGGCAAAGAGATAGCCGTTCACAACGCCGCCGGTTTGGTGAACGAGGCAGCGCGAACCGTCGATTGTTAAGTCTTGCGCACGCTTTGCCAGGTCGCCTGCCGAGCGAACAACGCAGCCGTTGTAGCGGCTCGTCGCCTGCTCGTAAACGCGAAGCAGCGTTTCGGCGGGGGGAACCGCATCCCAGACGACGGGGGAGCTTGGTTCCGTTTCGCGTGTATGGAACAGCGCGTCGTAACAGGGGAACTCGCCGACCGCGCGATAGATCGAAAAATGCGACGGTTTATGGAACGCAAGGGGAATGCCGCGCCGCCTGCACTCGGAAAACAGTTCAAAAAGCACGCGCTTCATGAGCCCTTGCCCCTCAAATCCCGGCAGTGTGGCGACGCCGGAGATCATCATCGCGGGCAGCACGACACCGCGAATGCGAAGCTGCATCACGCAGCCGTGCGCAATGCTGACGATTCGCCCATCCTCCTCCGCGCAGAACGAGGTTTCCGGCGCAAACCGCTCGGCAAAAAACCAATTAATAAAGGAAAGGGAGTCGTCAAAGCGCAACTCCCAAATTTCCCGTGCCTGTTGTTTGTCTGCCGTGGTGAGCGGCCGAATCGTTGCCATGTTGCTCCGTTAAATAATGTACTTCTCGTTCTTTTCGGGAATCGCGGCGAGCTCCGCGCGTTTTTCGTCGTAGCCCGCTTTGCCAAGCAGCGCGTAGGTTGCCTTTTTACCCTCTTCCACGCCGGGCTGGTCAAAGGCGTTGATGTTGAGCAGTTCGCCCGCAAACGCCGTCGCCATCTCAAAGAGGAACAGAAGCTGTCCGACAGTAAACGCGTTTACCTCCGGCAGCACGATCGTGTGGTTGATGTGCCCGCTCTTGCTCACGGCGTATTCCGTCGCCTTGAGTTCGGCGGCGATCAGCTCGTTTTGCGTGTGTCCGCAGAGGAACGAAACGTCCGGCACGTCGAAATAGCCGTCACTGATCATCGTTTCGCAGCGGTAGCGATCCACCGCAAGGAACGTGAGCACCTTGTCGAACGGGCCTTCCGTGTAGAGCTGCACCTGCGAGTGCTGATCCGTGACGCCGAGGCTCTTGACCGGCGTCTGTCCCGCGTTGACCACGCAGCCGTCCCAATCGACCTTTTTGCCGAGGGACTCCGCCCAGAGCTGGGCATACCAGTCCGCCATGTAGCGCAGCGAATCCGCATACGGCATCATGACGCTGATGTTGCAACCGCGCTTCATGCTGGCAACCTGCAAGGTGGCGAGCATATAGGCCGGGTTCTTCCAAACGTCCTTGTGCATGTCGCAGAGCGCGTCCATATACGCCGCGCCCGCGAGCAGCTCGCGAATGTCAATTCCGCAGACCGCCGCCGCAAGCAGGCCAACCGGACAGAGCTCGGAGAAACGTCCGCCGACGCCTTCCGGAATATAATACGTCTTCAGGTTCTCGCTCTTGGCAATCTTGATCAGGTTGCCTTTCTTCTCGTCCGTCGTGGCGACGAGGTGCGTGCTGATGTCCGCGCCGAGCTTCTCGTGCAGCAGTGCGGAGATGATCAGAAGCTGGCTCATCGTTTCCGAAGTGCCGCCGGATTTGCTGATGACGTTGAAGCAGGTTTTCTCGACGTCGACTACGTCCAACAGCGCTGCCATACGCTCCGGATCGATGTTGTCCTCAACAAACAGACGCGGGCCGTTCCGCTTGTCCCGCGGAAGGTCGTTGTAGCGCAGATGGTTGAGCGCCTGCTGAACGGCGGTTGGGCCGAGCGCGCTGCCGCCGATGCCGAGCACGACAAAATCGTCAAAGCTGTCGCGAATGCGCGCCGCTTCCTCGAGGATGGAAGCGACGATTTCATCCTGATTGTAAGGCAACTCGCGCCAGCGCATGATCGGCCGTTTGGCGCGCATGCTGGCAATTGCCGCGTCGATCTGCGGTTGCATGACTTCGAGCTCGCGGCGGTAGATGCCGCGGTTGCCGAGCTGGTCGGACATCATGTTGTTAAAATCCAGTCGCAGACGCATTGAGTTGCGCCAGGATTCGTCGGTATAGCGTTCCATCATAATAGAAAACCTCCAATTGGTTTCGAATATACTACCATATTTCAGGCGGTGAAAAAAGCGAAAATCCGAAAATCAAGTTGGTAAATTCGCTTCTTTTGCCAATTTAGATTGCGCATAGAGCGCGAGCATGCGCTCATAGCTTTCGTAAAGCTCCGGTATCTGGCGGTACATGTCGCTGTAGACCTCGATAAACGCGGGGCCCTGATAGCCAAACGCCGCAAGCTCGTCAAACATCTGCACAAAGTCGTAGTTCCCCGCGCCGGGCATGGCATACCGCGCGGAGTCGTTCTCCTGCTGCGTTGCATCGCAGAGGTGCACGTTGACAATTCGGCTGCCGACGGCGCGGATGTATTCCATTGGGTCGTGCCCGCTGCGAACGGCTTGCTTGACATCCAGCGTAAAGCGCAGCGCGTCGCCGCCAATGGCGTCCAGCAGGCGGACGCCAAACTCCGGCTCGTTGAAGACGCACCAACTGACGTTTTCGAGCGTGAGCTGAATGCCGTACTGCCGCGCAAGCACACTCAACTCTACGAGGATGGGCGCGATGCGCGTCAGCCCAATGTTCTTGACCCCACCGAAGAGCCGTGCCGGGCCGTGCATCACATAATGGCTCGCGCCGAGGCGTTTTCCGTCCGCAAGCACCTGCTCGAAGATGCGCCAGGCGTCGTCCCGCTGGCGGGGATGGACGGAGAAGAGTTGCGGTTCAAACTGCATGCTCATCGGGTGAATGCTGAACACGCGCAGGTTCGAACGGCGAATGCGCTCGTCGAGCAGCTCGACAAACGCGGGGTCGTATTCGGAAAACGAATTCAGGAACACTTCGCAGACGGGAACGCCGCGCGCGCCCATATCCAACACCGCGTCCTCAATCTGGAGTTTGCTGAAATAGCTTGCCGTTGAAATACCAATCTCCATGTGGTTTAACCTCACACCGTATTTTAACACGCAGGCGACCAATTCGCCAGAAAAACCGAGTATAAGATAGGGCGCCAGCGCAAAGAAAACGTGATATAATCGGCGCATGAGCCAAAAAACGAAACAACAATCAATACAAAAAAAGACGGCTTCGCTCGGCGGAACGGTCGTTCGGCTTGCAATTGCGCTTTCGCTTGCAATCCTCGGCTTCTCGTGGCCGCGCGTGTTCGCAGGACAGTCCGCCTGGGTGGAGTCGCATTACAGCGAAACCGTCTATCAAACGATTCGTCGCGCAATCTCCGCCGCAACGTCGCTTCTGCCGTGCTCGATTGCGGAGCTGCTGCTCTATGCGCTCGTGGTTGGGATTCCGGCGCTGCTCGTCGTACGCGTAATACAACTGTTGTTGAAAACTGCCGATTGGAAACGCTTGCTTCGAACCGTTGCGTCAATCCTGCTTGCGGGCACGATCGTGCTAAATCTTTTCTATATTACTTGGGGGTTCAACTACTTTCGCGAGCCGCTTGCACAGCGGTTGGGGTTGGATGTTTCAACCCGACCGGTGGAGGAGTTGGAGGCGTTCGTCTGGAACACGGCAAAGGAGGCAAGCGAACTTCGCAGAACGCTACCGGAGGACGAGCAGGGGGTGTTTGCCCCGACAGAATCGATGCAAACGATCTTCGGCAAACTGCCGGAAGCATACGCCGCGCTGGCGAGCGACTACCCGATGTTTGAACCCGATCCGACGCGCGCAAAGCCGGTGCTCTGGTCACGCGGGCTCTCCTGGCAGGGCATCGCCGGAATCTACATTGGCCTGACCGCGGAACCAAACGTCAACGCGGATCAACCGCCGCTGCTGCTGTATCATGCGGCGGCGCACGAAATGGCGCACCAGACGGGCATTGCCAGCGAAAACGAGGCGGAGTTTACCGCATATCTGGCCTGCCGGTATTCGAGCGATCCGGTGGTTCGCTACTCCGGCCTCATGAACGCGCTGATTCTTTCCGGAAACGCGCTCTACAAGGCGGACAGCGCGCGCTATCTTGCGGCTACGCTGGCCTACGGGGACGCGGTCTGGCGCGACTTGGAAGCTTACGACGCATATTGGCACATGTTTGACGGCGAGGTTCGCGAGAGCGCGGACAAACGCAACGACGTGTATCTCAAGCACAATTCGCAGCCGAGCGGGATTTTGAGCTACGGCGAATCGGTCGATCTGATGCTTGCGTTCGCCGCAAAATACGGCAATTTGGAATTGGAAAACGAAGGCCAAACAAAAAATTAGATTACATGAATATATTTCAATATTTTAGCCGTTTTGGGTTTACAAACCCTTGTCGATGATGTATGCTGATATCGAAAAGGTATGATATCTAAATAAAATTATTTAGGAGAGAGATACATGATCGACTTGACCAAAAACCCGAAAGGGCTTCAAAACAGCGTTGACCGGGCACGCGAAAAGGGAATTATCATTCCGACGTTCGCCGAAATGCAGAATCCCGATTTAATCCCGGATAAAATCAAGCAGAAACTGACCAAGGTCGGCCTTTGGGACATCAACCCGCTGAACCTGTTCCGCATCAGCTGGCGCAACGAGCCGAAGGAAACCGGCGGTCAGTTCGGCGGCGTGAACTTCATCGAAGTGCCTTCCTCGCTCTCCGGCGTGAAGGCGCGCATCATCATCTTGACGGGCAAATGGTTCCCGACGGGCTGCCACAAGGTTGGCGCGTCGTTCGGCTGCCTCGTGCCGCGTCTCGTCACCGGACAGTTCGACCCCACCTACCACAAGGCCGTTTGGCCGAGCACCGGCAACTACTGCCGCGGCGGTGCATACAACTCCGCTTTGCTTTCCTGCGATTCCATTGCGATTCTCCCCGCCGAGATGAGCAAGGAGCGTTTCGAATGGCTCAAGACCGTTGCGGGCGAAATCATCGCGACCCCCGGCTGCGAGAGCAACGTCAAGGAAATCTTTGACAAAACCTGGGAACTCAAGACGACCCGCAAGGACGTCATGATCTTCAACCAGTTTGAAGAAATGGGCAACTGCGTCTGGCACTATCAGGTGACCGGCAAGGCGATTGCGGACGCGTTTGAATCCATCAAGCGCGACGGCGATCGGTTCGCGGGCGCGGCCTTCACGAGCGGAAGCGCGGGTACCATGTCCGCGGGCGACTACCTCAAGGAAGTTTACCCGACGAGTAAGCTCGCCGTCGGCGAAGCGCTCCAGTGCCCGACGCTGCTGAACAACGGCTTTGGCGGACACCGCATCGAAGGCATTGGCGACAAGCACGTGCCGTGGATTCACAACGTGAAGAACACCGACATGGTGATTGACATTGACGACGAAGACAGCCAGAAGCTGCTCCGGCTCTTCAACGATCCGGAAGGCAAGAAGTACCTCGTCGAAGAAGTCGGCGTTCCGGCGGACTTCGTCGAGAAGCTCTCGCTGCTCGGCATCTCCGGCATCGCGAACATGCTCTGCTGCATCAAGATGGCGAAGTACTACGAGCTGACCGAGCACGACGTACTCGCAACGGTCGGCACGGACTCCTCCGTGATGTACACGAGCCGCATTCAGGAGCTCGAAGAGGCAGACGGCGCATACAGCCCGGTCAAGGCCGCGGCGGACTACTCCGAGCACTTGCACGGCATCCGTACGGACGTTATGGAAGAACTCACCTACGAGGGCCGCAAGCGCGTTCACAACCTCAAGTACTACACCTGGGTGGAACAGCAGGGCAAGACCTACGAAGAGATCAACCAGCAGTGGTACGACGAGCATTATTGGACGGACATGCACGCGCAGGCCGCCGAGATCGACGCGCTCATTCACGAGTTCAACGACAAGACCGGCGTGCTCAAGAGCCTGTAACAAACCAACAAACAAAAGACCCGCCAATCAAACGGCGGGTCTTTTTTGGCGGGTCTATTTTTGATCGATTTCGCTTAACAGGAGTATATCGATCCATTAAGGCGCGGGTGTGCCATCGGGAACCGGTGCGTAGGGAGTTACGACCTCGAGCACAAAGTCCATCTGCGTAACGTCGATGTCCGTATTGATTTCGGCATAGATCGCGTTGGTGCCCGTCTCAAGGCGCGTGGTGCCAAGGGCGTTGTGCAGCGTACCAATGCCGCAGACCTTGTTGTCCGACGTGTAGTACACAATCTGCATTTTTCCGTCGAGCGGCGCGGGATACGCATTTACGCAGAGCCCGTCCAGAAACGTTCCGTCGCCGTACTCGTAGACGCGCAGTTCGCCAAAGGCGAGGTACTGCCCGTAGTGATCGCCCGGCTGCATCTCGTTTCCGAGCAGATCGGTCGGCAGCGGCTCGGCGGTGATCTCCGCGGAAAACGCGTCTGGTAGCGGCGTAGGCGTTGCGGCGGGCGTAGGCGTGCCCGCGAGCACCGGCGTCGCGTTATCGCAGGCGCACAGCGCAAGCACGAGCCCCAGCGCGAGGAGTAACACGACGAGTCGTCTCATGTGTGGTCTCCGACCGCGTCGCGTAAGAGCTTCTGCTTGAGGTCGTAGAGCGCGTCCGAGAGGTCGACCTTATACGTATGTGGCATCAAGAGGCGCTTGTACTCGTCCCACATCGAGGCAAGCTCCTTCTTGGCGTAGGCGGCTATCTCGTGAATGTCCGGGCACTGGTAGACCTGCTTTCCGTCGACAAAGATCGGAACGAGCAGCTCACGCGCGGAGAAGTTTGTCAGCGTCATGCGCTTGTAGGTTTGAATCGGGTCGAAGATGCGCAGCGGCTTTGAGACGTCAATGGTTTCGTGTTCGAGCGAAATCAAATCCGCAATCGCCATGTTGTCCTTGTCGTAGAGGCGAAATACCTTTTTGTAGCCCGGATTCGTGACCTTCTCCGGATTGTCGGAGATTTTGATTTTCGGAATCAGCTTGCCGTCGACGATTTCGCCGCTCATCTTATATACGCCGCCGAGCGCGGGATTGCTCTCGCTCGTGATCAGCCGCGTACCAACGCCCCAAACGCTGATGCACGCACCCTGCGTCTTCAGGTCGCGAATTAGGTACTCGTCCAGATCGCTGCTCGCCGCAATCTTTGCCTTGGGGAAGCCCGCTTCGTCGAGCATGACGCGCGCCTTCTTGCTCAGGTACGCAAGGTCGCCGCTGTCGAGGCGAATGCCAACGGGCTCATGTCCCGCCGCGCGGAGCTCATTGAACACGGTGATTGCGTTCGGAACGCCGCTGCGCAGCGTGTCGTAGGTGTCGACCAGCAGCAGTGTGCTGTCCGGGAACACGCGCGCGTAGGCGCGAAACGCGCTGACCTCGTCCGGAAAGCTCTGCACCCAGCTGTGCGCGTGCGTGCCGGAGACGGGAATGTCAAACATCTGGCCGGTGAGTACGTTGCTCGTCGCGTTACAGCCGCCAATGATGGCTGCGCGCGCGCCGTAGATCGCCGCGTCCGGTCCTTGCGCGCGGCGCAGGCCGAATTCGAGCACGGAGTCGCCCTGCGCGGAATAGCAGATGCGGCTGGCCTTGGTTGCAATCAGCGTTTGATGGTTTACAAACGTCAGGATAGCGGTCTCGATCAGCTGCGCCTCCATAATCGGCGCGCGGACGCGAACGAGCGGCTCATATGGGAATACGACCGTGCCTTCCGGCATGGCGTAGAGTTCGCCTGTGAAGCGGAATGTTGAAAGATAGGTTAGAAACGATTCGTCAAAGAGCTTTAACGAGCGCAGATAGGCAATGTCCTCGTCGGAGAAGTGAATCGCGTTGATGTAGTTGACCACGCTTTCCGTGCCCGCCATGACGGCGTATTCCACGTCTTCCTTCGGGCGGAAAAACAGGTCGAAGATTCCGGTATTGTTCTGCATGCCCTCCTTGAAGTAGCCGTACATCATGGTCAGCTGGTACAAGTCGGTCAGCATGGTGAGATTTCGCATGAGAAAGGGTCCTCCTTCGTTCAAATGCGAACCTCGTCCGAAAATGAGGGCGGGGTTCAGTTGATAAAACAATTTGATTTATTATAACGCGAAAACGACCGAGAAAAAAGGAAAAGGGGGATGTTACGGAGGAAACAATGAAAAATTTAAGGAAACATTCAGAATCCATCCGATGAACGATTTTTTTGGTAGATTCGGACGTATTAAAACGAGATAAAATGAGCTCAATATTTTGTCGAAAAGGAATTGACAATAAACCCTCCTACGGCTATAATGACATGGTGCGCGGCAGTGCTGGAATTGGCAGACAGGCACGTTTGAGGGGCGTGTGCGCGAGCGTATGGGTTCAAGTCCCATCTGCCGCACCAACAAAAATGATCACCCAACAGGGTGGTCATTTTTTGTTGCCGATCAAATCAGATGGGACTTGAAACCGCATAATGTTTTAAATAGGATGCGAATATCGAATTTTCGCTATAATACAAAGTGAATTATGCTATAATAACCGAAATCGTTTGTTTCGGGGGATCGTTTCCATGTTTGAATTACACCAAGTCACCGAATCAGCCTATTATATCGAAAGCCCTGCCAAGATCGGGTTGATCCGCCTCAACGAGACGGACGTTTGCCTGATCGACAGCGGAAACGATAAGGACGCAGGCCGCAAAGTGCGCCAGATTCTCGACGCCAACGGCTGGAAACTCAAAACAATCTACAACACGCATTCCAACGCCGACCACATTGGCGGAAACAAATACCTGCAAACGCAGACCGGCTGTGATATCTTTGCGCCGGGAATGGAGCGCGACTTTACCGTGCATCCGCTGCTGGAGCCTTCGTTTCTCTACGGAGGTTTTCCGCCAAAGGATCTGCGGCACAAATTTCTCATGGCGCAGGAAAGCGAAGCGGACGAGCTCACGCAGGACGCGCTGCCGGACGGCATAACAATCGTTCCGCTGCCCGGACACTTCTTCGACATGGTCGGGTTTGAAACCGCGGATGGCGCGGTGTTCCTCGCGGACTGCCTTTCCAGCCGTGAAACGCTGGAGAAATACCAGATTACGTTTGTTTACGATGTCGCGGCCTATCTTGCAACGCTGGAGCGCGTGAAGACCATGCAGGCAAAGGTGTTTGTCCCCGCGCACGCCGAAATAACGGGCGAGATTGCGACGCTCGCGCAATGCAACATCGACAAAGTGCACGAGATCGCGGAGAAAATTCTCGAACTATGCCAAACACCGATGCAATTCGAGGCATTATTGCAGCAACTGTTTCTGACGTATGACTTGAAAATGACCATTGAACAGTATGTGCTCGTTGGCAGTACGGTGCGCTCGTATCTGGCGTGGCTTAAGGATAACTGCAGGGTAGAGGCGTTGTTTGAAAACGCGCAGATGCTCTGGAAAACAACAACCGTAAAATAAGAGCCTTACCATAACGGGTAAACCAGCTAAAACAGTCTCTGATACAAAAGAGGCTGTTTTTTCATTCTGTGTTGCACAAAACGAAAATAATATACAGTCAACGAATTTTGTAGTATAATACTGTTACAGAACAGATATGCACAATGTGTTAATTAATCACAGACGATTCCGTGATGGCGCTCTATTTTTGTTGCAGAAGAACAAAATAAAGACGGCAGTCCATGCGGAGATCATGGACGGAGAACAATTCAGCAAACAACCGAAAGGAGCCGTTATGAACACGAACAAACGCATTCTGATTTTTGCGATAACCGCCCTGCTCGCGATCGGGCTGCTGGGATGCAGCTTCAGCGTCAGCACGGCAAACATTCAAGAAGCAATCATGACCGATTCCATCGACGGCGAAGGGAAGCCGGGCAACACGGTCACGAGCTATCCGGCGGACGCGGGCGTCTTCTACACCTCTGCTATGCTTCGCAACGCACCGGACAACACCAAAATTCGCTTCGTCTGGATTTATGACACCACCGGCGAGACGATTCAGGAGGTCAGCGTTGACAGCGGGGACATTTCCGATCGATACATCTATTCCTCCATTTCGCTGGACACTCTGTTTCCAGAGGGAGACTACGAGGTTCAATACTACATTGACGAACGCACCGACCCGGACGCCACGGTGAAATTCCGCGTGACG
This sequence comes from Christensenella sp., assembly GCA_034927595.1. GTDB lineage: Bacteria > Bacillota > Clostridia > Christensenellales > CAG-138 > UBA7703. Next base: position 63,645 of record JAYFPQ010000057.1, read on the forward strand.
GCAGCCGAGGAAATGACGGGTAATGTAGACACCACCGGCGCGTATCTGGAGGACGTCCACATGACCTCCGGCTTTGACAGCAGTGGACAGCCGCTGGATTCCATCGTTACCGTGCCGTCCACGGGCATTTGGTATGTTTCCGCGGTGCTACGCAACACCCAGCCGGATACGATCGTACACTTCGTATGGTACGACACCAGCAACAACATCATCGATGCGTATGATCTCGATCCGCAGGGAGCGACGGACGTTTACATCAACGGTTCCATGGAACTTGTTTCCACCGCACCGAGCGGCGAGTATTGGGTTGAGCTCTACATCAACGATTCCACAATGCCTGCCGCGCAGGTCGGGTTCAACGTGAAATAACCGACTCTCGATTTCGATAATCAACACTACAACCCCTTCGCCGATTTGGTGAGGGGGCTGTTTTTTCCCGTAAAAACCGGAAGTGGATTGGACAAGCAAGCACAAAATGTGCTATGATCCTGTCAATAACAGGACGGAGAAAATAGCACATGACAGTGAACGACAAGGCATCTTTGGCAAAAGCATACTTTGAAGAAGGCTACAATTGCGCGCAGTCCGTTCTGCTCGCGTTCTCGGAAGAAGCCGGTCTTACAAGCAAGCAGGCAGCGCGTGTCAGCTCCACGTTTGGCGGCGGAATGGGCAAGCTGCGCGAAGTTTGCGGCGCGGTGACGGGCATGTTCATGGCGGAAGGCTTGATCGAAGGCTATGACGACCCGAAGGCAAAGGAAGAGAAGGCGGAGGTGTATGCCCGCGTTCGCGCCCTTGCGGAGGCATTTCAGGCGGAGAACCATTCCATCATCTGCCGCGATCTGCTAATTGACGTAGCAACATCCCCAAGCGAGGCGCCAGAGGCGCGCACGAAGGAGTATTATGAGCGGCGGCCTTGCGGGGCTTATGTCGAAAGCGCGGCGCGCATCTTCGCGCGTTCGCTGGGTCTGCCGGAGGCGTAAACAAAGCGTACAAAACTCGGATTCGGAGGCTGCATGCCGATTTTTGCACAGGGAGTCACCAAAAATAAACTGATCATACTTTACTATATTCGCGCGGCGAAGATGGACATCACGCGCGAACAGCTCTATCGCGTTATGGTGGAAAACGACGTGATGAGCTATTTTGACTATCAAAGCTGCATGCATGAGCTGGAAGAGGATGCGTTTATCGCGGCGGTACCGCGCGCCTTTGGGCAGGCGTATCGCGTATCCGTCCATGGGACGGACGTGTTGGATCAGTTCGTCGAGAGCCTGCCGATGTCGCTGCGCGAACGGCTGGAGCTATACGCGCGGGAGCACCGCGAGGAGATGCTGCTGCAAACCCAGATTGTATCGGACATGGAGGAGCTTCCCTCCGGCGGGTACATCGTTCGCCTGCGTGCGCTGGAGCAGAACGCGGCAGTCATGGAGCTCTCGATTCGCGTTGCCACGCGGGACATGGCGCAGCGGATGCGCGCCAACTGGGAAAAGGGCTCCGAGCCGCTTTACGCATATCTTTTGACCACCTTACTCAAGAGCGAGTAGCAAATCTGTACAAAAAAACAAGCCGCTGACGCGGCTTGTTTTTTGATTTATCTCCCGCAACGGAGCTGACGAATCATATCCGCGGGGTCGTTGGCATGGAACACGGCGCTGCCTGCGACAAGCACCGTAGCGCCCGCCTCGATACAGCGCTTCGCCGTCTCCGGGTTGACGCCGCCGTCCACCTCGATTTCGACGGAAAGATTACGCTCGTCAATCATTTTACGTAACTCCGCAATCTTCTCGAGCGCTTCCGGAATGAACTGTTGCCCGCCAAAACCGGGGTTGACGGACATGACCAGCACGAGATCGCAATACGGCAGCACTTCCTTCACCGCGACGGCAGGCGTACCGGGGTTGAGCACAACGCCAGCCTTGCAGCCGCCCTCGTGAATCTGCTGGAGCGTGCGGTGCAGGTGTTTTTCCGCTTCCGCGTGAATCGTAATGATGTCCGCGCCTGCACTCACAAACCAGGGGACGAAGCGAGAGGGCTCCTCCACCATGAGGTGCACGTCGATCGGCAGCTTAGTCTTCGGTCGAATCGTTGAGCAGATTTGCGGCCCAAACGATATATTGGGCACAAAGTGGCCGTCCATTACGTCAAAGTGAATCCAGTCCGCGTTCCACTCACTCAAACGTTCGATCTCACGGCCGAGGTTGTTGAAATCGGCGGAAAGAATGGAAGTCGCAATCTTAATCATAGCGGTGTTTTCTCCTTTGTTCGATCTCTTGCGAAATCTCAATGTATCGATCATAGCGCGCTTGCGTGAGCTGTCCGCTGCTAATGAGCGCTTTTACCGCACAATCCGGCTCCTTGATGTGGCGGCAGCCCGCAAAACGGCATTGTTCCGCTGCGCCGTCAAACTCCGGCCAGGCGGCGTTGAGCGCCTCTTGTGGAATTTCCTCAAGCTCAAAGAGAGAAAAGCCGGGTGTATCCAGCACGGCGCCGCCAAGCAGCGGCCAGAGTTCCGCCTGACGCGTGGTGTGCTTTCCGCGGTCGGTGCGCTTCGCGAGTTCGCCGGTTTCGAGCAATAACTGCGGGAACAGTGCGTTGAGCAGCGAGGACTTTCCAACGGCGGATTGTCCAGCAAACGCGGAGATCTTGCCGTTCAGCGCGCTTGTCAGCTTTTCAAGTTCCAATCCGGTCTTCGAGGAAACAAGCAATGTTGGAAACGCGGCGTAGTCCCGCTCAAACTCGGAAACGATCGCGTCGTCCGCAACGTCGAGCTTGTTGAGCAACAACAGGGGCGTAATGCCGAGCAGATGCGCCTGTAAGAGCAGCTTATCGGTCAGTAGCCAGTCCGGCTTTGGAACGCTCGCGGAAACGACAATGACGAGCTGGTCGATGTTGGAGACGGGGGGACGCAGGAGCGCGTTCTTTCGAGGCAGCAGATCGTCGATGGATGCAAACCCGGTTGCGGGTTTCGAAATCTCGACCAAATCGCCCACCATTGGGACAAGATGCTCGTTACGGAAACGCCCGCGCGCCTTACAGGTGACGATCGACTCGTCCTGCAGTAATACGTCGTAAAACCCGCCTACGCCTTTGATGATTCGACCTTGCATGGCGTTACGCGCCCTTCGCAATAAACGTAAAGTCCTGCTGCTTAATCAGCTTTCCGTCGGAGAAGAGCACCACCTCGCGCGTGCCCTCTACGTCGGAATACGCGGTAAACGACACAGGCACTTTCTCGCCCTTTTCAAGCGAACCTTCGTAAACGATTCGGTAGTAAGCAAGACCGTTGTAGGTTTCCTGAATTGCCGCGAGCACCTTGGTGCCGCTGCTGTCAACATCCACATTGAAAGCGATATCGGACTCAAACCCGTACTCCGGCTTACCGCAAACGGTCAGCGTGACCGGCGTTTCCGGCAGAACCTGCGTGTCCGGCAGCGGATCCTGCAGGTAGACGACGCCGTCTTCGACGATGTCGGACTCCGCATAGCGAACAAACAGGTTGTTAAACGATGCAATCCGGAGTTGGTCGAGGATCACGTTCAACGGCTGATCCATCGAGTTCGGCATTGGCATGGTCGTCTCCGAAGAAGCGCTGATGACGATGTCGATCACCTGACCGTTCGTCGTCTCCGTGTCCGCCGGGAGCGACTGCTCGCAGACATACCCAATCGCGACCTCGGACACGCGGTATTGCACGTTGCCGAGCACGAGACCGACCTCGGCGAGCGCATGCTTCGCTTCGTCGGGTGATAGTCCGATTAAATTCGGAACGAGCGGGGCGGAGGGCCCCAAGCTGACGACGCCATAGATCGTTGTGCCGAGCTTGGCTTTGGTGCCCGCTTCCGGTGTTTGGAGAATGATATCACCGCTGGCGACCGTGTCGCTGTTTTCGTAATCCTGAATGTCAAAGTGGAAGCCGAAGTTCTCGGACTTCTGCCTTGCTTCTTCCAACGAGCGATCCACGAGGGTGGGGACGACTTCAAACGACCCCGCTTCGCTCTGATACACATCCCGCAGCACGAGAAACACGCCGATCAGCGCGAGAACGAACGCGGCAACGGCTAGGCCGATTTTGAGCGCGCCGTGCCTGCGCTTTTTGGCGGGTTTTCGCACGGGCTGCGACTTCGCCGCGGCAGGGGCAGCAAAGCGCGCAAAATCACCCGTCGGATCCTTGAGCGCGCGGCGCAGATGATCTGCCATGTCGCGTGCGGAGGCATAACGACGGTTGAGGTCCTTATTCATTGCGCGCAGGATCACGTCGTTCAAAGCGGGCGTCACTTTGCTGTTTCGCTCGATGGGCGGGATGGGGTTTTCATTGATGTGCTTGAGCGCAATTGAAACTGAACTATCCCCGTCAAACGGCAATTGCCCGGTGAGCATTTCATAGAGCATGATACCGGCGGAATACAGGTCACTTCCCTCGGTCACGGGCTGTCCCTTCGCCTGCTCGGGCGAGAGGTAATGCACCGAGCCGAGTACGGTTGCTCCGCTGAAGGTGACCGTGCTTGCGTTTACTTCCCGCGCGATGCCAAAGTCCATGAGCTTGACTTTGCCGCTCTGCATCACGATTACGTTCTGCGGCTTCACGTCCCGGTGGATGATGCCCGCGGCGTGCGCGGCACCCAGCGCGTCGAGCACCTGCACGACGAGCGCAACGGCAATGCGCGGCGGCATGGGGCCGTTCTCAACCAGAATATCCTTGAGCGTTCGACCGTCTACGAACTCTAGCACGATATAGGGCAGTCCGTCCGTATCGCCAACGTCGAACGCACGAACGATATTATCATGCGACAGGTGCAGCACGGCGCGCGCTTCGCGCTCGAACCGGCGCAAGAACTCCGCGTAGTTTCGGTATTCGTCCTTTAAAACTTTAATCGCAACCACTTTGTGGGTCGAGAGATTAACCGCGCGGTAGACATGCGCCATTCCGCCGGTGCCAATCAGATCGATGATGCGATAACGATGTCCAACAATGGTTCCAGGAGCAATCATAGGAGGTCACCCTCCTCTCGACGTACGAGCACCAGCGTGATGTTGTCCGTACTTCCGTTGCTCAGCGCAAGCTGCACAAGCTCGTCGCACATGTCGTCCAGCGACTGCTCGGAGGAGAGAATGGAGATCATTTCCTCGTCCTCCAGCGCGCCATGCAAGCCGTCCGAGCAGAGCAGCAGGATATCGCCCGCGTTCCATTCCCGCTCGAACACGTCCACGTCGACGGAAGCGGATAGGCCGACGCCGCGCGTAATGATGTTTCGATGCGGATGATACTTTGCTTCCTCACGCGTAATCACGCCGGACTGAACGAGCTGCTCCACGAGCGAATGATCGGTCGTCACGCGTTCCAGCGTTTTTCCGTCAAAATAATACAGCCGGCTGTCGCCAACGTTCGCGGCAAGGTAGGACTTGCCGAGGACAAGCGCGCAGACCAGCGTCGTGCCCATGCCAAAGAGCGTTTTGTCCGCTTCCGCCGCTTCAAAAACGGCCAGGTTCGCGCGCTGAATCACGCCGATGAGCTGCTCAATCTCATGCTCCGAAAAATCGGAAGCACTCGTTTCGTTCAATTTTTCTACGACAATTCCGCTCGCAACCGCGCCCGCCGCATGCCCACCCATACCGTCCGCAACGGCGAACAGTAGAGGCAGCGCTTCCTTTTCGGGCAGCAGGTAGCTGTCTTCGTTGTGCGCGCGTTTACCGATTTCCGTTTTGACCGCGAATTTCATGCAGTATCCTCCTGCGCAGTTGGCCGCAAGCGCCTTCAATGTCCGTTCCCATTTCGCGGCGAACGGTGGCGGAGATGTTCCGTTCCGTCAGGCGCTGACAGAACCGCTCCGCGTCGGCGCGGGAAACGCCGTTGAGTCCCCGCTCGGGGACGGGATTGAGCGGAATCAGATTCACGTGGCAGAGTATGCCGCGCAGTCGATTGCTCAGCGCGTCCGCATCCGCCAGGGAGTCGTTGACGCCGCCGATGAGCGCATATTCAAACACGACGCGCCGCCCCGTTTGATCCGCGTAGCGTTTTGCCGCGGCAATGACCTCGCTAATGGGGTACGCTTTGTTGATTGGCATCAGCGAAGTGCGCGTTTCGTCGTCGTGCGCATGCAGCGAGATCGAAAGCGTTACGTGCGGCGCATCCTTGACAAATGTGTCGATCTTCGGCACAATGCCGCAGGTCGAAACGGAGATGTTCCGTGCGCTGATGCGAAGCCCGTCCTGCGCGGTGACGCGATTGAGAAACGCAACGACGTTGTCGTAGTTGCCCAGCGGTTCGCCGCTGCCCATCAGCACGAGATTGGTCACCGTTCGATGGCCCGGTTCGGTTGCGGGTTCGTCCCGCTCAACCGCGAAGATCTGCCCGAGCATTTCGCCTACGGTTAGATTCCGAACGCAGCCTTCCAGCGTGGACGCGCAGAACCGGCAGCCCATGGAGCAGCCAATCTGCGTGGACAAACACAGCGTATTACCATAATGATAGCGCATCAATACGCCTTCCACAAGGTTTTCGTCCTCAAGGCGGAAGAGGTATTTGACGGTGCCGTCCTTCTCGGAGACCAGTTTTCGTTCAATTTCGACCCCGCCGTAAGGAATTTCGGCGAGCTTATCACGCAGCGCAGCGGGCAGGTTTGTCATTTCCTGCGGGCGCGCGCCTTTGTTGAGCCACTCGGCAACCTGCTTGGCGCGAAACTTCGGTTCGCCAAAGCTCGCAAGCAGGGTTTCGAGTTCGGTTCTATTGAAATCGGCTAACGGCATCGTCTCATCCTCGCTAGAAAGAATCCGTCGGTATCGTGCACCTGCGGCAGGAGCTGAAGCTGACCATTGTTCGGAATCGAAAGTGATAGCGGCTCCAGCGAAAATTCGGAATGACGTGCGAGGAACGACTCCATCTGCCGTTCGTTCTCGCGGGACGAAATCGTGCAGGTTGCGTAAACGAGCACGCCATTCGGCGCGACATAGCGCGAGCAGACGTCGAGAATCTGCTGCTGAATCGCGACTAGCGCGACGACGTCCGCGTCGGACTTGCTGTAGCGAATGTCCGGCTTGTCGCCGAGCAATCCGAGTCCGCTGCAGGGCGCGTCGATCAGCACGCCGTCGAACGCCTGCTCAAAACAGGAATCGAACACGGTTGCATCCTGAAGTAGCGTTTCCGCGGAGACGTGCAGCCGCTGGAGCGTTTTATCGAGCAGCTCTTTCCGGTGCGGATGCAGCTCGAAGCAGGTCAACCGAATAGTGTTCTGCGTTAGACTCGCAAGATAAGCGCTCTTTCCGCCCGGCGCGGCGCAGGCGTCCAGCACGCGCTTTCCGGTCATGTCGCCGAGCGCGCGGCAGGCGAGCATTGCGCTTTCGCCCATCACGGTGCACTTGCCCTCCTGAAACGGCGGAAACGCGGCAATGTCAAATCCATGCAACAGGCGAAGGGAGTTCGAATCCCACGCATTGATCTTGCTCTCAACGGGAAGCGCCGCCTGCAGTTCCGAAACGGTGTAGGGGTATTGCGGGCGCAGCTCCATGGACGATTCCGGCCGAGCGAGCAGCGCTTCCGTCTGCGTTTCGCCAAAGGCGCTGAGCCACTCGGAAACGATCCATTCCGGATAGCTGTACTGTATCGCCAGCCGCTGGACCGGCTCCTTCGGCAGTGGGGGTAGCGCGTCGCGGCTGCGGTCGATGTTTCGCAGTACGGCGTTGACGAATCCCGCCAAAGCGGGTTTGCCGACCTCGCGAACGAGCGCAACGCTTTCGGAAACCGCCGCGTGCGCGGGGGTGGAAAGATAGAGCAGTTCGCAAACGCCGAGGCGGAGGATTCCGCGAATCACCGGTTTCTGCGATCCTTTCACAAAATGCGAAAGATAGTAGTCAATCGTGAGCAGATGGTCCAGCGTATGATAAACGAGCGCGGCGGCCATCTTTGCCTCGCGCTCCGGCAGGAGTTCATGCAGCTGTTTGACGCGCAGGTTTGCGTAAGCGCCGCGATCCGTTACGTCGCAGAGCGCTTCAAGCGCCTGCCTGCGCGCGTTCAAGAGAGCACCTTGCCTTCCAGCGGGCATCCGGCGAGAAAGCTCTTCGCCAGCATGCGCTTTCCGCCGGTCGCCTGAAGTTCGAGTATTTCGAGCCATCCATCCGCACAGCAAACGAAAAGACCCGTCTTCGCGTTGCCACGGAGCAGTCCAGGCGTTTCGCATTCCAGCGTTTGATCGGTCATCTGCGTTTTGTGAATCTTAAGCGGTTCGCCGTAGAGAAACGCATAGGCGCCCGGCCAGGGGTTCGTTCCACGAACGCGGTTGTGCACGCTGCGCGCGGATTCGGTAAACTCAAGTTTGCCGTGCTCCTTTTTCAACTTGGGGCACTTCGTGGCCTGCGCTTCGTCCTGCGGGGTACGGCAGAGCGTTCCCGCTTCGAGCGCGAGAATCGTCCGGCGGAGCGTCTCAGCGCCCAGTACCGCGAGCGTTTCAAACAACTCTCCGGCGGTCATGCCGTCCGAAATCGCAATTCGATCGGTCAGCAGAATGTCGCCGGTGTCCATGCCGACATCGGTCATCATGGTCGTTATGCCGGTTTCGTGCTCGCCGTTGATGATCGCCCACTGAATCGGCGCCGCGCCGCGATACTTGGGAAGGAGCGAACCGTGTACGTTGATGCAGCCGTATTTCGGAATCGCGAGGTTCTCGGCGGAAAGGATCTGCCCGAACGCGGCGGTCACCATCAGATCCGGCGCAAACGCTTTGAGCGCAGAGACGCCTTCCGGCAGGCGAATCTTTTCAAATTGATAGACGGGGATGTTGTGCTCCAGCGCATATGCCTTGGTTGGCGGCGGAGTCAACGTTGCGTGGCGGCCGACCGGACGATCCGGCTGCGTAAACACGCAAAGGGTATGCCCGCTATTGACAAGCATATCCAGAGAGGGAATCGCAAATTCCGGTGTGCCCAAAAAGGCAATCTTCATTCGGGCTGATCCTCTTCTTCGTGAACAATTATTTGGAAGGCAAACTTCATTCGGGCTGATCTTCTTCTTCGTTGTAGGATTCTTCAAATCCTTCCGGCGGCTCGGTCTTGCGGGTTAGATAGACGATTCCATCGAGGTGATCGAGCTCGTGCTGCACGGCGCGCGCGAAGAAATCCTTCGTATCATATGTATGTAACTGACCGTTGCGGTCGTAGCCTTCGACGACGACATGATCCGCGCGTTCGACATAACCACGCTGTCCAGGGAAGGAGAGGCAGGCTTCGTAGCAGCCCTGCGCGCCTTCCTGAAGGATGATGCGCGGATTGACCAGCTCGATTTTTCCTTCACCCGCGTCAATCACGACCACGCGGCGGAGGATGCCGACCTGCGGCGCGGCGAGACCCGCTCCGTTTGCGGCTTCCATGGTTTCAAACATGTCGTCAATCAGCTCGCCGAGGCGCTCGTCAAACTTCTCGACCGGGCGGCAGACTTTATAGAGGCACGGTTCTTTGTCCGTGCGGATGGTGCGTAGTGCCATTGGGAAATTCCTCCTTATTCAACCAACGGTATTGTACTAAATTTTTGAAACACTGTAAAGAAAAGCGATGGTTGAGTGAAATTCTACCATCGGTTGAGACAAGAAAGACAACTATAAAAACAGGCTATGTTCAAGCCTTTACGCGTATGGCATAATACAACCATGAAAGAGAGGATATAAATATGGAGCAACAAACCATGGGGAAGCGCATAATGCAGCTTCGCAAGGAAAAGGGTTATACACAGGAACAGCTCGCCGAACTCTGCGGTGTTTCCGCGCAGGCGGTCAGCAAATGGGAGAACGACGTGTCCTGCCCGGACATCTCGATTCTGCCGCAGCTGGCGGAACTGCTCGGCGTTACGACGGACGAACTGCTCGGCGTGAAGCCGATTGAACCAAAGGTGGTCATTGTGGACGCGCAGAAGAATAAAAAGGAAGGGGATGGCAACTTCTCCGTTTCCTGGGACGGCGCAAAACACGCAAAGAAGGACGGCGTTTGGTTTGCAATTCTCGTGATTGTTCTCGGAATGGCGTTCCTGTTGCAGCGCATCGGACTGGTATCCTTCGGCATCTGGGGCATCATCTGGCCGGCGGTAATCATTGGCATCGGCGTCAGCTGGATGGTCAAACGGTTCTCGATTTTCAGCCTGGCGGTTGCGGGGGTAGGGCTCTACTTTTTGCTGTTTAACCTCGGCGCAATCTCTTTTGTGCTCACCTGGAGCGTGATCTGGCCGAGCCTGCTCGTGCTGCTTGGGCTGACGATTCTATATGAAACGTTGATTCCGCATAAGGAAAAATGGTGTGGCGTTCAGTTCAACGGTGAGAAAAGCAAGCACACCGAGTACGGCGAGAACAACGGCTTTATCCGTTACGACTGCTCGTTTTCCGACGAGAACCGTCGTTTTGCTTCGGAGGAGTTCTCCGGCGGCGACATCGATCTTTCTTTTGGAAAGGGCGAGCTGGACCTCGGAAGCGTACGCCGCGTAACGCCGAATGCAAAGCTGGATGTCGATGTCTCGTTTGGAACGTTTGATCTGGTCGTTCCCAGAACAATCCGGGTGTATGTGAAGTCCGATAAGTCGTTTGGGTCGATTCAGATGAATGGCGAGCCAAACTCGGACGCGACTGAGTCATTCGTTCTGGACGGAGACGTTTCCTTTGGAACACTGAACATCAACTACCGGTAACCGAGTCAAACAAAAACCGCGCAGAGCAATCTGCGCGGTTTTTTGTGCGTTATGCAACGACCAAATCGTAGACTAACCGAATCAGCAGGAGTGCCAGAACGGTCAGCACAAATGGTTTTACGATTCTTGCGCCATTCTTGAGCAGGATTCCGGCACCGATGAAGTGCCCGGCCACCGCGAAGACGGCGGAGATCAGCCCGATTGGAATCAGCGCCTGCCCGTTGAGCAGAAATACCGCAAGGCTGCCGATGTTGCTCGCGAGGTTTGCGATCTTTACGTTGCCTGCCGCGAGTCGCAAGGGGAGCCGCGCGAGCTGTGTATACGCCAGCAGCAGAAACGTGCCGGTACCCGGACCGTAGAACCCGTCGTACATGCCGACGACGAGCGCGGCGGTGCAGATGATCAGGAATTGTCGTTTTCGGCTCACGGGCTCTAACGTTTCCGGCTCCAAATCGCGCTTTCGCAGCACGACGAGTGCGAGCAATGGAATCAGACCGAGCATGATGTAGCGAATCACGTTGTCATCGATGGCGAGGATAATCCGCGCGCCTACGATGGAGCCGAGCACCGCAAGGATGCCGGAGGGGATTGCCGTCGGCCAGTCCACGCACTTGTTTTTGATAAAGCGTATCGTGGATGCGCTGGTACCAATGCTGCTCGAGAGTTTGTTCGTCGCAATCGCATTGTGCGGCGGAATTCCCGCGAGCAGGTACGCGGGCAGCGTGATGAGTCCGCCGCCGCCCGCAACCGCGTCGAGAAGGCTGCCCGCAAACACGAGCGGGCAGATGATCAACAGAGTCCAGAGGTTACCAATCATGCGTTTGTGCGCTCCGATTCCGTGCTCCCGAGGGACTCCGCCGTGCGATCCTCGCAGAATTGCTGGGTGTAGAGGTCGTAGTAATATCCGCGCTGCTGGAGCAGCTCCTCGTGCGTTCCGCTCTCCTGGATCTTGCCGCCGCGAATGACCAGAATGCGATCCGCGGAGCGAATGGTCGAGAGACGGTGGGCGACGATAAAGCTCGTTCGATCCTTGAGGATATGCGTAATTGCGTGTTGAATGAGCTGCTCCGTCTCCGTGTCGATGGAGCTTGTCGCCTCGTCCAGCACGAAGATGCGCGGGTCCTTCAGCACGACGCGGGCAAACGAAAGCAGCTGCTTCTGCCCAGTGGAGAGGCGCGCGCCGCTTTCGCCAATCTCCGTTTCGTAGCCCTGTTCCTGCGCGAGGATGAACGGCTCCGCGTGTACGAGGCGCGCCGCCAGATTGACTTCCTCGTCTGTCGCTTCCGGCTTGCCAAAGCGAATGTTGTCTTTGATTGCGCCGGAGAAGAGATGCGGCGTTTGTAGCACATAGCCGAGGTTCGATTGCAGCCAGAGCTGCGTGCGCTCGCGATAGTCCGTTCCGTCGATGGTTATGGAACCCTCCGTCGGCTCATAGAAACGGCAGAGCAGGTTCACGATGGTGCTTTTCCCCGCGCCGGTCTCGCCGACGAGCGCGATGGTCTGGCCGGCTTTCACGTTCAGCGAGAAGTCGTCCAACACGCGTTCGCCGTTCTTGTATTGGAAGGTTACGTGGTCAAAGACGATGTCGCCCGTAATCGGTTCCCAGCGCTCGGTGTGCGGTTCCATGATGTCGCCATACTTGGCGACGATGTCCGCGCGATCCGTCACGTCCGGTTCCGTGTTGAGCAGCGCAATGACGCGCTCGGCGGACGCCTGCGCGCCCAGCATCTCCGCGAGGATGTTCGCGAGCTGCTGAATCGGGTCGAAGAGCTGCGTACAGTAGGTGACGAACGCAACCAGCGTGCCCGCCGTCAGCGCACCGACAAACGCGGTTCCGGGATTGAGCACCGCGTCGCCGCCGAGTGTCAGCGCGAACGCCGTACCGATGGCTCCAAGCGACATCACGACCGGAAAGAACGCGGCGGAGACGAGCGCGCTTTTAACGCTCGCTTTCCTCATGCTGCCCGTCAGCTCGTTGAACTCGTTTGCGTTCGCTTCCTCGCGCACGAGCGTCTTGGTGGTCACCGCACCCATGATGCCCTCGTTGAACGCGCCCGTGATGCGGGAGTTCAGTTTTCGCGCGTCGCGCTGGTGCTTGAGCATCAACGTTTGGAGCTTGATGCTGATGAAAATGAGCAGCGGAAGCACCGCAAGCGAGATCAGCGCGAGTTTCCACGAGAGCACAAACATCGTGACCATGCAGCCGAGCGCGAAAAACAGCGACCAGAGCACGTCCACAAGGCTCCACGCGATCATGTCGCTGAGGCGCGAAATGTCGCTCATCATGCGAGCCATGATGTAACCAACCGCCGTGCGGTCATAGAACGAAAACGAGAGCTCCTGCAAGCGGCGGAACGCGTCCTGCCGAATCGTGTAGGCAATCTTCATCTCGAGCTGTCCCGCGCAGTTGATAAACGTAATCACGCCCGACCCCTGCACGAGAATCACGATCGCATAGAGCGCGGCGAACCGGCCAAGTCCTTCGATCGATTTGGGCAGGACAAAGTGGTCGATGGCATAGCTCGTAAACAGCGGATAGGCAATGTCGATCAACGCGACGAAGATCAGCGCCGCGATGACAGTAAAGAATAACCCTTTGTGTTGGAGGGCGTAGCGGTAGAGGCGCTTCCAAACGCCCCAGTCGATCCGCTTTGCCGCGAAATCCTGTTCTTCAATATACATTATCGTTCATCTCCTTCCGAAACGGCATCCTGAATCTCCGCAATGCGGCGATACAGGCCCGGCTCCCGGAGCAGTTGTTGGTGAGTGCCCTGCTGGGTGATGCGTCCGCCTTCCAGCACGAGGATGTTGTCCGCCTGACTCAGCGTCGTGATCCGATGCGAAATGAGGAACGTGATTCCCTCGCGGTTCAGCGCGAGCAGGGACTTTCGAATTGCCGCGTCGGTTTCGGAGTCGACGGCGCTCATCGAATCGTCAAAGATTAAGATCGGCGCCTGCTGCATCAGCGTCCGCGCGATTGCGACGCGCTGCTGCTGTCCACCGGAGAGCATGACCCCGCGCTCGCCAACGAGCGTTTCGTAGCCTTGATCAAACGATTCAATCACCTCGTGGACACTCGCCGTCCGCGCGGCGCGGTAAACGTCCTCCTCGGTTGCGCAGGGCGCGCAGATGCGAATGTTCTCCATGATCGTGCGCGAGTAGAGGAAGGGCTCCTGCAGCACGATGCCAATGTTGCGGCGCAGGTGCCCGTGCTCAATGTCGTTGACGTCCGTGCCATTGATCGTGAGGTTTCCGGCGGTGCGAACATACAGCCGCTGGAGCAGCTGCACGAGGCTGGTCTTGCCGGAACCCGTTGCGCCGAGGATGGCGATGGTCTGGCCGGGCTTGGCGGTAAAGCTCACGCCGTCCAACACGTCGTTGTAGTGGTCGTAGCCAAAGCAAACCTTGTCAAACACGATGTCGCCGCAGAGATCCGGTGAGAGCTCTTTGCCCGGCTCCTGCTCAACCGGCGCGGAGAGGATTTCGTCCAGTCGCCCAAAGGAGACCGCCGCCTTGCCCATGTCCGCGAGAATGCGGCCGAGTTGGCGCACCGGCCAGGTGAGCATTGCAACATAAGTCGTAAACAGCGCAACGTTGCCGAGCGAGAACGTCCCTTTGGAAACGAAGTACACGCCCATGCAGAGCGACAGCGCAATCTGGAGGTAACCAATGCTATCGGACATGCCCCAGTAGAAACCGAGCAGTTTGATGAGCTTGTAGGTCTTGTCCCGATAGGACTGGTTCAGTTTCGTAAACTTCTCAATTTCGCTCTTCTGCTGGCCGAATGCACGAACTACGCGTACGCCGGTCAGGTTCTCCTGCAGCATGGTCGAGAGCGCGCCCTCCGCTTCGTCCGAGGCGGTGAAGTACTTGCGAACGTACTGGAAATAGACAAACGAGCTGATCGTCAGCACCGGCAGAAACGCCATGGAGATCAGCGTCATCTTGACGTTGATCGAGAACATCACCGCCGCGGCGAGGCCGAACATCACGAACGTTCTCACGATTTCCATGAGTTGCAGCTGAATGAACCGGCGAACGGTGTCCACGTCCGACGTGCAGCGCTGCACAAGGTCGCCCGTGCTCGCGTGCTTGTGGTAGTCGTATGGAACGTCCTCCAAATGGCGATACAACCGGTCGCGCAGCACCTTTGCGGAGCCTTCGGAAGCGACGGCAATGTTCTCGCGGCGCGTATAGGTAAACAGGCAGTTCAGCGCCGTGAATACGAACAGTGCGATGCCGCAAAGAAACAGATTGCGCGCAAAGAACGCCCGGCCACCGAGCGATTCCATCAGCGGCAGGAGGAGCGCGGGGGTGGATTTGTCGGTTCCCTGAATCACATAATCGAGCGTAAAGCTGGTGACGTATGGCACGGCATAGGAAAACGCCGTGGAAAGCAACACGCTGATGGTAGCAAAGACGATGTTATGCCGAAATCCGCGCAGAATCTGTTTTGCGAGTTTCCAGTTTACCTTGCGGTGTTCGGACTGAGTGGAGGAGTCAACATTCTGGGGGTTCTTCTGATTCTGTTTGTTCTTCTTTTTCATTTCAATATCCCGTAGGTTCCCGCGTGTCTTCGATAGAACCCGCCGATTCGGGTAATCCGACTTAGAGCATATCCTGCGGATTGACCTCAACCATGGCGAACAGTTCTTCCCGATGTTCCGCGGCGAACGTATAAATCGTTTGGATCGCGTCGCTCAGGCGCGCCGTGCGCAGCAACTTGATCAGTATCTGGTAGCGATAGGCACGCTGTTTTCGTTTGATGGGCGCGGGGGAGGCGCTGTAGAGCAGGATGTCCCGCTCGCCCTCCTTACCGAGACGCTCGTCGAGCGCAGTCTTCAGCTTGTCCGCATAGTCGCGGATGCCGGAAGCGAGCTGTTGCTCGTCGTCGCCGGAAAACAGAATGCGAATGAACAGCGAAAACGGCGGAAAGACGGCTTTCTTGCGCTGTTCGAGTTCGTAGTTGAAGAAACTGCGGTAGTCGTGGTTCTTCGCAAAGCGAATGGCCGGATGCGCGGGCGAGTAGGTTTGAACGATCACGCGCCCGGGGGTTTCATCGCGGCCTGCCCGACCCGCAACTTGCGTGAGCAACTGAAAGGTGCGCTCCGTGCTGCGGTAGTCCGGAATCATCAGCGTCGCGTCCGCGGCGACCACGCCAACCAGCGTTACGTTTGGAAAATCGTGCCCCTTGGCAATCATCTGTGTGCCGACGAGGAACTGCGCCTCTCCGCGCGAAAACGCGCCGAGCAGCTGCTGCATGGAGTCCTTGGTGCGGATCGTGTCCGTGTCCATCCGGAGGGTAACGGCCTTCGGAAAGAGCTCGTGTAGCTGTTCTTCGACCTGCTCCGTACCAATGCCGAAATACTTGATAAACGCCTTGCCACAGGCGGGGCATTTCGTCGGCAGGGGCTTGACCGCGCCGCAGAAGTGGCAGCGGAGGCGGTTTTCGCCCTTATGGTACGTCATGGAAATATCGCAGTCGTCGCAAAAGACGACGTGACCGCAGTTTCGGCAGGAGACGAAGGTGGAGTACCCGCGGCGGTTGATAAACAGCATGGCCTGCTGGCCTTTTTCATAGCACTCGCCGAGGTACTGCGCGAGCCTGCCGCTGAAGATGCTGTTGTTGCCCGCCTGAAACTCCATTCGCATGTCGATGATCTCCACCTGCGGGAGCGGACGGTTCTGCACCCGCTCCGGCAGTTCTAGCAGTTGATACCGTCCCGACAGCGCGCGGTAGAAGGAGAGCAGCGACGGCGTCGCGCTGCCGAGCAGCAGCGGTGCGCCGAACTGTTTTGCGCGATAGGCGGCTACCTCCAGCGCGCCGTAGCGCGGGGTGGTTTCGCTCTGGTAGCTGCCTTCGTGCTCCTCGTCGACAATGATCAGGCCGACGTTTTGCATCGGCGCGAACACAGCGCTTCTTGCGCCAACCGCGACGCGGGCCTTGCCGAGCCGGATTCTGCGCCACTCATCGAACCGCTCGCCCGCCGAAAGGCGGCTGTGGAGCACGGCAATTCCATCCGAAAACCGCTCCTGAAACAGGCCGACGGTCTGGGGCGTGAGCGCGATTTCCGGAACGAGCATAATCGCCTGTCGACCGGCCGCGAGGCAGCGCTCGATGGCGTGCATATACACCTCGGTCTTGCCGCTGCCGGTTACCCCATGCAGCAGCAGCGTTCCGCCGCGCTGCTCCATTGCCAGAGCAATGGCTTCCACCGCGCGAACCTGCGCGTCGTTGAGCGTAACCTGCTTGTCCTCTGCAACGTTGCCCATGTTTGGGCGGCGGAAGGTCACGTGACCGCCCTCGACCACATAGCCCTTCTGCACAAGCGCTTTGATCGCGCCCTGCGCGTCCGGAACGAACGCAAGTACATCGGAAACGGACATTTCCACGTTGCAGTTAAGAAGCGTTTCGAACACTTCGTACTGCTTTGGTGCGCGGGGTTTGCCGTTCTTGTCCAGCAGCGATTGGAGCTGTTCGGCTGCGGTTTCCGGACTGGCCAGCCGGAGCGTCCGTTCAATCTTCTCCTTGATTTTTCCGCCGCGCATCTGCGCGGGAATCATCAGCCGCAGCGCGTCCACGAGCAGGCAAAAGTAGTTCTTCTGCATCCAGAACGCGAGCTCAATCTGCTCCGGTGTGAGGATGGGGTAGGGCTCGATGACGCGGAGCACATGCTTGAGCGTGATGGGCGGTGCCGTTTCATCGACCGACTCGTTCGTTTCTTGCGAATCGAGTACGCGAAGAACAAATCCTTCGCGCTGGCGGTTGCCGGAGCCGAACGGTACGAGTACATGGCTGCCAGATTGAACAGCGAGATCGTCCGGAACGAGATAGCTATAGACGCGGTCGACGTTTGCATGCGCAATGTCGACAATGACCTCGCAGACTTGTTCCACGCCGCTCACCTCGCTTTGCCGTTCCGGCTTAGATTTGGGTTTAATGGTTCGATGATGTGTTGTTTTTGTTCCGGCGTTTTGCGATTTTGCCAAAACCACAAACAGCCCGCAAGCGGGCCATTGCACGTCAAATCCATAACGGAACAAGCCCGTGACGGATTCGGCAAGAATTCATATCAAATCGTATGGTTACGGGAATGACGTTCCCGCAATTAAGCAGGGTTGGTCAGTCCTGATAGAATTCCTTCGGAAAATCCATATTCAGCTGGTCGTGATATAGTTCATCGACCGCAACGGAAACAGGCTTGCGTCCGCTGAGCTTTTCTGGATCCGACTGCAATTGGCGCGCTCTCTGCGCAACGACGGTAACCAGCATATAGCGGCACCCCGTCTTTTCAATCAGTTCGTTCAACGGTAGATTCATCATATCGCGTTCCTGCCTCCTTGTAGTTTCTCGATCAGTTCGCCGTTGCGATAAACCCGGCAGCGCTCCGCGGCAATAATTTGTTCGGTGCGCGCAATCGCAAGGTCTAGAATATCGTTTACGACAACATAATCGTATTGCTTTACATACTCGAGCTCCTCATACGCCGTTTCAAACCGGCGCTCAATCGCCTCGGTGGATTCGGTTCCACGATGGATGAGGCGGGACTTGAGTTCGCTCATGGAAGGCGGAGCAATGAAGATGAGCACAGCGTCGGGATAGGCGGCCTTCACGCGCATCGCGCCGTGAACGTCGATCTCCAGAATGACGCTGCGGCCTTCCTGGAGTTCCTGCTCGACCAAGCTCTTCGGCGTTCCGTACTAATGCATGTCGAATACGTGCATGTATTCGAGGAACGCGCCCTGATCGATCATCTGCTTGAATTCGTCTTCCGATTTAAAGAAATAATGAACGCCGTTGATCTCGCCGGGACGCGGCGCGCGCGTCGTCGCAGAGACGGACATGCGAATGTCGCTGTTGCGCTCGATGAGTGTTTGATTGATGGTGCCTTTGCCAACACCGGCAGGGCCGGAAACAACAAGCAGCAGGCCTTTTCGATTCTGATTCATACCAAAGGGTCTCCTCTTCTCGTCAGTCGTCGGCTTCATCCGCCTTGGTATCAAGCCGGTTTGCAATCGTCTCCGGCTGAATGGCGGAGAGAATCACATGGTCGCTGTCCGTAATGACAACCGCGCGGGTACGGCGTCCGCAGGTCGCGTCGATCAGGCGTCCGCTCTCACGGGCTTCCTGAACAATGCGTTTGATGGGCGCGGATTCCGGGCTGACAATCGCAATCAAGCGATCTGCGGAAACAATGTTTCCAAACCCGATGTTCACCAATCGAAGGTTCATCATAACGGGGACACTCCTATCTTGCGCTGCCTCTCGCTGTTACTCAAATCG
This sequence comes from Christensenella sp., assembly GCA_034927595.1. Classification (GTDB taxonomy): domain Bacteria; phylum Bacillota; class Clostridia; order Christensenellales; family CAG-138; genus UBA7703. The sequence continues at coordinate 82,586 of JAYFPQ010000057.1, forward strand.
GACGAGAGGAAACGGATCTGCTTTTCAAAAGAGCAAGGCGGTCGTTACTCAATGTTCTGCACCTGCTCGCGAATCTTCTCGATCTCTGCTTTGCCGCTTAACACGAGCTTTGTCAGTTCGCCGTCGTTGGCCTTGGAGCCGATCGTGTTAAACTCACGATTCATCTCCTGCACCACGAAATCGAGCTTGCGACCGGCGGGTTCTTTGTCGAGCAACAGAGAGCGCATCTGCGCGATGTGGCTGTGCAGGCGGGAGATCTCCTCGTCGATGCTTGCCTTATCCGCAAAGATGGCAACCTCGGTGGCGAGCCTTGCGCGATCCACCTCAACGTTGCCAAGCAGCGTCTGAATCCGCTCGTCGAGCTTAACCCGGTATTCCGAAACGACGACCGGCGCGCGTTTGGCAATCTGCTCAGTCAGGGATTCCACCGTGTCTGTGCAGTTGCCGAGGTATACGCCAAGGCGGTTGCCTTCCTGTTCTCGCATGACGAGCATGTTGTCGATTGCGCCGTTGATGGCGGCATTCAGCAGAGCGAGCACCGCGTCGGTGTCCTCGTCCGCTTCGCGAACGTTGGACACATCCGGCAGGCGCAGCGCGGCGGTTAGCGAAAGATCGTCCCGCAGCGCGAGGGTTTCGTTTGCCTGTTTCGCGGCGGCGACAAACGCGGTCAAGAGCGGAACGTCGATTTCAACGCTTCTGGCGTCGCTGCGAAGATTCCGGTAGTTGACGAACACGTCCACATGCCCGCGGGAGAGCCGCGCGGTGAGCGCGGAGCGAATCGGGTCTTCTAAAAACGAAAGATGGCGGGGGAGGCGCATGCCGACGTCCAGGTAGCGATGGTTCACGCTTTTGAGTTCCACCGTCATTTCGCGCCCGTCTCCGGTCGCGCTGCCTTTGCCATAGCCGGTCATGCTGTACATAAATCTCTTACCCCCAAGTCGCAATTACAAATTATACCATGCTAAGCAAGATCATTCAAGCGATAGATTTCGTCCGCATGCGGTTCTTCGAGCGTTTCACCGTCCGCGTAGCTGACGCTTCCCTCGATTGCATGACCAATCACGCTTGCAGGAATTCCCTGTGCAAGCAGCGCCTCGCAGAGAGATTGCCCGTTTTCGCAGGCAATCAACAGGCTTCCACTGCCGATTAAACGAAGCGGATCGAGCCCCAAAACTCCGCAGATTTCTCGCGTTTCCTCGCGAACGGGAATCTTCGAGGAATCGATTTTCACCGCGCACCGATTCGCGTAGCCGAGTTCCCAGGCCGCTCCGAGGACGCCGCCTTCGGTTACGTCGTGCATGGCGCTTGCGCCAAACTGCACTGCGATTTTGCTGTCGGGTACGATGCTGAGTTGCTTGGAAAATGCGCGTGCTGAGATAAGCAGGTGTTCCGGCAGCGCGGCCAGCCGAGAAGCAAAATCCTCCGCTAGGATGCTGGTGCCCTCGACGGCGGCCCATTTCGTCATCACAATATCGTCTCCGGGACGCATGCCGCGCAGGGCAGCGTTTCGTGCCTGACGGGCAACGACCGTTGCACTCGTCACCGCGCGGGTTACCGCGTCGGTCACCTCCGTGTGCCCGCCGAGGATGTCCACGTTCGCGAGCTGCGCGGCGGCGGAGAGATCGTCCGCAATGCGCGAAATCTCCTCCATCGTGCCACTCAGCGGCATCAGCAACGTGACGAGCAGGCCCACCGGCTCCGCACCGGCCGCCGCCGCGTCGTTGCAGCTGACGTGTACGGTCAGCCGCCCGAGGTGGGCAGCGCTTGCGGAGGTGATGGGGTCGCAGCTGAGTACAACAAGATCACCGTCGAGGTCCAGCGTAGCGCAGTCCTGCCCGATGGTGGGCGAGGTGAGCGATTCCGGACGCACGCGGCGGAATTTGGTCAGAACGAGGCGTTCGAGGTCGTCGTTGTCTAGTTTTCCGTGTCTAAGCATACTATTTTACAATCTCCGTATCGTTAAAACAAAGTGACTTGCGTTTGAGTTTCCGGTTCGCCCTGCGGCAAGCCCAGCAGCGCGAGAAACTCCGACTCGGTGAGCAAGGGGATGTTGAGTTCTCTCGCCTTATCCAGCTTGCTGCCCGCGTTCTCGCCGTAGAGCACATAGTCCGTCTTCTTGCTCACGCTGCCCGCCGCCTTTGCGCCGTTTTGCTCAATGAGCGTTTCTGCCTCGCGACGGTCGAGCGTTGGCAGGGTGCCGGTGACGACAATCGTCTTTCCAGCGATGGGCGAGGCGGTGTTTGCCGCCTGCTCGCTCTTGGGAGACACACCGTAGGCAAGCAGCGCGTCGATTTGTTCCGCAATACTAGCGTCCGAAAAAAACGACAGGATGCTCTGCGCAACGATTTCACCAACGTCCGGAATCGCGAGCAGTTCTTCCCTCGTTGCCGCGCGGACGGCCTCCAGCGTACCGAAGCGTTTGGCTAAATCTTTTGCGGTCTTGCTGCCGACATTTGGAATGCCGAGCGCGAAGAGAAACGCGCCAAGCGGGCGGGTTTTGCTCTGTTCCAGTGCGTCGAGCAGATTCTGCGCCTTTTTCACGCCAAAGCGGTCGAGCGCAACGAGCTGCTCGTGGGTCAGCGCGTAGAGCTCCGGAATTGAGCGAATGCCCAGCGCTTCAATGAGCTGCGCCGCGGTCTTGTCGCTGAAGCTCTCAATGTCCATCGCGTCCCGCGAGGCATAGTGCGCGAGGCGAAGCGTGATCTGCGCCTTGCAGGAGAGCGAGTTTGTGCAGAAGAGGTGCGCGCCGTTCTCTTCGACATGCGCGCCGCAGACGGGGCAGCGGGTCGGTTTTTGAATTACTTCCGTCGCCGTATCGTCCGGCACCGCACCGAGGATTTCCGGGATCACATCGTTGCTCCGGCGGAGGAACACACGAGAGCCGATCTTGACGCGTTTGCGCTGAATGTCGTCGTAGTTGTTCAGCGTTGCGCGCTGAATTGTCGCGCCCGCGAGTTCCACCGGGGTCAGGTGCGCCAGCGGCGTGAGCTTTCCGGTGCGCCCGACTTCCCAGGTGACGTCCTCGACGACCGAGGTGGTCTCTTCGGCGGCGAATTTGTAGGCCATGGCCCAGCGGGGGAACTTTTCCGTTTCGCCGAGCGCCTCGCGCAGAGCAAAGTCGGTAACCTTGATGACCATGCCGTCGATTAAGAAATCCAGCTTGCCGCGCGTTTGCTCCGCAAGGTCGATTTCGCGCTTGAGCTCTTCCGCGCTGTGGCAATAGCGAATGTACGGGCTGACCGGGAAGCCGTTGTCCGCGAGAAACGCGAGCATATCCCGCTGGTTGCCCAGCTCCTTGCCTTCGATGTAGCCGACGTTATAGCAAAAGATGTCGAGCTTGCGGCTCGCAGTGACGCGGGGGTCGGTGTTGCGCAGCGCGCCCGCCGCCGCGTTTCGTGCGTTCTTGAGCGGCTCATCCGACGTTTGATTGAGCTCTTCCAAAACAGAGAGGCGCATGATGCATTCGCCCTGCACCTCCATTTTGCCTGAAAAGGGAATCGTCTTGGGGATGGACTTGATTGTCAATAGCTGGTCGTATACGCCTTCACCGGTGACGCCGTTGCCGCGCGTTGCGCCCTGCACGAATCGTCCGTTCTCGTAGGTCAGGCAGACGGTCAGCCCGTCGAATTTGTATTCGAGTGCGAACTCAACGTTCTTGCCGTCTGCAGCCTTGATGGCGCGGTTTGCCCAGTCGGCAAGCGCGTCCTCGGTTCGAACCTTGTCGAGGCTGTAGAGGCGGCGAATGTGCGTATGCGGCAAAAATGCGCCCGCATTTGCGCCGACGCGCTTGGTCGGTGAACCGGGCAGCACAAATCCGCTCTCCTGTTCCAACTGAACCAACTCGTCATAGAGCGCGTCGTACTCCGCGTCCGAAATGACCGGCGCGTCCGAATTGTAATACGCCTCGGCATAACGTACGAGTTGTTGGGTTAACTCTTCCTGACGGGTCATCATGAATCCGCCTCCCAATTCTTATAGCACGTCGATCGGCGCAAACGCCGAAGCAAACTTTTTGTTCGCGCCGTTGTCAAACGCGATTTCCACAATTGCCGATGCGCCGCTGCCATGCACCGCGAGCACGGTACCTTCGCCAAACGCCTTGTGGCGAACGCGCTGCCCCGGCGAGTAGTTCACGTCCGCTTCCTGCGGCTTCGGCTCTGGCTGCGCGGGGTTTCGCTGCATCATTGGCTGCGTGGCGGCACCTCCGCCGCCTTTGAGCGAGTGCACCGAAATGCCGAATGCCTGCTGCGGCGGTGCGCTCTTAAGCTGGGTCGGTTTCGGCGCGGGTTTCGCTTCGGCCGGCAGCGCTTCCTCCAGCTCCGTTAAGAAGCGGGAGGGCATTGCGGGGGTAATCTTGCCGTAGAGCAGACGCTGCTTCGCGTGGGAGAGATAGAGCTTTTCCCGCGCACGGGTGATACCAACGTAGCAAAGCCGCCGCTCCTCTTCCAATTTATCTGGTTCATAGATCGACTGCATGGAGGGGAACAATCCGTCCTCCAACCCGCAGAGGAACACGACGGGAAACTCCAAACCCTTTGCGCTGTGCAGCGTCATCATGGCCACGCGGCCGTTTTGCTCGTCCACGTCGTCCGTCGCGGAGAACAGGGCGACGTTTTCGAGAAACGCGGTGAGCACGTCCACCTTGGTTTCGTCGAGCGACTCCGTGAACTCGCGAATGTAGCCGACGAACTCCTTCACGATGTCCGCGCGCGCCTCGTAGTTCTCCTTGCGGTCGGCTTGCAGATACGCGTCGTAGCCGATGACCTCCAGCAGGTATTCGACCACATCCGGAAAGGACTTTACGCCGAACTGCGCGTAAACGTCCGACAGCATCTGCGCAAAGTTGACGAATTTGTCGCGCGCCTTCGGCAGGTCGCCGTCGTGCAGCTGCAAAATTGCGTGCAGCAACGGTTGGGTGCGCTCGCTGGCGAACGATTGCAGTGCGTCGATGGACGTGTCCCCGATGCCGCGGCGCGGTACGTTGATGATGCGCAAAAACGCGATGTCGTCCGCCGAGTTCTGGAGCAGCCGCAGGTAGGCGACGATGTCCTTGACCTCCGCGCGTTGGAAGAACGAGAGTCCGCCGTAGACGCGGTAGGGAATGTCGTAGCTTTGCAGGTACATTTCGATGACGCGGCTCTGCGCGTGCGTGCGGTAGAGAATCGCGTAGTCGTCGTACCGTCGCTCGCCGTAACGCGCGCCTTCGAGAATCCGGTTGCAGATGCGGTTCGCTTCGTCCCGCTCGTCCATCGCTTCATAGACGTCAATCGGTTCGCCGCCTGCTTTCTCCGTCCAGAGTGCCTTTTTCTTGCGGGAGCGGTTGTTCGAAATCACGATGTTCGCGGCGTTGAGAATCACCTCGGTCGAGCGGTAGTTCTGCTCAAGGCGGATGACAACTGCGCCGGGAAAGTCCTTTTCGAATTCTAGAATGTTGCGAATGTCCGCTCCGCGCCAGCCGTAGATGCTCTGGTCATCGTCGCCGACCACGCAGATGTTGCGGTGCTCGCTCGCGAGCAGATGGACAATGTTGTACTGCACAAGGTTTGTGTCCTGATACTCGTCCACTAGGATGTATTGGAATTTCCGGCGGTATTTTTCGAGTGTCTCCGGAAAACGCACGAAGAGCTGGAGCGTGAGCAGCAGCAGGTCGTCAAAGTCCAGTGCGTTGCAGAGCTTGAGCTGCTGCTGGTAGGCAACATAGGCGCGAACAATCTCCTTGTTTGCGTAGGAGTCGCGAAAGAACTGCATTGCGTCGAGCGACTGGTTCTTCGCCTCGGAAATACGGCTGGAAAGCTCGCGCGGCGTAAACATCTTCTCGTTCATGTTCAGGTCGCGAATGATCCTTTTTAACAGCGATTGCTGATCCGCGTCGTCGTAGATGACAAACGTACGCTCGTAGCCCAGCGCCTCAATCTCGCTGCGCAGAATGCGCGCGCAGGCGGAGTGAAACGTCATGACCCACATGTCGTTGACGCCGGTGCCAACGAGCTTGCCGACGCGTTCGCGCATCTCGCCCGCAGCCTTATTCGTAAACGTCAGCGCGAGGATGTTCCAGGGCGCGACGCCGTTTTCGTGAATCAAATAGGCAATTCGGTGCGTGAGCACGCGCGTTTTTCCGCTGCCCGCACCGGCCAGAACGAGCAGCGGCCCTTCGGTCGTCTGCACCGCTTCGCGTTGTCTGTCGTTGAGCGTTGATAAGTCCATGTTGTTCCCCCAAAGATCGTTCGGACTATTATACCATAGCCGGACACGAGGTTTGAACCCGTAAAACGAAAAGAACGAATGTTTGTGTTTTGTTTCCCTTTACGGGATGGCTGCCGTTCTGCTATAATCTCCGCATGAAATTGATTTTGGCGACGAACAATGCGCACAAAATGCGCGAAATCTTCGAGATTCTCGGCGCGGATTTTCCAGACATGCAGACGCTCAAGCAGGCTGGTTTGGTGATCGACGTCGTAGAGGACGGGGACACCTTTCAGGCAAACGCGATCAAGAAGGCGGAGGAGGTCCTGCGGTTTTCCGGCTTTCCAGCAGCTCTTGCGGACGACAGCGGGCTGATCGTGGATGCGCTGGACGGCGCGCCGGGCGTCTACAGCGCGCGGTACGCGGGGGAAGGGCACAACGACGCAAACAACAACGCAAAGCTCATGCAGGACATGGCGGGCGTTCCCTGGGACAAGCGCACCTGCCGGTTTGCCTCCGCCGTCGCGCTCGCGCGGCAGGGTAAGGAGACGATCTGCGTGCTCGGCACCGTAGAAGGGATTTTGCTCAACGAAGCGCGCGGAAGCAACGGCTTTGGCTATGATCCGTATTTTTACTATCCGCCGTTTGATCGCTCGTTTGCCGAGCTCAGCGCGGAGGAGAAGAACTCGGTGAGCCATCGAAAGCGCGCGCTCGAGGCGCTGCAGGAGATGCTGCGGCGGGAGCAGGTATGACGCGAGTAGCGGTGTTTGCGGACACACATCATTCGTTCAAGTGGCTTCCGTTTGCCGTCGAGCGCCTTGGCAAGGTGGATCTGTTGTTCCATTTGGGTGATTTTGCGCCGGATGCGGAGCAGGTTGCCGAAGCGCTGGGCGGCGTGCCATACTTCGCGGTGCGCGGCAACAACGACAGCGGCAGTGTCTACCCGAAGCAGCGCATTGAGCGGGTCGAGGACGTTTGGCTGATGCTTGTCCACGGCGATAAATATTACACTACTGGTCAGATGGCGCAGCAAGCGCGGGACAACCACTGCGCCGCCGTGCTCTTTGGGCACACGCACGAACCGCTGCTTCGCGCGGACGGCGAAATTCTAATCATCAACCCCGGCAGCCTTTCCCTGCCGCGAGCGGGCAGCCAACACTCCTGCGCGCTGCTCGAAGTGGAGGGAAAGGACATCAACGTCAAGATGATCTCCCTCTAGAGATTGAATCAAACAAAAAATGCTCCCCCGTCGGGGGAGCATTTGTGTTTCGTGCGGTTATACAACCGGGATTTCTTCGCCGATCTCCTCAAAGATTTCCTGCGAGTAGCGGGAGAAGTCCGGCATCTCGTCGACGCTGTGAATGCCGAACTGATGCAGAAACTTATCCGTCGTGCCAAAGAGCGTAGGGTGGCCGACGACGTCCTTGCGCCCGACCTCGACGATTAAACCAAGCTTGACGAGTTGCGTAACCGCGTAGTCGCAGCGGACGCCGCGAACGCGCTCCACATCCGAGCGGGTGACCGGCTGCCGGTAGGCAATCACGGCGAGCGTTTCCAGCAGGGACTGGGACACGCTCTTCGTTTCGTCCGGATTGAGCAAAGTCTTGACCGAATCAAAATAGGCGCGGTTGCTGACGAGCTGAACCGTGTCGTCGGTCACGAGCAGTTGGATGCCGCGGCCTTCCTGCTGATAGTGCTCTTCCATCTGACGCAGCGTCGTGCGCGCAAACGAAAGCGGGCAGTCCAGCACGCGCGCAAGCTCCGTAATCGTCACGGGATCGCCCGCGACAAATAGCATGCATTCGATTTGGTTGTAGACCAAATTGGTCTGCGCTTGTTCTTCCATTGATTACCTCAATAAATTATAGGTAAAAAGATTCGAACGGACTAGTCTTCCGTTTCGTCCATATATTGATAAAAACCTCAAATTGCATTGAGAAGCCGAAAAACAGAAAACCGGTTAATCTTCCGTTTCGTCCATGTATTCATAGGAATCGTCGTCGAGCAGGAGCTTGTCCGCGCTGATGCGAATCGGCGCGAACGGCGCCTTCTGCTTAAGCAGGATCTCGCCGCGCGCAATCATCTCTAACAGCGCCATAAACGTCGTAATGATCTCCGTGCGCTCCGCCTCCGGCGAAAAGAGTTCCTCAAACGTGACGGCGGATTTCTCCAGCAGGATCGAGCGAATCTTACCCGTCTGCGAACGGACGGTGTAGCGGTCCGGATTCACATGCTGGGAACGGATGACCTCCGGCGCGTCCTTCTTGCGCGAAAGCATCTCCATAAACGCCGCAAACAGTCCGTCCATCGTCGTATTGTCCAGCGCAACTTCTTTGGGCGGCAGGGGAACGTCCTCCGGTAGGCGCGCGCAGCTTTCCCGCGCGGATTCAAAGAGCGACTTGAGTTTTTCGCTCGCTTCCTTAAACGCCTTGTAATCACGCAGCTGTCGAATCAGCAGTTCCTCCGGGCTTTCTTCCTCCTCGTCCTCCTTGGGCGGGCGGGGCAGAAGCTGGCGGGACTTGATGTAGAGAAGCGTCGCCGCCATCGTTAAAAACTCGCTGGCAGTGTCCATGTCCAGCTCATCGAGCTGATTCATATAGGAAAGATACTGCGCCGTGATCTCGGAAACAAAGATGTCCTTAACGTCCACCTCGGCTTCCTCGATCAAATGCAGCAGCAGATCGAGCGGCCCTTCAAATTGCGTGATCTGAACGGTATATGCCATACGTTCTTAAAAGAGATTGATAAACCAGGCGGCCACCGTGAAGAACCCGCCGGAGATGGCGGAGATCAGGTATCCAAGCACGGTGGAAACCAGCCCCGTAAACAGAAGAAGGATCAAAATCCACTGGCCGTACTGGCGCAGGAACATGAAGAACCGCGGAATCTTTCGAATCAGCAGGCTCTCGAGTACGTGCGATCCGTCCAGCGGATAGATCGGAATCAGGTTGAAGATTGCCAGCGCGAGATTGATCGAGATGATCGCGCCAAAGATGCTCAGAAACGCCGTGTTTGTGCCAAGTCCCCATTTGAGAACGCCTGCCACATAGACAAACGAAAACAGGAACGCAACGATCACGTTGGTCACGATGCCCGCAAGGGATACGATGATATCGTCCCGCTTGTAGTTCTTAAAGTTACGGGGGTTGACCGGTACGGGTTTTGCCCAGCCGAAGCCGACGAGAATCAGCATCAGAAAGCCGAAGATGTCGACGTGCGCAAGGGGGTTGAGCGTCATGCGACCGAGGTTCCGCGCGGTTGGATCGCCGAGGCGATAGGCGGCGTAGGCATGCGCCCACTCATGCACGGTCAGGCCAATGAGGATGGCCGGCAACGTGTAGAGCAGCTGAAGCGGATTTTGAAAGATCTGTGCAATACGAGACAAATCTTGTGTTCTCCTTATGCAGTAGAATGGGGTTATCTAGGGACATTATACGGGATGGTAACCCTTCGCGCAACAAAGCGAAACGGCGCGCAGCGTTTTTCCACAGAGTGTTCACAAAGAGCGAACATCGGTCAACGGTTTGACAAACGAAAAGAAACCGTCAGGAATCCGCGCGCAAAGCAAGGAGGCGGGAGTGTTCCGGCGTAACGTAGAGCGTGCGATTTGTGGAGTAGATCACCATGCCGGGGCGCGCGCCGGAAGGCTTTTTTACGTTCTTGCGCAGCGTGTAGTCCACGGGCACGTTGGAGGAGGTCTTTGCCTGCGAAAAGTATGCCGCGAGCATTGCCGCTTCGCGCAGGGTGGCTTCCGGCGGTTCGCCTGCAAAGTCCACGATGACGTGCGAACCGGGCATGTTCTTGACGTGCAGCCAGAGATTGTCCGAGCGGGCGGTCTGCAAGGTCAGTGCGTCGTTCTGACGGTTGTTCTTGCCAACATAGATCGAAATCCCGTCGCTGGAGACAAAGCGCATGGGCGCGGAGGACTTGTTTGCGGGTTTTGCCGCGCGTGCTTTCTCCGGGCGCAGGTAGCGCTCGCGGATCAATTCTTCTTTGATCTCACTCAACTCAAAAAGCGTTTCGCACTTGTCGATGTTTTCCAGCTGTCCCTCGAGGTACACAACCTCGGCAGCCAGAGAATCGATCTGCGACTCGGCATAGGCTTTCGTCAGCTTGCCCTTGCGGTATTGCTTGAAATAGCGTTTGGCGTTTTCCTGAACGCTGTAGGCCGGGTCGAGCGGAATCGCGCGGCGGGCGGGGGGATCGACAAAATAGTCGTCGACAATCAGCTCGCTGAGGCCGGGCGTTGCGCGGTGCAGGTTCGAGAGCAGCAGTTCGCCGTTCTGGCGTGCGGTATCGAGCGAGTCCGACTGCTGAATCGTTTCCAGAAAGGCGGCGTACTTGTTCTGCGCGCGGCTCAGCGCGGTGGAAACCGTGTGCCGCAGCGCGGCGCCGTGCCGACGAATGCGAACGAGCAGATCCCGGTCGGCATAATACCGGTCGAGCGCCTCGCTCATCGAGGGAAACCGCTCCACGCGAGCATAGAGCCCACTGGGCAGAAACGGCAGCGCGGCGACGGGGTCGCCCGCCTCGTTGAACGCAAGGCAGGGGGCGTATGCGCCGGTTCGGATGTTCTGGAGCAACTGATGCAGCGCTTCTGCGGTCGGCGCGGCGGAGACGAGCGCCTGGGCGGACTGCTTCGACAGGCCGTCGAACGCGCCGGTCAGCGCGCGCACCGGGTCGGGCGATTGAAACGCCGGAAAAAACGCTTCCTTCGGAGCGGAAAAGGGATCGAGCTTGTTCTGCGTCGGGATCGACTCGTAAGGAAATCCCGGCAGCAGGATGCGCGTGGTGTCGTCGAGCGCGGAAACGCGGCGCAGGCAATCCACGATTGCGCCATTTGGCTCCAGCAACAGCAGGTTCGCGTGCTTGCCGGTCAATTCAACGATAAGACGAAGGGACACTTCATCGAAGAGCTCGTTTCGCGCCAGAACGATGATTTCGCAGACGCGGTCAGCGCCGAGCTGGCGAATGGAGCAGATGCGCGCGCCGACGAGCCTGCGGCGCAGCAGCATGCAGAAAGCGGGCGCGTTCATTGGATTATCGTAACTGCGGCAGGTGAGCTGTAGACGGCCGTTCTCCGGGTGCGTGCAGACGAGCAGCCGCTGGTTGCCGTTGTTTGCCCGCACAACAAAGAGCAGCAAGTCCTTTTCGGGCTGCTGCACTTTATCAATCTTGCCGCCGACAAGCGGCTGGCATTCGGCTATCACCGCGCCAAGCGCGAGACCATCCATGGCCATGTGGCGGTACTACTCCTTTTGTTTGACGCGATCCAGCAGCAGTCGATAGCCGCCCGCGCCGTATTCCAGACAGCGATTAACCCGGCTGATGGTCGCGGTGGATGCATTGAACCGGTGCGAAATCTCCTGATACGTAACGCCCGCGTCCAGCTGACGCGCAACCTGCCAGCGCTGTGCCATCGCCTGCAATTCGTTGATGGTGCACATATCCTCGAAAAACCGATAACACTCCGAAAGATCCTTTAGCGCGAGAATCGCGTGAAACACATCGTCCAATTCCGGGCTCTGTAATCTGGATTCGTATGCGTCCATGACCGTTCACCTTTCCATCGTTCAATCCGGATTTGCAATCGTGAAGAGTGGATCAACATTCATCCTGTTGCCGTGGATTCAACTGGATAAGGTTATTTTAGACGCTTTCACACTGGAAAGCAAGAAAAACGGGCACATCGTTTCCGATATGCCCGAATTTGAAAGACCGAAAGGGTTACTGCACCGCAGCGC
>JAYFPQ010000075.1:0-10461 GCA_034927595.1 Christensenella sp.
ACACGTTGAGCGAATACGCGGCAATGTCGCCAAAGTTGCCGACGCGCTTGCCCTTGTAGCTCGCGCCGAACGCCTGGCAGCAATCCTCAACGACGTAGAGATTGTGCTTCTTCGCGATCTTCATAATCGCGTCCATGTCGCAGGGGTTGCCGAGCATGTGCACCGGCATGATCGCCCGCGTGCGGCTCGTGATGAGTTCTTCGATGTGCGTCGGGTCAATCGTCAGCGAGTCGTCCACCTCCGCCAATACGGGAATTGCGTTCGACAGAATGATCGATGAAATCGACGCAATAAACGTATATCCGGGAACGATGACCTCGTCCCCCGCGCCGATTCCAAGTGCCGCGAGGCAGCAGAGCAGCGCGCCCGTTCCACTGGACGTTGCCGTTGCGTGCTTCAGCCCCAGTTTGCTTGCCAATTCCGTTTCAAAGGATGCAACCTTATGTTGAAACCCGTCCACGCCTTCCGTTCCGTAGCGGAACAGATAGCCGCTTTCGATTACATCCATGAGTTCTTTGCGCTCTTCTTCTCCAAAGACATAAGAGCCCGGTCCGCCAGCCATAGTTCAATCCTCCTAGCAATATAATAAAGCAACCATTCACAAATTTACGGCAGTACGCGCTCGCACATCCTGCCGCGGAAGGCGTCCATCGCGCGGACAAACCCTTCGGCGTATTTCACGCCGGCCTGCATGCCGCGGTATTCGGACGTGATGCGAATCGTATCGAAAAACCGATCCAGATCGCCGCCCAGCGCGGAGTAGTTGTCCGCCATCCACTGGCGCTGGCTCTGCATGCAGTCGAGCATGCGCATCTTCGTTTCGTAGTAATCCGAAATATCCACGTAGTCCGTCGGCACAAACCGCATGCCGTTCGCCGGTTCAAAGTAGAAGATCGACGGAATCTGATCGTAGGGTTTTGCCTCGGTTTTGAGGTGCGCAATCGGAATCATCACCGCCACGTCGTTGACGATTTTGCTCGTGAGTTCGTGGTCGGGGTTGTAGTCCGAAGGATAGTGCGTCAAAATCACGTCCGCCTTGCAGTAGCGAATCAAGTTGATGAACGCGAGCCGGACGCTCCGGTCCTCGTAGAACATCTCGTCGTCATAATCCAGACAGATGTACTCCGCGCCGATGATTGCCGCGCTCTTTGCGGCCTCCGCTTTGCGAATGCGCCCGATCTCCTCCATCGTATGATGCGCGGAGCCGATGTTGCCGTTTGTCGCCGTCGCGAGAAACACCTTGTGCCCTTGCGCGGTATACTTTGCCAGGGTGCCCGCACACATGACTTCGATATCGTCCGGGTGCGCACCAATCGCCAGAATATTCATATGTACCTCCTGTCAAACCTTTTGATTCCGGTTTTCCATGTATTTATCCGCAACGATGATAATGAGAAGGATCAGGCCTTTCACCATCTCCTGCATGTTTGCCTGCAGGCTGAACATGCTCATCGCGTTGTAGATGATGTTCATGAGCACTACGCCCCAGAGCGTCTTGATTGCTCCGCCCTTGCCGCCGGAGAATGCCGTTCCGCCGACGATGACCATCGGGATAATGTTAAGCGGGCCGTCGAGCGCGAGGTTGCCGGATGCGCTGAACATGCGCGTCATCATCACGATTCCGCCAAGCGCCGCGAGGAATCCCTGCACGACGACTACGCTCCAAAGATGCCCGCGCACATGCAGGCCGAGGTTGTCCGCAACGTTGATGTTGCCGCCGATGACGTAGAGGTTTCGTCCGTATTGCGTCTGCGTCAGCACATAGTGCGCAATCAGCGCAACCGCGAGGAACAGGAAAAACGTAATCGGTACGGGGCCAAGCATCTCCTCGCTGATGGCAAGCAACGTCGGATGCATGTTTGAAACCGGCGTGGAATTCGTAATCGTCAGCGCGATTCCCTTATAGGCCAGCTGCATCGTCATGGAGACGATAAACGGCGGCAGGCGGAACGTTGCGACGAAGAATCCGGTAATCGCGCCGCATAGGCAGCCGACCACCAATGCCAGCAACATTGCCGGAACAAACCCGATGGTCGGCAGCGTCATCATAAACGTGCAAGCCGTCAGCGCCATGACCGAGCCCATCGAGATGTCGAGCTGGCCGCAGAGCAGCACAAACGTAAAACCGATGGCAACGATGCCGTACGCCGAGATGCTTTCGAACAGTCCCGTCAGGTTCACCGGCTTGAAGAAGTATTCGTTCGTCAGGCTCATGACGACGAAGATCACCAGCGCCAGCAGCGGAATGCGGGAGTCCAGAATCGCTTTTTTTGCTTTCAACATTCCGCTCACCTCCTGTTCAGCTTGTCGAGGCAGATTGCCAGCAGCAGGATCAAGCCTTTCACGATATACTGCACAACGGAATCCACGCCCGTAAGGTTCAGTATGTTCGTGATCAGGCCGTAGATCATGACGCCGATAAGCACCTGCACCATGCCGCCCTTGCCGCCAACCAACGAGTTTCCGCCGACGATGGAGGCGATTGCCGCGTCAAAGTCCGCGCCGTTGCCCGAATATGGCGAAGCCGCCGTGGTGCGCGAGGTCATGATGATTGCCGCAAACGCCGCCATAAGACCCGCCATCGTGAAGCCGAAAAGCTTCATGCCATTTACGTCGATGCCGACGAGAAAGGCGGACTTCTTGTTTGCGCCGCTTAGGATCATTCTTCGCCCAAACTGCGTCTTTTTAATGATCACCTGCATGATGACCATCAGCACAATCCAGATGATCGCCGCGATCGGAAAGCTTGCCACATTGCCCTGCCCAATCGCCTTGTACCAGTCCGCATTCACACCGTAGATGTCGAGCCCGCTGCAATAGGTCAGCGCGATTGCCGTGCCCACCATGCCGGTTGCCAATGTAATAAGGAATGCTTCGCCGCTGCCGCCGCGCGTGATCATCATCAGGATGCCGTTGAGCGCACCCATCGCGAGTCCCGCGCAGATGGCAACCGTCATGCCCAGCGCCGCCGAGCCGGACGATTTTTCGATGCCCACGCAGAGCACCGCGCACATAGAAAGCGTGGCTCCAATCGAGAGGTCAAACCCACCGACCAGCAGCGTCATCGTAAACCCAATCGCCATGACGCCGTTGACCGATATGCGCCGCATCAGGTTCATCAGATTGGTCCAGGAAAAGAAGTTTTCGCTCAGCAGCGCGCCCGCGATGATCAACGTAATCAGCAGCAGCAGATTCGTATGATCGCGCGACCAGCCGCCGATTCTTGCCCACTTGGATTCTTTTGCGTCACTCATATCTTCACCATCTCTCAGAATGCGTAATTCATGATATCCATCGCGTTGATCCGCTCCCCGATCAGCTCGGCTACGATCGCGTCGCTCTTCATGACGAGCACGCGGTCGCTCATGCCGAGAATTTCTGGCAGTTCGGAACTGATCATGATGACGGCCTTGCCCTGCGAAACCAGATCGTTGATGATCTCGTAGATTTCGTACTTCGCGCCAACGTCAATGCCGCGCGTCGGCTCGTCCATGATGATGATATCGGAATCCGTATTAAACCATTTTGCGACGACGACCTTCTGCTGATTGCCGCCGGAAAGATTCAGCACCTTTTGCGTGCGCGAAGGCGTTTTGATCTTGATCGCCTGAATGTACTGGTCGGCAACCGTGTTTTCCTTCGCGTTGCTCAAAAAGAGATGCCCGGCGATTCGCTTGAGATTCGCCATGACGATGTTGCTCTTGACCGAGAAATCAAT
Source organism: Christensenella sp. (assembly GCA_034927595.1). Lineage (GTDB taxonomy): Bacteria > Bacillota > Clostridia > Christensenellales > CAG-138 > UBA7703. The sequence continues at coordinate 3,719 of JAYFPQ010000075.1, forward strand.
CGTCAGTCCCTCTTCCTTGCGATCCTCCGTTAAAAACGCGATGCCCGCTTCTTTTGCCGCGCTCGGTTTGCTCGCGTGCAGCTTCTTTCCTTTAACATAGACGCTGCCGCCTGCGATGTAGTCCACACCGTAGAGCGCACGCATTGCTTCCGTGCGTCCCGCGCCGACGAGTCCGGCAATGCCGAGCACCTCGCCGCGATGCAGATTGAAGCTGATCTTCGCCTTGCCGCCCTTACGCATCAGGTTTTCAACGCGAAGAACCTCTTCCTGAATGTGGTGCTCGCGCTGCGGAAACGTCTGGCTGATTTCGCGGCCGACCATCATCTCCACGAGCTTGTCCTTGTTCACGTCCTTGACCGACGCGGTGCCGATGATCTGGCCGTCGCGCATAACGGTGACGGAATCGCAGATCGAGAAGATCTCTTCCAATCGATGGGAAATGTATATGACCGCGATCCCCTTTTGCTTCAGGTCCCGGATGATCGCAAAGAGTTTTTCGAGTTCATTTTGGGTCAAAGACGCAGAGGGCTCGTCCATGAGGATCAGCTGCGCGTTGTAGCTGAGCGCCTTGGCAATCTCAACCATCTGCTTTCCCGCGACGGAGAGCTGCCCTACCTCGGTCTTCGGATCGATATCAAACCCAATTCGATCCAGATAGATCTTCGCCTGCTTGCGGATTTCGCGCCAGCGAATCGGTTTTCCATTTTGGCTGAGTCGCCCGGCGAAGATATTCTCCGCAATGGATAGCCCGCTGACCAGGTTCAGTTCCTGAAAGATGATGCTGATGCCCTTCTGGGCAGCAACCGTTGGGTCCGTCATGTGCGCTTCGCAGCCGTCAATGAACAGCTGGCCGCAATCCGCCTTGTAGTTGCCATTCAAAATCTTCATCAGCGTGGATTTCCCCGCGCCGTTCTCGCCGACCAGCGCACGCACTTCGCCACGTTCGATCGACAGGCTAACGTTATCCAGCGCCTTGACGCCGGGAAACGATTTGCTGACGTTGCGTACTTCAAAAAATGTGCCGCTCAAGGTACCCCTTCCTTTCATTTAGGCGGGGCGTTGACCGCCCCGCCTAAATACGTGTGCTCGCGATCCGTTAACGAACGACTTAATCGTGCGGTGCGGTTTCGACGTTGTCCTTGGTGACGAGCAGCATGCCGAGCGTCATTACGCGGTCAACGGTTTCGCCGTCGGAGACCTTCTTGATCAGATCCATCGCGTCGCGGGCAAAGAACCCGGCCGGATAGGAGATCGTGAACATGAATTTGCCTTCCTGAATGGCGGGAATGGAGCTCTCGTAGAAGCCCTGGGAAGCGATCTTGATGGAATCCGTCTTGCCGGCGGCTTCGATTGCGGCGTAGACGCCCCAAGCCATGCCGTCGTCCTGAACGATGAATGCCTTCAGATCCGGATTGGCGGTGATAATGTCCTCTGCGGCGGCCATGGCCTTCTGGCGATCCCAGTCGCAGTACACGGTCTGTACGACTTCGATGTTCGGGTACTTATCGAAGACTTCCATCATGCCTTCGGTTCTCTTCTGCGCGTTGTCCGCGCCGGTGAGGCCCGCGATGATCGCGACCTTGCCGCTGTCTCCCGCTGCCTTTACGTATTCTTCCGCTTCCAGAACGCCGGAGGCCTTCTGGCCAAAGAGCACCTGATAGATCATGTCGTTGATGCCAAGGGCGGGATCCATGTCATAGTGCGACACAACGATGAGTCCGGCATCCGCGGCCTTCTTCATGGCGGGGGCAAGCGCGGCGTTGTCCGCGGGCTGGATCGTAATCGCGTTGAAGCCCTGCGCTACGCAGGAGTTCACGAGGTTGATCTGCTGGTTGACGTCCTGACCTGCGTCAAAGACTTCGCTCGTCCAACCGAACTCCTTGCACTTCTCCTCGATCTGCGCATAATAGAGATGGTTCCATTCGTTGTATTCCGCAACGACGATACCGACCTTGAGCGGTTTGCTCTCCGGCGCGGCGGCTTCCGTCGCGGCTTCCGGTGCGGCGGTCGCTTCCGGGGCTGCAGCGGCTTCCGTTGCCGCGGCGGGTGCCTTTGCCGTGCAGGCAAAGCTGCTCAGAGCCATGATCAGGCACAGAACCAGTACTAAGACCTTTTTCATTGTTCTTTCTCTCCTTATTTTCTTTCTATATCCCGGCTCTCGCCGGAAAATACGGATTTAATTGCGCTGCTCCAGCGTATACGGTAGAAAGGACTTTGCTTGGTAATGTTCTATTTTATTCTGTAAAAGGGCATACGAAAGAAAACACCTAGGTGTTGCTTGGAAAATAAGTTTGATTCATTATATAGTATTTTGGTTTCGGATTGTTCGGCGCTTGACCCGGCGCGTGAACTTAGTTTAGTGATCCGTTTGACTCGATTCGATTCGTTTTGTTAAGAGCTAATTCTTTTTAGTTGTTTCAGTTGTTTTTAGTTTAGCCGCTTTTTCTACACTTGTCAAGCAGTTTTCGAGTAGATTATTCGCATAAATCAGCGTAATTCGATGTAATAAAAGTGTTGCGTTAACTAATATTTTTTAGTATACTCAATTTACAATCGAGTTGAGGTAACTTTATGGAGAAAATCACCATTCAGGAAATCGCGAAGTTGGCAGGTGTTTCCCCCTCCGCTGTTTCCATTGCGTTGAACGACAAACCCGGCATCAGCGAAAGCACGCGCGCGCGCGTTCTCGGCATCGTCAAGCAGACGGGATACCTGCACCATGCGCCCGGGCGGCTGAATTCCGTGGGCGCAAACATCGCGGTATTGTTTCGAAACGAATATCCGCTGCAGGATCGGCTGTTTTACACGGAACTGAACACCAGCGTGATGGAGGCCTGCGAAAATCTTTCCTATAATCTATTGTTTGCGTCCACGTTTTACAAAGGTTCGGAGTTGTCGTTTTCGGACATTCTTCGTTCAGACATTCTTGACGGCATTCTCTCCTATGGCGACATTGACCGCATCGTGCTGTCCGAGTTGAAAACGCGGAACGTTCCAATTATCGTGCTGGACAGCAGCCGCCGCAGCGGGGACGTCTGTCTGTCCGTTCAGGTGGATTATGAGCACGCCGCCTACACCGCAACGAAATACCTGATCGACCTCGGGCATCGGGACATTGCGTTTATCGGCAACAACAAACAACACGACTTTAACCTGCTTGTGTTCGAAGGATTTCGTCGAGCGACGAGCGAGGCGGATATTGCGCTCAGCACAAACCGGATTCAGTTGAATGTATACAACGAAGAATCGCTTGGGCCCTGCATCGACGAAGCGCTGGGCGGAACACACCTGCCAACCGCGCTCTTCTGCGCAACGGACTTTTACGCCATGCGTGCACTGCGCCGGCTCCATCACCGCGGCATTCGCGTGCCGGATGATATCTCCGTCATCGGCATTGACGATGTGCTTTCCTCAAAGTATCTGATTCCTTCGCTGACCACCATGGCCGTTGACCGGCAGGAAATGGGGCGATTGGGGATTGAGCTGCTGCAAAAAGCAATCAACGGCGAACCCTGCCAATCCGTGGTGTTGCCGCAGTGCAAGCTGATCGTACGCGAAAGCACCGCCGAACCGAGAAAATAAGTTTGAATAGAACAAAAGAGCACCACATTGGGTGCTCTTTGTTTTTGGCGGAGAGAGTGGGTTTCTCCGCTTCGCCTACGGGTCGCTTGCGCTTTGCGCTGCGCAACCATTCGGCGGCGCTCCCGGGCAGGCAAACCGTCCACCGGACGCTTTGCTGAACCGCCCTTCGAATCCCTCCATCTTAATTCAAAACGGACAGAGTGGGATTCTCCGCTTCGCCTGCTGGTTGCTTGCGCTTTGCGCTGCGTAACCTTTCGGCGGCGCTCCCCGGGGCGGGCAAACCGTCCACTGGACGTTTTGCTTCCCGCCCTTCAAATCCCTTTCTCCAAATCAAAAGAGCATCCATTCGGATGCTCTTTTGGGGCGGAGAAGGTGGGCTTTGAACCCACGCACCGGTGACCCCAGTCTACTCCCTTAGCAGGGGAGCCCCTTCTAGCCACTTGGGTACTTCTCCGTATAAAGTTTTCGATGCTGGCGGAGAGAGAGGGATTTGAACCCCCGGTGCCTTTCAGCATCACCAGTTTTCAAGACTGGCTCCATAAACCACTCGGACATCTCTCCAAGAACGCACCTTATGAAGTATAGCAAATTCACCCCACAATTGTCAACGCTTGAATCGAGTTCATTTCGTCCTTATTCCACAGCGTAATTGTGAAACAAACAGGGATTCCGTGGGCGTTTCATTGCATTGCCATCAGAAATCTCATATAATATTCACATGTGATTTGCAAATGCAACACATCGATTTGGAGGAATATTCCGTATATGATGATCAAGCGAATTGCGGTCGTGTTTCTAATTGCGGCGCTTCTGGTGTCCGCCGGTTGCAAAACCACATCTACCACGATCCTGAATTCTGAATACAAGATATTTTACGGTGGCAGCCAAATTGAGGCGACCGTTCGCGAGCTCTCCGTCGACGGCGGAACCACCAGTGTGCGCGTCCACTTTCTCAACCTCGGCACGGAAGAACTCGGTTCGCTGGAAGCGCTCGTTGAGTTCGTTGACTCAAACGGCGAAGTGGTTACCTCCAGCGTCATCAGCGCAACCTATGATACACCGCTTGCCGTTGGGGAAAGCGTCAGCGAAACTGTTTCCTGCGACAGCGACAGCCGCATCACGGGTGTTTACGTTTCGGACTACACGCCGGAATCCTGATCGAGCGCGGCGTTTCTGTGTCGCTTCGGGGCGGTTCTCTTCGTGTTGATGTTTGCCTTGCGCGCCTGCGCGTGCTGTAGCTTGCGAGGAATGCGATACCGCTTTCCGTCCTTTATAAAATTGGCGCCCGTCTGCCGAAAACAGAACGGAACGTTTGCTGCCATACACTGCTCGCGAATGTCCAAAATCCAATCATAATTACAGGTTCGCGCCTGCTCGCCGGACTCGCCGCCAACGGAGACACTGTCCACCCAGTCGCCCAGATACGGCGAAAGATCCAACCGTTCCAGCAATGGCTCGCAAACAATGATCTTATGCGCAATCTTCGCGTCGCGAAACACCGGCAGGCGCTCGTCCACCTTCGCCTGATTTTCCACCGTACAGCAAATCGTCAGATTCCGGTACCCCTCGCCCCAGTCCTCTGGAATACAATTGTCAAATCGAGTAATCCGCTTCGTAATGAATAGAAAATGACAGTCCGAACGCTCTCGCATCATGCGCCAGGCTTCGCCGCGCCAGGCGTCCGCGTCCTCCAGCAGAAAGTCGGACGTAAAGCACGTTCCAATCAGTGAGCCAGACGGAATCTTGTAGGAACCATCCCGCGCGTGCGAAATCGGCAGATAGAACGCACTGGTCTTTTGCACGAGGCTTGCGTCCTTCTGATGCCTGCCGTCCATGCGGTAGACATAGCAATTCAAGCACCCGGCGGAGTACTTATGACATCCATGCCACGGATTCCAATCCACGCCATGCGTGGATGAGCCGCCACTCTTCGTCGTCGTCGCCATTCTCCCTTACGCTTTCCTGAGTTTGTTTTTCCGCCGCTTTGGTTCACATTTGGTTTCATTGACAATCCTAGCACGCGTACAGTATAATCGGCAAGCTGAAAGGAGGTTGAACCGTGAACGAATTTTTACAATCGATCGAAACCTTTGCAATGGGTTCAACAGTCTGGGTTTATCTCTTTATTTTTTTCGGAAAGATTCTCGAGGTGTCTTTCGGTACACTTCGCATCGTACTGATCAACCGCGGCGAGCGCACCATCGGTTCGATGATCGCTATACTGGAAATCTCGCTCTGGCTCATTGTTGCCAGCAGTGTTCTCATCGGCTTCAAAACCGACTTTCTAAAGGGGATTGTCTATGCCCTTGCCTTTGCCTGCGGCAACTACATCGGATCTTGGCTCGACGAGCTGCTTGCGTTTGGTCTAAGCTCCATGCAGGTTGTGTTGCCGGACATGGCTTCTGCAAGAGAGGCGGAAGCGTGTCTTCGCGAGAAGGGCTTTGGCATTACGTCGTTGGACGTCCACGGTCGGGACGACGACCGCAGCATGCTGATTATGACCATGCAGCGCAAGCGCCTGCCGCAGGCCATCGCGATTCTGGAATCGCACTGCAACGGCGCGGTGGTCACCGTTTCGGATATCAAGGTTCAACGCGGCGGTTATCTCGAGCGCGCCGTTCGCGGCGGACAGCTCCGCAACGGAAAGTAAACAAGAAATACCGAATTTGCATATCGCATCAAAAAAGAGCGCTCGCGCGCTCTTTTTTTTGCTAAGAATTCGTTCAGATCGTTTCCACTTTAATCAGGCTCGTGTTGCCGGAAACGCCGCTGACGTGCCCGCCGGTGATGATGATATGATCCCCGGGATGTAAGTCGAATACCTTCTTCGCCGTCTCCGTCGCGTGATAAAACAGCACGTCCGTCGAGGTGAAGGTTCCACTCATGACCGGCGTTACGCCCCAGCTCAGCGCCAGTTTGTACCAGACCTTCCGAGTTGTCGTGAGCCCGATGATGTCCACCGGAGGACGGAACCGCGAGATCATTCGCGCGGTGATGCCCGTCAACGTGCAGGCGACGATGCCATCCGCATTGAGGTCAATCGCCATGCCGCAGGTTGCGTGGGAAATCGCGTCCACCGTGTTTTTAATATGGAACTCCGTGATGCGGAATCGCTTGTCGTAATGGATGTGCTTTTCCGTTTCCTCGGCGATTTTCGCCAT
>JAYFPQ010000164.1:0-5109 GCA_034927595.1 Christensenella sp.
GATATGAAACACAACTAATCCCAATCTCAACCGTCCTAGTTTCCTCCCGTATCCGGAAGGATACCGGCGACATTGAAGCGCTGGCTGCGGACTTGGGAAAACACGGTCTGATCAACCCGATTACGGTCATGGACTGCCAAAACGGATCGTATCAGCTGATCGCCGGCCTGCGTCGGCTGGAAGCGGCAAAACTCATCCACTTGGCGGAGCTGCGCGCGACGGTGCTTTCTCCTATACAGGCGGAAGAAATGCTGGAAATCGAGATCGCGGAAAATGAGCAGCGCCTAAACTTTACGACCGCCGAGCGGTTGGAATATGCCGAAAAGATCAAGGCGATCGAGCAAGCAAAAGCGCGTACAAAAATGTCAGAAAGCGCCCGAGATATGCATGTTTCTAAGGGGTGTGACGGACGTCACACCCCTGAAATCGGACGTACTACCGACAGGATTGCTCAGGCTACTGGATTTAGTAGCGGGCGACAGTATGAACGTGCAGCGATCGTGGCTGATAAGCGCCCTGATTTATTAAAAAAGATTGACTCTGGAGAAAGAACAATCTACGGGGCCTATAAAGAAACAGTAAACGGGGGTGTCGCACAGATAGAGAATAATGCCCCCCTTGAGAAACAAACCATATCGACCGATCAAGTCGCTCGCGCCGGGGTGATCCGCCTCATGAAAAATCCGCATTATCTGGAATTGCGGGCAGAGCTCGGAAATATGCGCGCCGAAGCGACGGCTGCAAAGAACACGTTGAAGCGTGCAACGGAAGCGTATGACAACAAAGTGAAGCACTTTGAAAACAACATCGGGTTTCTCTCGCGCCGCGTGAAGGAATTGGAAGAAGAAAACGACGCGCTGCGTGCGCGGCTGGGAATGGAGGCAAGACATGTCAGACGAGTTGAATTTGGCAACCCCGACGGAATTATCGGGACACCCGCGCGTTCTGCTTCTGGGAAGGACTGACCGACCGATGATCTTCGTCTGCTCCCCGTTTGCGGGTTGCGTGCAGGAGAATGTGCAGAACGCGCGCCGGTATTCAAGATTCGCCTATATCAGCGGGTATATGCCGATCACCCCGCACCTGATGTACCCGCGCTTTCTCGACGACAAGCAATACAAAGAGCGGCTAGACGGGATAGATATGGGGCTGCGCCTCTTGGATCTTTGTGAGGAGATCTGGGTATTTGGCGACCACTATAGTTCGGGCATGCAACGCGAGATTTCGCATGCGTTGGGAAAGCATATGACGATTCGCTTCTTTGATCGGGACGGCAAAGAACATAAAAGGCGGGAATCGGTATGCCCCTAACAGAATGGTGCGAACATGAAATGACCAGCTTACGACCATATGACGGGAGGGACGCGTTTGATTGATTATCAGCAGATCCGACGGACGGCGAATATCGAAGAAGTGGCGAGCACACTTGGCATTACGGTTCACGGCGGGAAGGCAAGATGCCCGTTTCACGATGATCAGACGCCCTCGCTTTCGTTTAAGGATGGAAGGTTCAAGTGCTTTGGCTGCGACGCGTCCGGCGACGCGATCGATTTGGCATCGAAGCTAAAGCACGTCAGTATCGCGGAGGCGGCACAATGGATCTGCGAAACATTCCATCTGGACTCAGCATTACCGCCGATCAAGAAAAGAGCGGTTGTCGATAAGACGGGCGTTTCGGCATATATCGACGCTTGCGTGGAAGCGTTCTCCGTTGCACCACGCGCACAGTTGTACTTGCAGTCGCGTGGATTCACTGGGGAAAGTATGCTGCGATTCCGATTCGGCTATGACGCGAAACGGGATGCGATCGTCATCCCGTACGGGACGCGTGCGAGCTACTATACCTCCCGGAGCATTACGGAGAAACGATTCTTTAAGCCGCGCACAAATAACGTCGGGCCGGAGCCCCTGTTCTATGAAGAGTCGTTGGATCAGAACGAGCCTGTATTCGTCGTTGAGAGCGCGTTCTGTGCGCTGTCGATCATGCAGGAAGGCGGTCATGCCGTGGCCACATGTGGAACCGGAACCAGAAAACTGATCGATGCGTTCCGAGCGCGGGAGAAGATACCTGCAATCGTCGTGTGCATGGATCGGGACGATGCAGGGAATGAAGCAGCGGAAAAACTCGGAGGCCAGCTCGAAGCGATGAACATTCCGCATATCCGTCTGACGACGCCAGAGAGGTATAAAGACCCGAACGAACTGCTCGTCGGCGATCGGGAACTGTTTCGCAACTGGTTGGTGGACAGAGTCGAACAGGCGAAAAATCTACCATGCGTTGATCGAGGTTGTCCGGTTGCTCAAAGCAATGAACCGCTTTCCTTGCACACGTTGCGTCCGGAACGCAATCGGCTCTATCCGAATACCGACATCGGCAATAGTAGGCTGTTCTCAGACTACTATAACCGGGTCGCCCGTTTTGTGCCTGAACGAAAGCTCTGGTACATCTTCAGCGGCAAACGTTGGGAACCCGACGTCGGCGGGCTGAAAGCGATGGAACTATGTAAAACGCTCGCCGATGAGCTGATGGTCTATGCACTGAACATCGCGGACGAACAGACGCGAAAAGAGTACATCGATCAATGCAAAAAGTGGCAGGTGCGCAGGAATAGGGAAACCATACTCAAGGATGCGCAGGGCGTGTATCCAATCCCTATGGAAGCGTTCGACGCCGACCCGTTCTTGTTCAACTGCCAAAACGGGACAATGCATCTTAGGGATACGCGGTTCTTGCCCCATGACCCTGAAGACAAACTCACGAAGATTTCGGGCGTGGCGTATGACCCATCTGTTCGGTGTGATCGGTTCGACGCGTTTGTGGACGAGATCATTAGCGGGGATCAAGAAAGAGCGCGATTTTTGCAGCGGACGCTGGGTTACGGCTTGAGCGGTGACACGCGCTTCGAGTGTATGTTTATCCTATACGGCGCGACGACGCGAAACGGCAAAGGGACGCTCATGGAGAGTGTGCTTCGGGTTATGGGCGACTACGGCAGTACGGTGCGGCCGGAAACGATCAGCATGAAGCAAAACGTCAGCAGTCAAAATCCTACCGAGGATATCGCGCGGCTCGCAGGGATACGTTTTGCCAACATCTCGGAGCCGAGCAGGGGGTTATTGCTCAACGCTGCGCAAGTAAAGAGCATGACGGGCAACGATACGCTCAACGCGCGGTTCCTGCATGAGAACAGCTTTGATTTTCAGCCGCAGTTCAAGATATACATGAACACGAACTATTTGCCAGTGGTCACGGATATGACGCTGTTTTCCAGCGGCAGGATCATGATCATTCCGTTTGAGCGCCATTTTGAAGAAAATCAGCAGGATAAGACGCTAAAAACCCTGTTCATGCAGCCTCGCAATCAGAGCGCGATCCTGAACTGGCTGCTGGAAGGATATCAAGTGGTGGCGGCGGAAGGGTTGACGATGCCGGAATCGGTGCGCTTTGCGACCGACCGGTATCGGCATGAGAGCGACAAGGTTGGGCTGTTCATCGAGGACGAGATGCAACCGATCCCGAACGCGGAGGAACGGACGTCGGCAGTTTACGACCGATATAAGAAATGGTGCGACGCGAACGGCTGTTTTCCGGAGAATACGCGCAACTTTAAGCAGATTCTGGCGATGTACGGGCGTGTGGATCGGAAACGCCCACATGCCGGAGGAAGCGAAACGACCATATTCATTGGGTTTCGCCTGCGCTTTGACATGGGCGGATTTACCGAATACAAGGACAGAATCCCGTTTGATTAACCTCTTGTCGCAGATGTCGCAAGTAAAACAGGTATTACGTAAAAAACGCTATATATAGGAAAAGACCTAAAAGACCTGCGACAAGGTGCGACGATCCTCAAACAGCCCGATTTTGGGGCTTTTTAGTTACAGGTACAGAAAGGAGCATTTATCGAACATGCTGGAAAAAGATATCACCGCCGCGATCATGCGGATGTTGAAGATGGTTCCACGGTGCTTTGCATGGAAAGAGCATGTCGGGATGTACGGGACGGCAGGTATTCCGGATGTGATCTGTTGTCTGGACGGACGCTTCTTTGCTTTTGAGGTGAAGACACCGGAGGGCAGCGTGACAAAGCTGCAGGAGCGCACCATTCACAGGATTAAAGTTGCTGGGGGCCACGCATATGTGGTTCGGTCGGTGGACGATGTGAAAGCCGTGCTGTGGGCATATGCGGGAATCGAGATTTGATAAGGGAGGTTTCATATGAGCACCAAGGATTACCTTTCGCAGGCATACCGGATTGACCAGCGGATCAACAGCAAGCTGGCACAGGTGATGTGCCTGCGTGACCTACTAGGTAAGGCGACTGGAACACTGTCCGGCGCGCCGAAAGCGGCGACGCCCAACCTGCACTCCATGGAGGATACCATCGCCAAGATGGTGGATTTGGAGAACGAGATCAACGAAGATATCGACGCGCTTGTCGATCTCAAGGCGGAGATCATGCAGCGGATTAAGCGCGTGGAGAACACGGAGTACCAGACGATACTGGAGCTGCGGTATCTGTGCTTCAAACGGTGGGAAGAAGTTTCTGTTGAGCTAGGGTATAGCATTCAGCATTTGTTCAGACTCCACGACGAAGCGCTGGAAGCGGTTAGTTTTCCTAAAAGATGAGAGTAAATGTGATTGAATGAGAGTATCATCCTTTGATATTCTTATGATGTCGAAAAAGAAAAGAGCTTTTGCGAACGAAACGCGGAGGCTCTTTTCTTTCCTTTGGAGGACTGTGATGCCAAAGAAACCCAAGCGTCCGTGCTCCTACCCGGGGTGCGGGAGGCTGACCGATGGTCAGTACTGTGATGAACATAGACACATCGCCGAACGACAGTACAACCGATACCTTCGAGACCCGGATACCAACAAACGATACGGTCGCGCGTGGAAGAAACTCCGCGCGCGATTTTTATTAAGACATCCTTTGTGTGAGCAGTGCCGGAGCGAAGGCAGACTCTCTGCCGCTGAGGAAGTGCATCACATCCTGCCGCTGGCAAACGGTGGTACGAACGAGGAGGGCAACCTCATGGCGCTTTGTAAGAGCTGCCATTCGAAGATTACGATCGGAAGCTTCAATACAAGACAGAAATAGCACGCGA
>JAYFPQ010000019.1:0-17289 GCA_034927595.1 Christensenella sp.
GAACACCGGCGGCCTTTTCTGCGGGTAGTAGAGCAGATTATCCCTTCTCTCGTTGGGAGAAGTACTTCTGTAGCACGGCGAGGCTTTCCTCGCGCAACACACCGCCCGTTACCTCCGGCTGGTGCGAAGAACGCGAAAACACGATTTCGCAGCAGGCGCTGCCCGGCTTGCCGAGGATATCGCAAAGATCGATGTCGCTCGCGCCATAGACGAGCCGCCCAAGCTTGGTCCAAACCATTGCGCCGCAGCACATGAAGCACGGCTCGCAGCTGGAATAGAGCGTAAACTCGCTGAGGTTCGTAATCTCCGTGTCCGCGCAGAAGCGGCGCAGCAGCCCCGCCTCGGCGTGCCAGGTGGGGTCGGACTTTGTATAAATCTGGTTCTCGCTGGTAAACACAATCTCCCCGTCCTTGACCAGCACGGCGCCAAACGGCTCGTTTCCGTGCGCCACAGCCTGCTCGGAGAGGCGAATCGCCTCGCGCATGAATTGTTCGTCCTGCGTCATAGATGCTCCTTTGTACGCGATTGGTGCGGATGCGCTTGCGGCGTGCCCGCTCAAAGAACAGTGTATCCCGCTTGCTCCAAAAGCGCAATCGCCGTGTCGAAGGATTCCTCTTTCGTGAAGATATAATCCGTGTTGTAGGTTGAAACGGCAAAGATGCTGATAGCGTGTTCCGCCAGCAGCGAGGAGATCTTCGCGAGCACGCCGACCATCGAAAAGTCCAGAATGCCCTCAATGCGAAAGGCGCGCCAGCCGTCCTCCCGCGCGAGCGTGTCCGTCGGAACGTACTCCGTTTCGCAGACGAGGGAGAGCTCCTCGTCCGTTCTCGCGAAGAAGACGAACTCGCGCGTCAGATCTGCTTGTGCGAGGTTCTCAATTTTGCAGACGGAGAACGCCTGCGTCAAACGCTTGAGATTCATAAAACACCTACCTGATTGTTGCGTGACTATTGGGATAAAAAACGCCAGCGGGAAAACCGCAGGCGTTCAGAGCACGAAAATTAAAAGCGGAACCGTTTACTCCTGCGTAAAGATCGGGATCGCTTTGACCAGACGCTCCACGCACCCGTCCGGGCCGAGCACGGAGGAATCCAGGCTGACGTCGTAATGGCAGGCGTCCCGCCAGTCCTCGCCGGTGTAGAAGCGGTAGTAATCCGCGCGGTGCTTGTCCTGCTCGCTGATGTACTTCTTGATCTCCGCTTCGTTCCAGGCCAGCGAATAGGAGGCGACGCGTTCGACCCGAGATTCCATGGGCGCATGGATGAACGCGCGCAATAAATACGGCTTGCCCTTGAGAATATAGTCCGCGCAGCGGCCAACGATGATGCAGCTGCTCGTTTCTGCGAGCTCCAGAATGATCTTCGCCTGAAACTGAAAGAGGTTTTCCTGCGAAATATAGTTGTCGCTGTCGGGCGGCAGCACCTCGCCGGAGTAGACCTTTTCCGCGGCGCGCATCATCTCGTGCTTGCCGAGGCGTTCGTCCACCTCGCCAAAGAGCTGCTCGTTGATGCCGCTCACGTCGGAGGCGATTCGTAGGAGCTTTCGATCGTAGAATGGAACGTTGAGCCGTTCGGAGAGTTTCTTGGCAATGTCGTATCCGCCGCTGCCTTTTTCACGCGCGATCGTAATCACAAAATGAGCCATCGAAATCGGTTCTCCTTTCGGTTGGGCGTGTTATGCGCCGAGATATGCCTTGCGAACGCGGTCGTCCTCCGCCAGCTTATTCGCCGGACCGGACATTGAGATCTTGCCCGTCTCCAGCACATAGGCGCGGTCTGCAACGGCCAGCGCTTTCTTTGCGTTCTGCTCGACCAGCAGAATCGTAATGCCGCTGGCGTGGAGCTGTTCGATGATGGAGAAAATCTCGTTGACCAGTATGGGCGAAAGACCCATCGAAGGCTCGTCCATGAGCAGAATCTTAGGATTCGTCATCAGCGCGCGGCCGGTCGCGAGCATCTGTTGCTCGCCGCCGGAGAGCGTGCCGCCGAGCTGGCGGATGCGCTCCTTGAGCCGCGGAAAGTGATGATACACGCGTTCGAGGTTCTCGCTGATCTGCTTGGCGTCTTTAATAATATACGCCCCCATACGCAGGTTTTCCTCTACGGTCATGCGCGAAAAAATGTGGCGTCCTTCCGGTACGTGCGCGAGGCCCATCTCGATGATCGAATGCGCAGGAACCTTTTGCAGGTTCTTGCCGTCCAGCAGGATTTCGCCCGTCGACGCGCGTAGCAGTCCCGAAATCGTATGGAGAACGGTGGTTTTACCCGCGCCGTTCGCGCAGACCAGGGAAACGAGCTCGCCGTCGTTGACGGTAAGATTGATCCCCTTGAGCGCGTGAATCGCGCCGTAGTATACGTTGATATCCTTGATTTCCAGCATATCGTTCTCCTATTCCCCTAGGTAGGCCGCGATGACCTTCGGATTCTTGGCGATTTCATCCGGCAGGCCTTCCGCAAACGTAACGCCGTAGTCGATGACCTGTATGCGCTCGCAGATGTTCATGACGAGCGACATATCGTGCTCAATGAGCAGAATGGCGATGCCAAAGCGGCTGCGAATCGAGTTGATGCAATCGAGCAGTTCGGCGGTCTCCGTGGGGTTCATGCCCGCGGCCGGTTCGTCCAGCAGGAGCAGTTTCATGTCCGTCGCGAGCGCGCGGGCAATCTCTAGCTTGCGCTGTTGTCCGTAGGGCAGGCTGGAGGCGATTTCGTCCGCTTTGTCCTCCAGATGAAAGATCGAGAGCAGGTCGAGCGCCTTTTCGCGCAGCGCTTTTTCCGTTTTCCAGAATTTCGGCGTGCGCAGCAGCGCGTCGAACATGTTGTAGGAGATGTCCTTCGTAAACGCGGCAAGCACGTTTTCGATGACGCTCATCTGTTTGAACAGGCGAATGTTCTGGAAGGTACGCGCAACGCCGGCGTTGACAAATTGATGCGTTTTGCGTCCGTTGAGCACTTCGCCTTCGAGCAGCACCGAACCCTCGGTCGGCTTATACACGCCGGTCAGCAGGTTAAAGACTGTCGTTTTGCCTGCGCCGTTCGGGCCGATCAGGCCGACGAGCTCACCCGAAAACACCTTGATGTTGAAGTCGGAAACGGCGACGAGTCCGCCAAAAGTGATGCCGAGTTTGCGCGTTTCGAGTACGGGAGTTCGTTGTTCAGCCATTGCTCTGCGCCTCCTTGCCTTCCTTTTTCAGAGCCAGCTGGTTCTGGCGCCGCGTCTTGAGATCTGAGAAGAAATTCCGCAGCGAGAGCTCATAGGTGCCGAAGATTCCCTTCGGGCGGAACATGATCACGATGACGAGCACGACGGCGTACACGAGCATCGGGAACGCGAATATGTTTTGCAGCCACATCGGCAGCGCCTTGACCCAGAGGCCGTTCTTGATCTGATAGTTGACCAGGAACATGATCACCGCCGCGACGATGGAACCCGTGAGGGAGCCCATGCCGCCGAGCACGACCATGACGACGATGAACGTGGAGTTTAAAATACCGCCGTTGGAGAACGCAAAAGACGAGGTGGAGAGTGTCGCGTTGGAACAAGCGTAGAGTGCGCCGGCAACGCCCGCGAAGAACGCGGAGTAGGCGAACGTGAACACCTTGTAATAAGAGGTGTTGATGCCGGAGGCGGAGGCCGCGATCTCGTCGTCGCGGATGGCGCGGATGGCTCTGCCGTACTTCGAGCGCACGAACATGAACATCATCATTACGCACACGAGCGTGACCAGCACAGCGACCCAGATATAGGTGACCTTCAACGTGGTGCCGAAACCGAGGCCGTTTTTATACAGCGACGCTGCGGCAGAACCCAGCGCGAGGCCTTCCTGACCCGCAAAGGGCAGGTTGTTGATGATGTTAACGATGATCATGCCGAAGCCCAGCGTGATGATCGCGAGATAGTCGCCCTTGAGGCGCAGCGCCGGTATACCAACGATGAGACCCACGATGGCGGCGAGCACGCCCGCGATGATGATGCAGCCCGCGAGCACGAGCAGGAACGCCGTGCCGCTCTTTTCTTCAAACACGCCCGCACGCTCCGCGGCGAGCGAGAGCAAGGCCGCGGCATAGGCGCCGATGGCCAGGAAACCGCAGTGGCCCAGTGACAGCTGACCCAGAAAGCCGAGCGTCATGTTCAGCGAAGTCGCAAGGATGATCAGGTAGCAGCACTGCCAGATGCTGGGCGCGATGATGAGCTTGAAATCGCCCGCCTTGCCGAAGCTCTCCTTGATGAAGGAGAATCCGATGAGCAGGATGGCGATGACCAGCGTATTGAGGATGTATCCCTGTGTTGTTCTGTTTTTGATCATACTTTCTCACCCATGTTCTTTCCGAGGATTCCGGCAGGTTTGAGAATCAGCACGGCGATGAGGATTAGGAACACAAACGCATCCGCCAAGCTGGAACTGATATAACTGGTCGTAAAGGACTCGACAAGGCCGATGACAAAACCGCCGAGCATTGCGCCGGGGATGATGCCGATGCCGCCGAGAACGGCAGCTACGAAAGCCTTGAGGCCCAACATAGAGCCCATGGTCGTATAGACCTTGGGATACTGGGCGATATACATCAAAGCGGCGATTGCGGCAAGGCTGGAGCCGATGGCAAACGTCGTAACGATCGTACGGTTGACGTTGATGCCCATGAGGATGGAAGCGGGTTTATCCTCGGACACACAGCGCATCGCGCGGCCGATCGTCGTCTTCTGCGTGAACTGGTAGAGCACTACCATGACGACGATGCTGATGCAGATGGTCATGAGCGTCGTCCAGTCGAGCGTAACCTCCGCAATGCGGATGCCGCCGGCTGCAAAAATTTGATTCGCGACTTTCGGGTTGGGTCCGATTTGCGGGATCGCCTGTGCAAGATTTTCCAAGAAGAGACTGACCGCGATGGCCGTAATGAGCGCCGACATCGAGGTGCCTTTCTTGCGGACGGGACGGTAGGCGATCAGCTCCGTCGATATGCCGACGAGCGCGCAAACCAAAATCGCGAGGAATACGGAGACCCAGATCGGAAGCCCAAGAGAAATCATTACCGGAATGGTAAAGATCATCGTGTAACCGCCGACCATGATGAAGTCGCCATGGGCAAAGTTGATCAAACGGATGATACCGTAGACCATGGTATAGCCGAGTGCGACGAGTGCATAGATGCTCCCGAGTCGAAGCCCGACAAACAATGTTTGCAAGAATGTGCTCACTTGTTCGTTCCGCCTTTCGAAATTAACGGCAAAGGAGGCGCGGCGTGAGCCTCGCCTCCTTTGTCCAATATACTGTTTGCGAATGCTTCGTTATTTGAGCTCTTTGACGGCGTCAATCAGCTTCGTGCCGACTTTATCACCATCTGCAAAGAACGAGAGGATAACGGCGCCCTTCGCAGGCGTGCCGGTGGTATCCAGCGAGAAGGTGCCGGTCACGCACGAGTACACAGCAGAGGTATCAGCCAGAGCCGCGCGAACCGCTTCCGGATCGGCGCTGCCAGCTTTTTCAATAGCTGCAATGTACATGAGGGCAGCATCATAACCCAGAGCTGCGAGTGCGGTCGGGGTAGAACCGTATGCCGTCTCATAAGCGGTTACGAAAGCTTGCACCTTCGGGTCGGGGTTGGCAGCGTCATAATGGTTGGTCCAATAGACGTTGTCGAATGCGGTTACGTCGGCACCTGCGGCAACATTGCCCGGAGTTCCGTCATAACCGTCAGCGCCCATGATGATGCCGGTGTAGCCGGCCGCACGAGCCTGCGTGACGACGTATGGGCCGATTACGCTGTAGTAGTACGGCGCATACACGAACTGCACACCGGAGCTCG
The DNA here is from genome assembly GCA_034927595.1 of Christensenella sp. Lineage (GTDB taxonomy): Bacteria > Bacillota > Clostridia > Christensenellales > CAG-138 > UBA7703. Next base: position 5,808 of record JAYFPQ010000019.1, read on the forward strand.
CCATGGCGGCAAACTGGTTGGTGTAATCCTGAACATCCAGAGAAGCAGTGGATTCAACGGCTTTGATGTTGAGACCATAGGTCGCAGCGGCAGCCGCAAAGGAGTCATACAGACCCTTGGAATAGGTGTCAGCCGTGCAGTAGACCACGCCGACATCGGTATAGCCCGCGCTCTTGGCGTAGTAGGCTGCGATGGCGCCCTGGAAACCGTCCGCATAGCAGGCACGGAACACATAGTCATCTTCGGTGGTGATGGTGTCGGCAGTCGAGGTGGGTGTCAGCAGGACGACGCCTTCCTCATTAGCAGCTCCGGTGATCGCGGAGGTGCAGCTCGAGGTGACGGAGCCGATGATAAGCCCAACGTTCTGTGCAACCAGCGAGTTAAACGCATTGAGCGTTTCGGACGGCTCACCAAGATCATCTAGGCTGATGACGTTGATCTGCTGACCGAGAACACCGCCAGCCGCGTTCTTTTCGCTAATCGCAAGATTAGCTCCGTTGACTACGGCTACGCCATATTCAGCAAGTGCACCGGTGTTAGGCGAGATCGTGCCGATGGTGATGGGCTCGGTGAGAGCGGGAGCTGCCGCTTCTTCGGCCGCGGGGGCTTCGGTGGCTTCGGTTGCCTCTGTGGCTGCCGGGGCGGGTGCTGCGCATGCGACGAGGCTTAGGGCAAGCGCGAGGACAAGCAGCAGACTAATGACTTTCTTCATTACGAATTCCTCCTTCTAAAATAACCAGAAAATAACAACAATGGTGTATGACTATAAAATTTATATAATCACACGCCATTGTGTTATGCATGATTATAAAGAAAGCGAAATCCATTGTCAATATATAATATATGTTTTGTGTCCTGCGTTTTTTTTAGACACAATATGCTGTTTCTGTTTGTTAAACCTGCAAGAAAGAAACCATTTGTTTCTAAATTATACTTAACCTGTTTTCTTTATTACAAAGGATGAAGCAATACCAAAAAATGACTGCATGAAAGGCGATGAAAACGGACCGGAAGGGAGGCATGGATTTCTTATTGTCCGCCCTCCGAAGCAGAATGCATATTTTTCGAAATTGGGTATAAGCGGCTGAACAACGCACATACGCGCGGGCGGTTATACCGCTGGGCGAGAATGCAGGGCAGGTTGGCTGCGAGCGCGTAGGCGAGCATGATCCAGACCACATAACCCGGCGCGAACAGCCCGAACACCCAGAATGGCGAAATCGCGAGCCAGTGCATCAGTTCGCCGCGTGCGGATTCGATGAGAAAACGCCGCAGGTTCTCCTCCGAGTAGTCGTTGAGATTGCGTTTTTGGTAGCCGCGCTTCTTCCAAAGCGCCCCGCCGTCGGGCAGGAGGTGCTTCCATGACTTGATGTGAAACACGCGCTCGTAAAAGCGCCCGTCCTGTTCCCAGCGGTGCGCGCGCCAGAGCGGAAGATCCGGCTCCAGCCAGCGATCCGGCAGCAGCAGACTGATCCAACCGAACAGCAGCGGCACGATTGTCCAGATGGCGAAGAACAGCGCAACCGTTACCCCGGAACTCCAGAAAAAAACCTGCATGGGTTCATCGCTCGAGCGGAACCGCCCGTCCTTTCCATTTAACTTTGCAGCGAAACAGCCGCAGCAATCCGGAATAGAGAAAGATGAGCAGATAAAACGTCAACGGTAATGGGTAGAGGAGCACGGTTACCGGCGAGAACCGCCCGATTCGCCGCCCAAGCAAGAAGAGGGCGAGCACCCAAACCGGGTAGAGCGCCGCATACAACAACGCAATCGCCTCTCCACGCAACAGCGCGAGTGCCAAATGCAGTGGAACGGAGGCGAGCGAAGCAAAGAACAGCGCAACCAGCAGAATCAACCAAAGCGGCGTCTTTGCGGCTCCGGTCGCGAGATTTTTCGAAAATCCCTGCAGCAGCGAGCGAAACCCCGCCGGATACATCCGAAACGACACGTCGCTCTCCCCAATGAACAGTTGGAACGGAACGCCGGATCGCTGGAGCTGTCCGGCGAGCGCCATGTCCTCCAGCACGCTTGCCTTCACGCTTTCGTGCCCGCCCGCCATGAAATAGTTTGCACGGGAAATCGCGACGACCGGCCCAAAGAGGCCGAACTGTTTCGGTTTTGGCAGCGTGGCGCCGATGGCCCCAATTTGAATCAGGTTAAAGAAGAAGGAACACTGCTCGTAGGCTTTCTGCGTCGCGTGATACGGCTGAACGGATACGGTTCCGCCCGCTTCATATGCCTTGAGTATGCGGCTAAGCGCGTCCGGCTCGAGCCGCACGTCCGCATCCAGAAACAGGAACACGTCGCCCGAAGCCGATTTCGCGCCCATTTGACAGGCCCAGCTTTTACCGACCCAGTCCGCGGGCTTGCTCGGCAGAGAGAGCACGGTTGCGCCAAGGGAGCGGGCAACCTCCGCCGTGCCGTCCTCGGACGCGTCGTCGGCAACGAGAATTTCCAGCGGGGAGACGGTCTGTTTCGCCAGATCGCCCAGCAGCAGCGGCAGCGTCTTTGCCTCGTTGCGCGCGGGAATGATCACGGATACACGCAAGGTTGTCTGCGTCTTTGTTGCGTATGGTAGGCGGGGCATACGGTAGAATAACAGCGCGGCGGCGGTAAAACCGAGCAGAATGATCGCCAGCTCGATCCAAAAACCGATCATGCGTCGCCCTTTCGCCGCTTGAGCGAGGCGGTTGCGGCGTCCGCGGCGAGTTTGCCGGTGATGATCGAAACGGGAAGCCCCGCGGGGCTGAATGTCCACATGCCGCACTGCAAAACGTTGGGAACCGGCGTTTCGACGGAGTGCTTAATTGCGCCGAAGCGGTGCACCGCGGGAACCGGGCGGTTCGTGTTTGCCCAGCCGGTGATCGCGCCCTCGAGATTGCCCGTTTCGCGCTCAATGGTCATTGGCGTTGAACAGAGCGAGAACCGGACGCTGTTCTGTAGTCCCGGAAAGATCGTATCGCCGAGCACGCGCAGCATCGTATCTGAGGCGAGCTGCTTGAATGCGTCGTATTCGCCCGCGTCGGCAAACCACTTGGTCAGAGAATAGTCAAACAGCGTGCTGACGACAAGCCCGCTCTGGCCTTCCGGCGCGAGCGAGGCGTCCCGCAGGACGGGCACGGAGATTTCGTAGGTGGTGGTCTCTAAATAGGAAACGACCCAGTCGCGGATGGCCTCGCCTCCCTCACAGCGCAGCGACTGCCAGACGGGCAACTTGCCAAGACCGGTTGTGTTCGGCGTGTAAAATCCGTGCGCGCCGCAGACGGATTCCACCCGTTCCGGCGGCAGATTGGTCGCAAGGTAAAGCGTGAGGATGGAGTCGATGCCGTGGCTGTGATCGGCGAGATCCTTCTGTCGCAGCGCTTTCTGGGGCAGCGGCTGTTTGAGCGCGCGGTAGAGCGAGCGCTGATCCGCCGCCCAGATGAGCGTCCGGTAGGAGATGGTCTGCCCGTCCGCGAGTGTCGCCGTTCGCGCGCTGGAGTCAATCTCGACGACGGCGGTGCCGGTGACAACCTCGCCGCCCTTTTCGCGAATCGCGGCTTCGAGCTTGTTCGGCAGCGCGCCCGTGCCGCCGAGCGGGTAGCGATAGTCGAGGTACAGTCCGAAATAACTCAGCGCAAAGAACGTCGGCGTTTCGGCAAAAAAGTGCTGGCAGATCATGTCGATCAGCTCTTCGCTCGACGTAAACTTTTTCAGGTAAGTTCGAACAGGTTCGTCGAGGCGATCTGCCTTTTTCATGTTGACCGAGTATTTCAAAAGCCAAGGCAGCAGCGTTTTCATGAGATACTGCGGGTCCTTCAGCTCGCTTTCGAGGAACAAGGGGTTTTCAATGCCGTAGAGCACGTCCATATAGCCCATGACCTGTTCCACCTCGGCCATAATCGCGTCGATGTCGGCTACGTTGTCCGGAAAGAACGATTTGTAGAGGTCAGCGTAATCCTTCAGGCTCGCGCGGTTTTCCAGCCGGACCCAGCGATCCGCAATGCCGACCGAAACGGGATTTCGCACGAGTGGCAGATCGATGCCGAGCGAACGCAGCATCGGCGCGATGACGCCGGAATCCTCCAGCGCGCGAATGCCCGCGTCAAAGGTGAACCCTTCGCGTTCGAAACTGCCCACCAGCCCGCCGGTGTGTGATGCTCGTTCCAGAAGAAGCGTGTGCCAGCCCGCCTTCGCGCAGTAAGCGGCTGCGGTTAATCCGGCAGCGCCGCCGCCGACAATGAGTACATCAACCGAATTCGTCATACTTCCCCCTCTTTCAGTGCGCGGATGACGCGCAGAATTTCTACAGCGGTATCCCCGTTGACCGCGTGCACACAGCGTGGTTCCATCGCGGTGAGCGCGACTTCCTCCGCCGGGTGTTCGAAATAGCGCTTTCTCGCGCCCGCGAAGTTGCCAACGGCAACGCGGCGCAGAATGCCCGGTATGTCAACGCTCGTGTCGCGGCAGCAGGACGGCTGCTCGCAGAAGCGGCAGCGCATCGCGGCCCGCATGAGTCCGCGTTTCTGCTCTGGTTCCTCGACATAGAGCATTTCCTTCGTGAACGGATGCGGCAGCTGGCGCACGAAGTTCGGCTGATCATTTTGATAGACAAACAGCGGCAGGCCGCGCTTTTTGAGAATCGCGTTCGCGGCGGACAGGCCGGAGGTCGTAACCGTCGGCGTGCCGGTGCCCATCACGGTGGACTCGCCGCAGCAATAGAGCGTGTCCCATTCCGTCTTCGTATGCAGGCGGCGGAACATGTGCTGCCCTAGCATCTGCTTTGGCCCGGCGACCGCGCCGCCGTTTTTCATCGTATAGCGCTCAATCGTGCGCGGCGTGGACACCTCCGCGTAACGCACGGATTTCGAGATGCCGGGAAAGCGCCGCTCCAGCACGCCGAGCAGACGCTCCTGCTCCAGATCCTTGAGACGCGAATAGGTTTCGTCGTCCACCTCCGCCCAGTTCTGAAAGGTTGGGCCAATCGCCATCAGCGCGTGGGTGTCCTCGGCGCAGAGTGAGCGGTCGTCTATGCTGAAGAGATACACCGTAATCTCGCTCTCGTCAATCTGGTTCGGGTTACCAACCAGCATTTCGACGGGGGCGGTATCCGCCGGGATCGCCGCGCGGTCGACCTCCGCGTAGAGCACGACGCTGGGGTACGTCGGCACCTGCCGCTTTGCCCATTCGCGCCGCTGGGGTGTGGTATACGCCGAGTCGAGCAGCTTTTCGTAGAGGTTCCAAACCGTGCCGGAGTACACCACGTCGTCCGCGGAGAGCTCGGTTCCGTCGTCGAGCCGCACACCGCAAGGTTTTCCGTCGGCAAAAAGAATTTTCGTCGCCTCGCGACATAGGTACATATCCCCGCCGTGTTCCTCAATCGATTTTTCAAGCTTGCCCGGCAGAAACAGCGTCGATCCCGCGGGGTACCAACTCCCGCCGACGTGGTTGTCCACAAACATCACCGCCGCGAGCACCGCGGGCGCTTCCTCCACCGTCGCATAACAATAGGTAGAAGTCAGCTTGTCAAAGAAGTTGTAGATGGCCGGATCGGTAAAATATTGCTGCAGCAGCGACTTCGCACTGCGGTTGAGATAGCTCAAAAAACGGATATAGGAGACGGGGTGCCGCAGCATGCCGTTCAGCCCGTCCTTCGGGTCGGTTTCGTCCGCCGTGGTATAGCTCGGGCGTTCGACCATTACGTGCTGGTATAATTTCGTCATATCCCGATAGAACCGCTGGATCGCCTCGCGCTGCGAGGGAAACACCCGCGCAAGCTCTTCCGAAAAGCGCTCGACGTCCGGATAAAACCGCACCCGTTCGCCCTCGTAGTTGACCACATAGAGCAGGTCGTGTTTGAGCACATCAATGGGTTCCTCTAGACAGTTGAACACGAAGCGGTGCGCGTTGAATCCGCGCTCGCCGAAGCCGTAGAGCATGGCCGAACCCTGATCAAATGTGGTTTCCCCGCGGCGGAAGACGCCGCAGGAGCCGCCGGGTTGGTCGCTCTTTTCAACAACGGCAACGCTTAGGCCGCGTTTGGCCAGCAGGCTTGCCGCCGTGAGTCCCGAAAGTCCGCCGCCAATGACGACGACGTCGTAGGTCTGCTTTGCCATAATGGATTCCTCCATGCAACGGTTCAATCGATGGATTCTACGTTCAGTATTAACCAAAAGCCGATGGAATTACAAGTAGTTTTATCATATATAACGTGCAAAATGTGTTCCGTGACCTTGTCTCTGTTTTGTGTAGTCCAGATAAAGTATAATCATTTATAGCATTGAGGCAGAAAGAGCAATGGGAAAACCCCGCTGCTCTTTTATTACTCGGATCGAGTTCAAACGCGCCTTCGTTATTGCGCGTTGCCGGAGTCGCCGGAGGCGACGTTGGCAGCGGGCTTGCCCGCGCCGCGAATCATCCGCATCACCGGCAGAATCGCAATCAGCGTGGCGACCGCCGCCGCAACGAAGACCAGATGGGTCGGCAGAAAACCCGCCTTGCCGTCGACGACGATCGGCTGGCCAAACGTGCTGATGATCCGCTCGCCGATGAACGGGCCGATCACCATTGGCAGCAGCACCCAGAAGATCATTCGGATGCCCTGAAACTGACCCGCCTGCGCCGGCGGCGTGAGATCCTTGATCCAGGCGCCGCTGACAATCAACTTGGAGACGAGGCCGAAGGCCATCACGAAAATCGCGATGCAAAGGAAGACCATGTCCCGCGCATACGCGACGAGCAGGAACCCCAGCGCGGAGATCACGAGCGCAACGAGCATGAGTTTCTGCTTGCCCCAGCGGTCGACCAACCGGCCAAAGAACACGCCCGCAATGCCGGAGAGCAGCACCATGAGCCCGAGGTTGATGCCAATAGTCTCATAGCTGTAACCCAGCGTCTTGGTGAAATAGATGATCTGATACGGCAGACAGATTTGCTCTGCAATGGCGAACAGCAGCACGCAGAAATACAGCGAGAAGAGCATTTTGTTCTCGCGCACGGCGCGCACCGAGAAGCCGGAGAACGCCTGCTTCCAGAAGCCCACCTTCTCCTTCGTGTCGCGAACGAACACGGCTTCCTTCATGATCGATCCGCCGACGAGGCCGCAGGCAACGACCATGAGCCCCATGGACGTGAAGAACAGTGTGTAACCGAAGCGCTCAATCAGGATGCCGGAGACAATCGTGGTCACCACGGTGGCGAGCAGCGGAAACATCTCCGTAATGCCGCTGACCGTACCGCGGTTCGTTTCGTCGGTCACGTTCGTGAGCCACGCGTTAAAGCTCGCGTCGTTGGCGGTGGAGCCGAAGAACGTCATGATGCAGTCGAGCACGATCACGGCGGTCATGGCCAGCGTCGCGTTGTGGATGGCGCCCGCCGCGGGGAACACAATGGTGGAAATGCCCCAGAGCACGTAGCTGATCAGGATGATCGCCTTGCGCTTGCCGAGGCGGTCGCTCAGCGTACCCATGATGAGCGTGGTGATCGTCGCGGTGACCGCGCTGAGCGCGACCATCAGCGAAATCACCTTCGGGTTGGGGGAGATCACGTCGTTGACAAACGTGTTGAACCAGGAGTTTTCGACGACCCAGGCAATCTGGCCGGAAAACGCGAGCAGAACGATGGCAACCCAGTTGTTGGCGCCGAGCTTGGTCTTTTGCGTTGCAGGCATGTTGGTTACTCCTTATTGTTCAATATCGATGCGGCCGGGAACTGCGCAATTCTTAGTAGCGTGCAGCCGTAGGGAACGAGCGTTTGCTCAAAAAGAGCATCTTCTTTTGCAGAGAACGGCGGCGGAACGGGGCCCGCGCTGTGCCGAACCATCGGCCAGTGCGGCGCGCGCGCCAGACGCAGGCGAACCGTCAGCGGCGGCGATTCCTCACCAAAGGGTTGCTCGCCCGGCGACGATACGACGACCTTTGCATGCTCCAGTTCGGACTCCACCAGCGCAAAGCGCCATTCGGAACGTGGAAACAGTTCGTAGTCCGCAAACGGTGGGCTGCCGCGCACCATACGGCGCTCTGCGTCAATCGGCAGCGCGAGCAGCAGCGGCCCGCGATGGAAGGTCACGCCGCTTTCCGCTTCCTTTTGTATACGCAGCGCCATCGGAAGGCGCAGCTGAATCTGATCGCCTTTGTGAAAAAACTGTCGGAGCTCCACAAAACCGTCTTTTGGCAACACGCTTTGCGGCTCGCCGTTGAGCAGCAGCTCGAAGGTGGATGCCCAAGCGGGAATCCGCAGAAACAGCGAGAATTCCAGCGATTTTGCTGTGTTATTAATTTCGTTAAAAGTTAGAGAAATGTTCTCGTCGAACGGATAATCGGTTTCCTCCGTGAGACGAATCGTTGTGCCGCCGACGGATATGGTTACAGAGCAGGGGGCATATACCGCTGCCAGAATGCCGGATGGATGTTCCATCAGCAGACTGCCGAGCAGCTTTGGCCAGCCCTGGTGCATGTTTGCGGCGCAGCAGCCAAAGTTGGGCTTGAGCCCGAAGAGGTTTGCCTCGCTGTATGCGTCGTACCAGCCGCGCTTTTTGCGCGACGCCTCCACCTGGTTCACCTGCTGCACGTATTGATGCGCGCACATGTCCCCCGTAAACGTCGCGGGCCAGGCGTTAAAGGCAACCTGCTCCAGCAGATCGGCATACGCCGCTTTGCCCGTGACGGCGAGCAGCGTTTCGAGCGAAAACAGGTATTCGGCGACGAGGCAGAGCTCCGCGCCGACGGCGGGGGAGCGTCCGTTCAGGTGCTCGTCCCCGGAGAAGACGAAGTTCGCGAGGCCGTGGTATGTTGTCAGTGCGTCGATTCCGACTTGGGAGGCCTCCGCTCCCGCGGGATCGCCGCCAAAGAGCGTGTCCAGCGCGGGCATCTTGAGCGCCATCGCGAGGTTCACGGAATGCGTTTCGTGAAACACGCGCAGGAAGCGGGAGGCGTTGCTTTTGTCGATCTGCGCTTTTGTTGGCGGTTTGGGCGCTCGAATCCGGCGGAGGCGCTTTGCCGTCCAATCTGAAATCAGAGTGACGCGCTTTGCTGCCATAAACAGCGGGCGGTTGAGGTACGCGTGCGTGCGCTGGGGGTAAGGAAACGCGCGAAAGAATGTATCCCAACGATAGCTCTGCCCGCGTAAGAGATGCGCCAATTCAAGCAGGTACGCCTGCCCGGTTTGGCGGTAGAGATAGAGCATCGGCAAGAGCTGCTCCTGTCCGCGCGCTGCAGCCCACATGGAGAGCGGCTGCTGCGGCAGGTGCTCCAGCTGAAATCGAAAATAGCGATCCAAAAACGGAAGAACGCGCTCGTCGCCGGTGGCTTCGTGATACTGCGTTACCGCCTTGAGCGCGACCATGCGCGGCCACCAATCCGGATTGTCCGCGGGGCCAAAGAAACCGTCCGTGCGCTGGCTTTGGAGCATCCATTCGATCCAGCGCTGCGCTTTCTGCTGCAGCGCGGTGTCGCCGAGGCTCCAGGCAAGCGGAATCAGCCCGTCGAGGTAATACGGCCCGCGTTCCCAGTTTTCGCCCGCGCCGCCGAGCCAGCCGGACTGCTCGCCGAGGTCTTCCCAGAGCGCGTCAATATGCCCGCTTAGGCCGTTCTGTTGGACGATCAACTGCGAACGAAGCCAGCCCTCGGGCGTTACGTTACCCAGCGCGGTGGGACGCAGTTTGTAATTATTTAGAGTGTCGTTTGACATTGGGGGTTCCCCTGACTCTTTTACTCAATCAGAAGTGAAATATATTCTGTTCCTATCATATGGTATTTTGCCGGAAAATACAAAATGAAAATCACGACTGACAATGAAAACAACCGTAGAATACGATCATGCCAAACGGAGTAGTTGGGGTTACGGTATAAAATTGAAAAATGGCATAAGACATGTTACAATGGGTTTACATCAAACTATTCTTATATGATCAACGGATCGAATACAGATTATTATACCTTCCATCCCACTCACCGAAACAGAATCGTTTTCTTTGAGGTTATTATGGCGACGACTCGGCCGAAAACCTATTGGTACGTTTTGGTTGTCTTCGGATGGCTTTTGTATGCGTTTGTTTCTGCCTTTGGATGGACGACTTTGGCAAACATCGTGTCGGTAGTGGATGCGTTTTTGGCTGCCGTTATCCTATATGTAATCGCACGAATGTCGTCCGCTCACAAGCATGTTTCGAGTATGTTTCTCTTTGGAGCATACGCCAGCTTCGCGTGGGGCTGCGGTGATCTCTTCTGGGCGGTAGAAACCGCAATCAACGGTGCCATACCGGAGAACCCGGTCATGTATCTGCTCTACGTGTTGACGAACGTATTCCTCCTGATCGCAATTACGATCTATGTTCAATCGCAACTCGGAAGATGGAACCGGGTTCAGATGGTTGCCGATGCGGTAACTATCCTATTATTATGCACGCAGTTTTTCTGGCTGTTTCTGTTTGACCGGAATTTCGCAATGCTAGCCGACTGGGTAAATTCCGATTACACGAGCATCCTCTCCGTCGTGACGGACATCGCGATTATCCTCTTTGTGCTGACCTGGAAACTGGCGATTCGATACGGAAAATCGCCGCGCTATTTCCGTAACTTTGCGCTGGCCTCGGTGCTGTTCACCTTGGCGGATTTGCTGTATTATCTGCTGGATTCGAAAGGGATCTATTACCCGAACGACGTCATTGACATCGCCTACAGCGCATCGCTTGCCCTACTAGCGATTGCTGCGCTAAACTGGGTCGGCAGCAAAACAACCGATCCGGAACTGGAGCCGATTTCGAACATCGGAAAACGAAGAACCTCGCTCTATCTGCTGATCTTTCCCGTAATGCTGGGTTTGTTCTATCTGTTGAATTGGATTCGCGTTCCGCTCACATCGATCGACTTTGCGGCTTGCGGCGCAATTTTGCTCGTACATTGGGCGATTTCGAGGTACATTCAGCTCGCCATTGAGAACGACCGGCTTTGGAAGAGCGAAAAAAAGCACAGTGAGATGCTGGAACAGGTAGTTGCCGATCAAGCGGAGAAGCTCGCGTTTCTGGCCAACAAGGACCCGCTTACCCTGCTTGACAATCGAAAAATTTTTCTTGAGCTAATAAAAGAAGCGCTTGCACATGAATCGGCAAATGAGAAAACAATTCTGCTTGGCGTGAACATCGATCGGCTCAAGCGCATCAACGAAGCATATGGCCACGACGCGGGCGATAAAACCGTGCTGGAGCTCTCCAAACGGTTGGCCGAGTGGAACGGGAGCAACGTGGGTCTTGCGCGCATCAACGGGGACGAATTTGGCGTGCTGCTGCCAAAGCGGTACTCTCTGGCGGACGCCGAGCGCGCCGGTGCCGAGATTTTGAAACTCTGCGATCGACCGTTTCAAATTGACGACAACCAGATCAAGATTTCGCTGAGCATTGGAATTGCGCAGCGGCAGAACAATACAGAGGATGCACAGGCGCTCCTGGAACACATGGGCAACGCCATTCGCCAGGCAAAGTCGCAGGGGTACCATACCTATCAGATCT
>JAYFPQ010000127.1:0-21346 GCA_034927595.1 Christensenella sp.
ACCGCGTCCACCCGTAACCCGTCAAAATGGAACTCCTTGAGCCAGAACAGCGCGCTGGAGAGCAAAAACGACTGCACCTGTGTCTGCTCAAAGTTGAACAGCAGCGTGCCCCACTGCGGCATGTCGCTGCGCCGTGGATCGGGGTGCTCAAAAAGCGGCGTGCCGTCAAAGAGTCGAAGCCCGTGCGCGTCGCGCGTGAAATGCGCGGGCACCCAGTCCATGATGACCCCAATGCCCATGCTGTGCGCGCGGTCAATGAAGTACATCAGCTCTTCCGGCTCGCCGTAGCGCGCGGTGGCGGCGTAATAGCCCGTCACCTGATAGCCCCAGCTTGGATCGTATGGATAGGCCATGAGCGGCATGACCTCGATATGCGTATAGCCCATGTCGGCTACGTAGTCAATCAATTCGTCCGCGAGTTCGCGGTACCCGAGGCCCTGCTTCCAGCTGCCAAGGTGCACCTCGTAGATGTTCATCGGTCGGCCGTAAGCGTCCGTCGCGGTGCCGCTGCAGTCCAGGTATTCCCCGTCGCTCCACTCGAAATCCGGCAGGTCGCCAACGAGCGAGGCGGTGCCGTGGGACTCGCAGCGGAACGCAAACGGGTCCGCCTTCATGAGCACTTCGCCGGTGTTGGTGCCGATTGCGTACTTGTAGAGATCGCCGGGCTGGGCCACGCCGATGGTGATTTCCCATACGCCGGTCGTTCCGGCGCGCTCCATGCGGTCCGCCTCGACGTTCCAGAAATTGAACGAACCGACCACGCTTACAAACTCCGCATTCGGAGCCCAAACCGAGAATCGATAGACCCGCTCACCGTATTCACCGGTTGCTTCGTGGCAGCCAAGCTCGCGGTAAGCCGCGGTCGATACGCCGCGATTGAAGTAGTAGAGTGCCGTTTCATCCGTAAATTTACTCATTCATGAAACCCCCGCGTCATACGCTACAATGCCATCATACCATCATTGTCACGGAAAAGGAACAGCTAACTGGTCAATTTCAGTTCTCTGTAACCGATTTTACCTCCTGTTTACGAATCGCCCCCCCGCCGGTTCCTCCTCGCTTTGCCGCGTGGTTTTTCCCAACGCGGCCTCCGGCCAAAGGCCGAACCGGCCAAGCAGCGGAAGCAAAGTTTTGCCCCGCGCCGTGCGCCGCGCACCAGAAAACTATGGTATAATGCTTGCATTATCGCGCTTTGCCAAGGCAAAACGCAGACTGTTTGCCCGGAGAAACCGAAAAAAATGGAAAACCTCCTGCTCTCGTTTGGCGTCGTCGCCCCGCTGATTCTGTATATGGCCGTCGGCGCGCTGCTGCGCAAAACCGGCGTGATGGACGAGCCTTCGCTTCGCAAGGCCAACAACATCATCTTTTATGTGACGCTGCCGCTGATGTGCTACCGCGCCATCGCCTCGAGCGACCTCGACACCATGCTGGATACGCCGTATCTGCTGTATATGGCAATCGGAATCGTGATTCTATACGCGCTGACCGCCTGGATCGTGCCACTCGTGTGCAAGGACGACCGCCGCCGCGGCGTGCTCATTTTAGGCGTGTTTCGCTCCAACGACGCCATCTTTGGCCTCGCGGTTGCCGGCGCGCTGCTCGGCGAGGATCACCTAGGACTGATCTCCATCGTGATTTCGATGTGCGTTCCGCTGTTTAACCTGTTCTCCGTGGTCGCGATGGAGCGTTATCGCGGCGAGAAAGTAAATTTCGGCAAGGTGCTGCTGCGGATTTTGACGAACCCGATCATCCTCGGCTGCATCGCCGGGTTTGCCGTCAACCTGCTCAACATCAAACTGCCCGCCATGCTGCAAAAGCCAATCGACGGTCTCGCCTCGGCAACCACGCCGCTGGCGTTTCTGCTGCTGGGCGGAACGATTTCGTTCGCGGCGGTCAAAAAGAACCGCCTCGCGATATCCGTCGTCTCGCTGCTGCGGCTGCTCGTGATTCCCGTTGCGGTCGTCGGCACGCTCTGGCTGCTCGGTTTTCGCGGAGAATACCTCGTCGTCGCGCTGATCATCTTCGGCGCGCCGGTCGCGATGGTGACCTACAACATGGCCGTCGCCATGCAAGCGGACGACGAGCTGGCGGGCACGCTGGTTGCGTCCACCAGCATCCTCTCGATTGTAACGATGTTTCTATTTATCTTCTTGTTTAAGCAATTTGGGATTATTTAAAGCAAAGCATATTGATTTTTGCAATGTTCTTACTCAAGCAATTTGGGATTATTTAACATAAGAAAACCGGAGATTTGCACATGACGAAACGCTTGTATGATCTGGACAGCCACCTAAAGCAGCACACCGCCGTCGTCACCGCTTGCACCCCCATCGAGAATGGATTCGACGTCGTGCTCGACCAAACCGTGCTCTTTCCGGAGGGCGGCGGACAGCCGTCCGACACCGGAACCATCGGAGAAGCGACCGTGCTGCATGTGCGCGAGGAAAACGGTGAAATCTACCATCGTGTGGATCGCGCGCTGCCGGTGGGCGGCGAAGTTTCAGTCACGCTGGACTGGGCGCGGCGGTTCGACTTTATGCAGCAGCACACAGGCGAGCACCTGCTCTCGTTTTCGTTTTACCATCTGTTCTCTGCCGCGAACATCGGCTTTCACCTCGCACTCGACTACGCGACCATCGACTTTGACAAGCCGCTTTCGCGCGAGCAGCTCGCCGAGGCGGAACACCTCGCGAACACCTATGTCTGGCGCAATCTGCCCGTAACCGCCACGTTCTACGAAACGGAGGAGGAGGTCAAGCTGCTGCCGCTGCGCAAGCACGCCGAGGGACTGGTTCCGCCGATTCGCATCGTCTCCGTTCAGGACGCGGATCTCTGCACCTGCTGCGCGCCGCACTGCTCGCTGACCGGCGAGATCGGCGCCATCTTCGTCTCGGACGCGATTTCCTACAAGGGCGGCATGCGCGTAACGTTTCTTTGCGGCGAGCGGGCGCTTACCCGCAATCGCACGGTTTACGACGACACGGACACGCTCGCGCGGCGCTTTTCGACCGCGCGGGAGAACGTCGTCTCCACCGTGCAGAAGCTCTCGGACGACCTCGGCGCATGCAAAAAGCGTGAGCGCGACCTCGCGCGTTCACTCAACGAATACCTCTCGCGCGAACTCGCGGAATCCGCCGCCCAGGCGGGACGCTACCGGGTTTGCGTTCGCCTCTTCTCGGACTGGGACGCAGCACGGCTGAAGGATCTCGCGCAGACCGCCGCCAAGCCGAATACGCTGGTACTGCTGCTCGGTTCGCTTGGCGGAGCGCTGGGCTACGTGCTCACCACGGGGGAAGGCTTCCCGCTGGACGTCTCCGAGCTCATGCCCGCAGTCAACGCCGCGACGGGCGGCAAGGGCGGCGGCCGGGGCACGCTTGCGCAGGGCATGGCACCCTCCGCCTCCGGCGCGGAGGAAACGGCGGAGCAACTGCGGCACTATTTTCAGCAGCGGCTTTCCGGCCTGAAATAACTCGGATCAATAAAATCAACGCACAAAAATATGCCTGCGGTTTACGCAGGCATATTCTTTCTATTTCTTGTTGAAGTGGCTTACAGCCCCTTAAACAGGGTGCCGAGGAACAGCAGCCCGTAGGCGCCGGTCATAAACCAGAAGCGATTCGTCTCGACGAACCCGCCGATAACGGGAATGCTCACAAACATGCTGACAATCGCCAGCGCGGCGGCAATCAACGCGAGAAACCAAATGATAAAGGTCGGTCTGCTCAGACTCATACAAATAACCTCCCTAAGTTGAATTTTCTTCATTGTATCACGTTTCCTGACCGAATCAAGGAATTTTGTCACAGAGTGACCCGCGTGAATGGTAAAATAACAGATATAAAACAGGCTGTCCGTACGGACAGCCTGTTTTTACTTGTTTAGAGTTCCTTCACGTAGCAGCGGCGGCGCTTATGCTGAACGGTTTCGAACCGCTCCCACTGCGATAGAATGTGCTCGTTGAGCTCCAGCATCGGCCCCGTTTCGGCGAACTTGACGCCCGCGGCAATCGACTTTCTCAGCATGTCGTCCAGCACGACGGCGTTGACGCCCTGGCCTTGCAGGTCCGGTCGGACGCCGATGAGCAGCAGGTCGACTGTGTCGTTCTTGCCCTTGAGCGCCTTGAGCAGCCGTACCCAGCCAAAGGGCATTGTCCGCCCCTTCATCTTCTGCATCGCGCTGTCAAGCGACGGGCAGCAGATGCCAAACGCGACCATCTCGCCCTGCTCGTTGTAAACGAACGAGGAGGTGCGCTTTTCGACCATTGGCCGGAACTCGCCGGCATACTTGAGCATCTGCTCCTGTGTCAGCGGCACCATGCCAAAGAGCACCTGATAGGTCTTGTTGTAGAGCGCAAACATGTCCTCAATCAGCCTCTTAATCGGCTTGTCGCCAAGGCTGATGACATGCAGCTTCTTCTTCTTTTTGATGTACTCCGCCACGCGCGCATACGATTCGTTCGGCTTGTCCGGCACGGTAATGCGCATTTCCACCCAGTCCACCTGCTTTTGATAGCCGCGGCGCGTGAGGTGCTCCGGATAATAGGGATGGTTGTAGTAGGTGTAAAACAGGCTTTTCTGATCGAAGCCCTCCACCAGCATGCCCTCGCGGTCCATGTCTGAAAAGCCGAGCGGGCCGTGCATTGCCTCGCAGCCGAGTTCCCTGCCCCAGTTTTCCACCGCGGCAAAGAGCGCGTCCACCACCTCGTCGTCGTCGATGAAGTCGACGTTCGTGAAGTTCAGGTACTTCTTGCCGAACTTCGCGTTGGCGCGGGTGTTCAGAATACCCGCAATGCGGCCGACGATCTCGCCGTCGCGACAGGCCAGAAAACACTTCGCGTCGCAGAACGCAAACGCGGGGTTCTTGTCCTTCTGCATGTCGGCCACCTGGCTCGAGAGAATATCCGGCACATAGTGCGGGTTGCCACGATAGAGCTTAAGCGGAAATTCCATGAACTTGACCAAGTCCTTCTTGGTCACGGCTTCTTTGATTGTTACCACCTGTCCATCCCCCTTGACTGAAAGTCTTTTATTCGTTCTGTTTTGTCGTTTGTTCCGGTTCGGCCTGACTGGCCTGCTGCGCTTTCAACAGCGCCGCCTTTTTGCGTTTGTTCTTCTTATGTAGAATAATCGGCAGCCCGATTGCGAGGAAGAGAATGCCCACCGGCAGAATCGCAACCGCGAGGAAGATTCCAATCGCGCCTATGGCGTTTACCACAAAGCGTGCGCTGTTCTGGAATCCGCGGGACATCCGGTTCCACGTGTCGGAGGCCTTCCAGAGCTGAATGAGCTCCGTCTCGCCTTCCACCGCCGTCTTCGGCGTGCGGTTGATCGTTAGGTTCAGTGTGGCGTAGGAGACGAGGTTGTCCCAAAGCCGCATCTGGCCGGTGTAGCTCTCGATGTCCGCGCGCACCTGCGTCAGGCTCTGGCGAACGGCGAGAATCTCTTCAATCGTCTTGCACTGCGCGAGAATCTCGAGCAGTTGCTGCTCTTCCGCCTTGGCGTTGTCGAGCCGCGCCTGCATGTCGTAGTAGGAAAGCGAAATGTCGTCCGAGCTCAGGCGATAGTCGTTCACCTTGCCCGTCGCCTTTGCTGCGGTCACCAGCGCGTCAATCTGATTCGCCGGTACCTTGAGCGACGCGGTTGCGTAGTATGAGCCCTCGTCGTCCGTCGTGGAATAGGAGCCGGAAACATAGCCGCCGAGCTCCTGCGCCTTGGCGATCAGCGTCGCGAGCGCCTGATCCGGACTGTCCGCGGTAATCGACATGTCGGCGGTGTAAACGATCTTACGAACGTCGAAATCGCCGGTGGGCGCGTCCTGCGTCGTGCTGGATGCCGCCGCTTCCTTGCCGACCGCGAAGCTCTCGCTGCTCGCCATCTCCGGCTCGGCCGCGTCGTATGCGGCGTCCGCGGGCATGGGAGCATACGCTACGCTGGATTCCTGCGCTTTTGCCGCGCACCCAAAGGAAAACAGCAGCACCGCGCTGAGCAGCAGCGCAAGGACAGCTCGCCTCGTCAGCTTGGAGTGTAAGGAAAGCAAAATCTGATTTCGATTCATATGGAAGCTCCTTCCTTTCCGATCAGTCGGTCGAACGGGTTAACCGGTTCTCCAGTATTGCGTGTATGGTTGTGTGTGTGCTTACTTCTGTTTTAACCGGAACTTGGTTGTCGGAGCGCGCTCTTTCGGGTGAGCCCCGCGAGCGATTGCGTATAGAATACCACATTTTCCGCGAAAAAAACAGAGCGCGGGGTTGGCGGGGATTTCTCCGCGGCTGCGGGCGTTCGGGCTAGCAGAAGCGCCGCCCGATGGCGGCGCGTTGCGTTCGTTCGTTTCGATCGGTTCAAGCCGCCGGGGATTCCAACGGGGCGGCCGTTTCCTGCGGCGCGGCCTGCGTCGTGCTCGGCGCGGTGGTATCGGTTATAATGTCCGAAATCGTGGTTGGCGCGCTCGCGCTCTCAATGATTTTGCAGCAGACGAGCAGGCGTTCTTCCCCGCCGTCCGGCGAGACCACGCAGAAGGTTACCAGCCGGTCGGTGGCTGCCACCTTGACCGCGCTGCTGAACGCGGACGCCGCGCGAAGATCCTCGACCATCGTCACAAAGTCCGCATCGCTGGCAAACGAGAGCGGAATTTCGCTGCGAACGCCCTGCACGCGCGCGCAGGCGAACACGGCGAGCGTCCACTGCCGCCCGTCGGGCAGGTAGAGCTTGAGCTCCGGGTGCCGCTGGTAATAGTTCGGGTTCTCGTATTCCCAGAGGGAGCCGAGCATCGCGCCGCTGCGTACCGCGTGACCGTAGATCACGGTGTTCCGGTCGGAAAACGCGCCGGTGTTGCCCATGTCGATGAACGGTGTGCCGAGCTTATTTCGCTTCTCATCAAAGCGATGCGTCAGGTAAAACGAATTGTCCGTCGTCTGCACAACCGGCAGGTCAACCGCCGTGTCGTTGAGCGTGATCCATGCCTTGATCTCCGGATTCTTCGCCGAAAGCGCGGCAAAGTTGACGACGTCCTCCGCGCGCATATCCTCCGCCAGATCCGCATAATAGCTGTTTCCGATCTCCGCGCTAAAGAGCGTGTAGACCAGCGATCCGAGGCCGTAGAGCGCGCCGGCAACGAGCATGCCAAAGATGACATACAGCACGCCCGTGATGATATCCGCTTTCGTTCTGCGTTTTTTGCGTTTCATAAACGCAGTATAACCCAATCCCGCGCGCTTTGCAATCGAAATGAATAAAGCTTGCTTTTCATGCAAGCTTTTTCTGCGCATTTGTTCGATAAAACCCAATGTTTACAAGGATTTTACGCGATTTTACACGATCGTGAAGAAACTGTGAAAAGTAGTTCATGCACTTTTTCACGTGTAGGAAACGTGCGTTAACCAAGGTTTGTTTCGCAGTAGAACATCGAAACCGCGCCATAGGGCGACTCCGGCTCCGTGTAGCGGTAGACCGTCACATCAAAGCGGTTGTTTGGCCAGACCACGGAGTTTTCAATCCGCGCGCGCAGCACAAAGTCCGCATAGTACGCCGCAAACGAAAACGGCATCGGCTCCGTTTTATGCGAAAGTTGGAGAATGTCCACGTCCGTCCGCCGCGAAAACCGGCGGAGGCTCTCGGAATACTCCTGTACCGTTCCCGTGGGGTGCAGAAAGAGCCAAACCTGCGTGCCGATTCCGTCCGCGACAAACGCGGTGCGGCTCGCGGGGTCAACGACAATCGTGCTCTGAGGCGTATGCCCGCCGATGAGCTCCAGCTCCAGCACGCGCCCGCCGAGATCAATCTGCTCCGGCAGCGGAAAATACTGCGTCCCGCCGGGAGGCGTATCCCATTCTTCCTTATTTACCATAAACTGCCGCAGGTTCGGGCGGCTCTGGTGCAGGCTCTGGAAGAGCTGCAGCCGCTCGCGATCCAGCGAGCCGTCAAAGAGCTTCGGCATTTCGCCGCCGGGCACATAGATGGTTTCAAATGCGCTGTTGCAGCCGGTGTGGTCGGTGTGCACATGGCTGTTCATCACAAACAGCGGAAGGTCGGTGATCTGCCGCACCGCGGGGCGGATGTCCCTTAGCCCGTAGCCGGTGTCGATCAGGAGCGCACGCTCGCTGCCGAGAATCACGTTTTCGCCGACGCCGAGCGGTTCGCTGATGCGGTATACGCCGTTTCCGCGCGCGTCGATCTTGTAGAAGGGTGCTTCGGGCGACTCCGCCTGCGAGGGTTCGTTGACTTCCATGTTGCTTCTATCGTTCCTTCTATCGTTCCGTCACTCGACGGTGTTATGTTTCGTTTGCCTGCTAGGCGCGCCGCTCTAAGAATTCCTTCGCCTTTCGGGCGACGACGATCTCCTCGTTGGTGGCAATGGCAAAGATCCGTGCGCGGCTGCCCGCCCCTGTGAGCTCGCAGTCCGGCTTGGCGGATTCGTTCTTCGCTTCATCCAGCGAGATACCCAGAAAGTCCAGCCCGGCGAGCGCCTTCTTGCGCACCAGCGAGCTGTTTTCACCAATTCCGCCCGCGAACGCGACCGCGTCCACCCCGCCCATGGCGGCGGCATACGCGCCAATCTGCTTCTTAATCTGGTAGCAGTAGCTCTCGACGGCGTTCTTCGCGTCCTCGTTGCCCTTCTCGGCCGCCTGCTCGACGTCCCGCAGATCGTTGGACACGCCGCTCATGCCGAGCAGCCCGCTCTGTTTATTGAGCATGGTCTCGATCTGCTCAATTGTGTAGCCGAAGTCCTTCATCAGGTAAATCGGAATATACGGGTCGATGTCCCCGCAGCGGTTGTTGTGCATCACGCCGCATTGCAGCGAGAGGCCAAGGTTCGTGTCGATGGACTTTCCGTTGACCACCGCGCAGAGCGAACCGCTGCCGCCAAGGTGGCAGGAGATCAGCTTAAAGTCCCTCCGCCCCATGAGCTCGGCCGCGCGCGTGGAGACGTATTCGTGCGACGCGCCGTGGAACCCGTAGCGCCGGATGGCGTACTGGCGGGATACCTCAATCGGAATCGAGTAGAGATACGCTTCCGGCGGCATGCCAGCGTGGAAGCCCGTTTCAAACGAGCCGACCAGCGGCGTATTCGGCAGCGCCTGCTGGAACTGCCGGATGGCGGCGATGTACGGCGGGTTGTGGCTGGGCGCTACGGTGTTGAACGCCGACATTGCGGCGAGCACGCGCTCGTCGAGTAGCTGCACGCCGGTGACGTCCTTTGCGTGGACCACCTTGAACGCGACGCAGTCCAGCGCCTGCATCGAGGAGAGCGATTTACTTAGCAGCGCCTGCTGCATGAGCGAAATCCCCGTTGCATAGTCGGGAATCGGCAGGGTCTGCTTGACCGGTTCGCCGCCCGCATCGGTATGCGTCCAAACGCCCGCCTGCGTGCCGACGCGCTCCTGCTTGCCCTCCGCGAGGGTCGCTTCGCGCTCGTCCAGGTCGAACAGGCGATATTTCAGCGAGGTGCTGCCTACGTTGCAGACGAGAATCTTCATGCGGGTGTTCTCCAGACGCATTTTTTATTCTGATCAGTATAGCGCGTTTTTTACGCCCTGTAAAACAAAAACGCCGATTTTTCACAGCGTTCTTGCAAAAAAAGTGCATGTTTATTCGAAATTACCCATGATAAAGCAGCACGCCAAAATACGTAACCGTATTCGCTCCGTTAATATACTTCAACCCCGCGAGTTTCGCCAGTTGCGATACGTCCACGCCGCAGGCTTCCAGCGAGATCACCGCCCGTTCCGGCGACCGGCAGGGCTTTCCCTCGCGCTTCGTGCAGGTGTTGCACGCGCCGCAGGCGCCCGCGCCGAGCACGAAACAGTCCTCCCCGCTCGCTTTTGCCGCGGCCTGCACCGCCTGCACAAGCCGATTGTGCCGCACGCTCGCCTCATGCATACCATCAATGTCGAAGGAGTCCTCCAGCGGGTAGACGGTTTGAAACACGAGCGCGCGCTCGTAGCCGCGCACCCGCGCAATCAGCTCGTCCAGCGTGCCCGCGTCCGGCGGGCAGGTCCAGCAGGCGCCGTAGAACCCGCAGGTGTTCTTTTCGCAGAGCGCGCGAAACTCCGGATCGAAGCGCATCTGCGAAACCTCCGCCTCGCCATAGCGCGCGCCGTGCTCGGAAAGGATGTCCCTGATCTCCACTGAATTCCTTGCTCCTTTGGTTTGCTTTCTTTATTCTAGCGCCGTTGCCGCGCTTTCGCCAGTCGCAATTTCGAAATCGTGCGCTTGCGTTCAGGATCGTCGAAATCATACAAAATTTCGCGCGATAATACAATTCTTGAAATTTCAATGTGTTAAAATGAATGTAACATATCAGCCGCACTACGCGGTGCAAGCATTTTGCCGGAGGATTCGTAACATGGCGATTTTAGATGAGATTTCCGAACAGTTGCAGGAAGGCAAAGCGAAGATCGTAAAGCAGCTTGTCTCGCAGGCGGTTGAGGAAGGCTACTCCGCCAAGCAGATTCTGGAGGAAGGCCTGCTGGCCGGCATGGGCATCATCGGCGGCAAGTTTAAGAACAACGAAGTCTTCGTGCCCGAGGTGCTGGTTGCCGCGCGGGCAATGAACATGGGCGTCGAAGTGCTCAAGCCCCTGCTCGCGGAAGCGGGCGTGCAAGCCACGGGACGCATCGTCATCGGCACGGTGCAGGGCGATTTGCACGACATCGGCAAAAACCTCGTTCGCCTGATGATGGAGGGCAAAGGGCTGGAGGTTATCGACCTCGGCACGGACGTTCCGCCGGAGATGTTCATTCAGGCGGCGATTGAGCACAACAGCCAGGTCATCTGTTGTTCCGCGCTGCTGACGACGACGATGGGCGCCATCAAGGACGTCATCACCGCCATGAAGGCCGCCGGCATCCGTGACTCGGTTAAGATTATGGTCGGCGGCGCGCCGATTACGCAGTCCTTCTGCGACCAGATTGGCGCGGACTGCTACACGCCGGACGCAACGACCGCGGCTCTCGCGGCGGTGGAGCTCTGCAAAGCCAGCTAACGCAAGCAACACAAAAGCGTTCCCGTTTGGGAACGCTTTTTTTATTACTCCGGCTTGCGTTTGGCGTCCTCCGCCAACTCGTCGAACCCGCGGAGCCTCCGGCGGCGAAACGCGCCCGGCGTCAGGCCGGTTACGCTCTTAAACGCATGCGTAAAGTGACTCTGGTCGTAAAACCCCGCCTGCGCGGCGATCTGCGCCATGTCCAGCTCCGGGCTGCAGAGCAGGCGCTTTGCGTGATCCACACGAAGACGCGTGAGATAGTCGCTAAACGTCCGCCCCGTGCGCTGGCGAAACAACCGGCTGAAATAGGAAGGCGAAAGGTGCGCCTGCGCCGCCGCCTCGTCCAGCGAAATATGGCTCGCGCTGTTGCGGCGAAGGTACGCCAGCACGCGCGGCATGGGGTTTGTTCCGTCCGCGGATTCGCGGTCGAAGAGACAATCGAAAAAGTGCTTCAGCACCTCGGTCAGCCAGTAGCAGAGGCGATCTACGTCGAAGATCGCGCTGATCTGGTCGATGGAGCGTGCGCTGAGCGAGAGAATCTGCGTTTCGTCCGCGCCCGCGTCGATTGCCGCGCGGGAGCTGAGCACCAATAGCTCCATCACGCGCGCGTGAATCAGCGTAAAGTCCCCACCGGAGAGAAAGAAGATATGCCCCAGCAGGTCGTTGAGCAGCACGTTTGCGCGCGCGCGGTCGGAGCTGGCAATCGCCTGCAAAAACTCGCGCTCCATCGCAACGGGGTACTGCCGCGCGGGATCGTCCGCACGCTTTTCGCTCTCCGTAAAGTCCGAAAGATCGCCCATCAGGCGGTCGGTGCTCTGCCGCGCCAAGAGGTCGCTGATGCGAAACGCCTTGCCGATGCCGCCGACACTCAAAAAGAGCTGTCGCGCAATCGGCTCCGCGCGTTCCGGCGCAATGCGCGGAATCGCAGCCAGCGTTTCGCGGGCGCAGGCCAGCTCCGCCTCGCCGCTGGTATGCGCACTCAGCTCGCACTGAACAAAGTCCTCCTCGTCCACCATCAGAAACGGGCCGACCGTCACGTTGCCGAGCAGGTCGAGCTCGGTCTGCACGGGCGTGGCGATGCAGGTCAGCCCCATCGGGCAGGAATAGATATATTTTCCGCCGAAGCGCTCCGCCTCGCGCCAGGCCTGCGCGCGGGAGACGACGCAAACGTCCTCCTGCCGCCCGAGGCAGCGGCAGAGCTCGCAGGTTCGGCAGCTATAGCCCGTTTCGAAGAGCGCCGTACCCTCGGGCGCGCAAAGCAGCGCGCCAAGCCCCGTGACCTGGTGGAACGAGTCCAGCCCGTCGCGGAGCATGGCGTATTCGTCGTTTTTGCGCTGGTTTGCCGTTGCGGTTCCCTCCGAGGTACTTTTCTTTTTTTCTGCGTGTTCGCCTGCGGCGAAATGTGCCTATATTACTCGATAGATATAATTCGATTTACGGGGTGCGGGTTCGGCGGACGCTTCCGCTGCGTAACCCAAAATTACATGGCCAATGCCCTCAAAGTCCCCTTCGATGCCCCACTGTTTCAATAGCGCCTTGCCCTCTTCGCTCTCAAACTCCTCCTTCGCGCGGTGCACCCAGCAGGAGCCGAGGCCAACCGCGTGCGCCGCGTTGAGCAGCGTGGTAATCACCGACGCGCCGTCGAGTAGGTACGTTCCGCGCGAGCGCTCCGCGAGCACGACGAGCACGGTCGGCGCGCCATAGAACGGGTCCCCCTTTGCGCCGTTGACCGCCGCGTTCATGCGGGAAAGCTGCTTCACCGTCTCCGGGTTCTGCACCGCGACGATCACGGGCGTCTGCCGCCCACCGCCGGTCGGGGCGTAGGTGCCCGCCTCGAGCACCTGCTCCAGCAGGGATTCTTCCACCTGTTTGGGCAGATATGCGCGGACGCTGCGACGCGTCAATAGATTCTGTAAGGTTTCGTTCATCTTAATATCCTCCATTCTATACATTATGGTTTCGCTGCGCCGGTTCGTTTGAACGGAGTTCCGCGTGGGAATCCGTCAGTAGAAACGTCTTGACCCCGCGGATGCGCTTGCTAAGCGGCTGCGGGCGCTCCACGCCCTTTGCGTAGGGCAGGTTCAGGCGCTCATATAGCGCATAATGCGGCTGCAAGCGCAGCAGAAAATCACGATAGTGTTTTCTTCCGCGCGCCGTCCAGCCCGTTTCCGCCGTGGCGGCGAGCCGGGGCAACGTGTTGAAAAAGAGCTTCTCCTCGGAGTCGATCCATTCCGTCCAGATTGCGGCCTCGATGCCGCGCACGCCCGCCTCGCTGCGCCGACGGATGCCGGGCAGGATCGGTTCGAAGCCATACGTCTTTTTCAGCGGGGTCAGCGCATAGGGATAGTCGTAGTAGACGCGCAGGCAATGGCTGTTGATCGCCGCCCCGCCCGCGTTGACCCGGCGCGCGGTCAGCCCCGCCCCGCCGGAGAGAAACGGCACCCAAAACTGGGCGGTGACATCCGCGTCCAGATTGGCGCAGAGCCCGTCGTTCCAGACGATCGTGCTCCTGCCGCGTTCCCGCAAAAACCGGTTCACGCGGTTGAGAAAGTGTCCCTGCAGCTCGCGCTCGTTCTTCAAGCCCATCTCGCGCATCAAGCTCTGGCAACGCGGGCAGCGCTTCCAGTTGTCCTTGACCGCCTCGTCCCCGCCGATGTGGATGTATGGAAACGGAAAGACCTCCATCAGCTCTTCAAGCAGCGTGCAGACGAAGGCAAACGCCTCCTCCTTGCCCGCGCAAAGGAGCTGCTTGGAATAGTCGCTCACGCCAAAATGCGTCGCGACCTCCAGTGGTTCGTCGAAGCACCCGAGCGCGGGATACGCCGCGAGCATCGCGACCGCGTGGCCGGGCATATCCAGCTCGGAAACGATTTCGATTCCGCGCGCCTTCGCATACGCGACCAGTTCGCTCAGCTCCCGCTTCGTATAATACCCGCCATGGGGTATGCCGTCCTGCGCCGCGACACCGCGCTTCTTGAGCGTGCTCTTGCGCCAGGAGCCGACGCTATTGAGCCGCGGATAACGTTCGCTCTCGAAGCGAAAGCCCTGGTCGTCCGACAGGTGCAGGTGCAGGCGGTTGTACTTATAATACGCCATGAGGTCGACGAGCCGGTAGAGCGTCGAGATCGGAAAAAAGTGCCGGCAGACGTCCACAAGCAGTCCCCGCCAGCCGAAGCGCGGCTTGTCCTCCACGAGTCCGTAGGGCAATCGCCCGTCGTGCTCCAGCAGAAGCTGGGCAATCGTCGCCGCCGCCCAGATCGCCGCCGTTTCGCTACCCGCGTCAACGGACGCGCCGCCAACGCCGCAGGAGATGGCGTACTGCTCCGGCTCCAGCGCCGGATTGTGCACGAACCGGAGCGTCGTCTCGCCCGACTGCTCGTTCGGTTGTCCCAGCGCGAGCATGGTGAGCACGCCCTCGCGCGCGCCGGTCAGGCCCGTGCCAAACAGCGCAGTGTCCCGGCGGATGGTCAGGCTGCCTTCGTACCGTGTTTCGCGGTACACATTCGGAATCGGCATGTTTCCCTCGTTCCTGTGCAATTGTTTCGAATATTTGTATCATACCATAGGAATTTCGAAGCGGCAACGGCGCGCGCGTGGTATACTGATTTCGAACAACCGCATGGGAGGAATCAATCGATGTTTCGCGCCATTCTCAAGAGCGTTGCGCCCATTCCGCAGCTAACCCGTTTTGAGCGGTATCTCTTTCTCGGCCCGCATCCGGACGACATTGAGGTCGCCTGCGCGCCGACCGTCCGCGCGCTCACGCAGGCGGGCAAGCACGTTTCGTTCGTCGTCCTCACCGACGGGCGCATGGGCGCGATCGACCCGAATCTCTTTGGCGACGAGCTGGTTGAGATTCGCAAAGCGGAGGCGCTCGCCTCGGCAAAGCTGCTCGGCGTGACCGACGTAACGTTTCTGCCGTTTCACGACGGGGCGATGTATTCCGTTGAGGACGCGGCATGCGCGGTGGCAAAGGAGATTGTGCGACTCCAGCCGGACGTGATCTTTGCGCCCGACCCGAACGTGATCAGCGAGTGCCATCTCGACCACATCAAAACCGGCATGGCGGCGAAGGCGGCGATGAACATGGCTCCGTTTGCGAGCGTGATGCAAAGCATTGGCGGCAGCGGCAGCCACAGCGTGCAGGCGCTGGCGTTTTACTACACGGACAAGCCGAATTCGTATGTGCCCGTGGGCAAGACGTTTTCCGCGCGGGCGGACGCGCTCGCCTGCCACAAGAGCCAGTTTGACGAAAAGACGGTCAAGGACATCTGCATGTATTTTACGCTCCGCTCCACTCGCTTGGGCTTGCGTAAGCTCAAGGGCAAGTGCGACGGCTACCGTGCGCTCTCGCCGACGCATATGCATTGTTTTCCGGAAGCGTCGGAGTGGGTGAGATAGGGTTAGGTTAGCCAAGGAATTACCGATTTTATGCTAAGAATCAAAGGGAACGGAGAAAACCGTTCCTTTTTCTTGTACTGATAATAATTAAGTGTTTACGGTTGTATTTGGTGATAGTATAATGAGCCAAAGTTGAGGGGGAATCGTGTTCTATTTCTGGAAGATGAGGGAAAGTGCATGGAGCAAGAAAACAAAGAATCAACCGCAAACAAAGATACCGACAAAAAAGATATCACTTTTCTCATTGAGCAGTATCGCGTCCTTTCGAATGACCGAATTAATCATAATGGCCTATTTTGGAACGTTCCTGTTATGTTCTTAACTGCTCAATCCTTTTTACTTGTTATTGCTCTAGGAGGAGCAAATTCGTACCCATGGGAACGAGCGATCGGTGCTTTCATCTCGTTCGTCTTTGGTATTCTATCCATTCAGATATTTGAGCGAAATCGAATTAATGAGATTACAGACGCAGAAATGATGCTTGATATCGAAAGGCATTTCATATCTCAAGGTTTTACTGGATCACAAGTTCATCAAAAAGCGTCAAAATTGAGATATCTTAATGGTGATAAGGTTGAGAAGAATCTTGACTTAAAAGGATTCTTCAATTTTTTCAATCGTGGCGTTTCATATTCTCTTTGGAAAAACGGCATGTGGCTTGTAACGATTATTTCCGTCATTCTATTCTTCTATAATATCCTTCAGTACTTTGAGACAAACTTCCCTTATTTTGGCTCGTTTCACTTATTCATAGGGAGCTTGAATAAGGCTGCTGTTGGTACGATTCTTATTCTGGTTTGTATCAATTGGATTATCTATTTGTTGAATATTATACGTCAATCGCAAAACAGAAAAAAAAGAGTGAACGTCGGAAGTCAGTCTCGTAGTAAGATCGGTAGTGCGTTTGAATCGTTGAAGCCTTTCCTTCTGTGTTATGTATATGAGTTTATTACAATTTCCAGTTTCTGCTTCTTTAGTGCTATTGCTTATTTCAATCGAATTATCATCTTTCGTGGCTACTGGTTACTAATGTTTGGTCTTTGTATCCTCCCTCTCGCATTATGTGTCTACTATGAATATTATAATAGTGGTAATGTTAATTTAGCACTTGACCGTGAGCGCATCACGGTTATACTTGCCGGTGGAATGAGCCTTCGTCTACAATCCTTCTCGTCCGATATAATAAAATTTATACATGTTCACATTGGTAATCAGAGGTTGCTCGAAAATACAATATATCGAAATTGGAAAGCTTGCACTTGCCAAGTAATAGTCACGGTTCAAGAATTCGAAACTAGAATTCGAAATTTACCTGAGATCGATTCACTTCTTAACAAAAAGGAAAGAATACAAAACAAGAATATCAGTACGAGAACCAATCAAGATCAATCCAAAATCCCTTCTCAACATCCGATATCAATAAGCCGGGCAGATACACGCAAACTTGAGGTGTACGCCGAGCCTTGTAGTCGAGGAACTGCTACTGCGATCTATTTCTACTTGAGAATAATTGATATAAGCAACAAGAACAGCGCCAACTATGATCCGGTGTTGATTTTTGCTCCTTCTGATCATGTAATTTCTGACACCGAATCATACGCTCAAACAATTTTGAAAGCGAGTAATCTCGCAAAAGTATTTTCAAATATATATCTATTAGGCATCCCGACCTCCGGTACTTCTACTCTATATGGGCATATTCAGGTTGGAAATGCTCTCGATTCTGTTCAAAAGGTAGAGTGTTTCTTGGAAAAACCAGATCTTGATGAAATAGAACGATTGAGCAAGGAAGGCGTTGTTTTCTGGAATTCTGGTATATTCATCGCACGTTATTCCGTTTTTTTACAATCATATTCAACTTGCAACTGGCCATCGATTACAGCTTTTAGCCAATTTGAATATGAAACAACAAGGCTTAGCGCGATTTATGAAGTGGTCTCGGATTCACCCTTTGAAAAAGAAATTTTAGAGCAACTGCTTACATTAAAAACGAATAATGTTTTCATGGTGAAAGCCACATTCGATTGGATCGATGTAGGTGACCCTATTCGACTTCAAAAAGCCATAGGAGAAGAGCTTTGCTCCCTAGTTCAAGAATAGTAGCCTACAGATGGCAATGTCATAAGAAATTGAAGTGTAAAAGATATTAAAATCGAGTTTTCACTGTATGCTCCTATACGAAGACAACAACCACGTTGCTAATTTCACGATGGTGAATTTAATCGATACACGAAACGCGCCGGTCGCCCGGCGCGTTTTGTGTTTTCCGCCCGCGTTGGAGCCGCGAACGGAAAGCTCTTCTTTTGTTTGGTGCTCCTAAAACGGCAGTTGCTGTCCGTTCAAGTTTGAAGGGTTTGCGCTAGCCAATTATCCGCGACCGTTGATTTCTTCCATCATCTTATCGTAGTAGTCCTCGTCGATGATGAACTTCTTGCGCTGGGTATACAGCGCGAGCAGCAGCAGAATAATCGGCAGTATCGTCATCGCCATGCGCACCCAGATGCGCATCGTCAGCGTGCTCTGGTCGCGGAAGCTCAGGTTCGCCGCGCTCTCCTCACCGCTCTTGAGATCGTCAATCTTGAGCGCATACTCCCCGCCGGGCGTCATGCTCGCCGTGTCGAACGAGCCGAGCCGGCCGAGTTCCTTCGTCTCCCCGTCCGCGCCGGTCTCTACGATCATTGCTTCCTTCAGCGCGGGCACATACTCCGTGTCGATCTGGTAGGTGCTCATGGCGCTGTCGGCCTCGATCTTCGCTTCCACCTTGGCCGCGACGGCTTTGTACTCCTCGGTGCCGCTGGTCAGGCCCTCATATTCCGGCAGATAGCTTTGAATCTGCTGAATGTAGTGCTGCTGCGCGGCGACGTCCTTCTTGTCGAAAAAGTCGCGCTGCGTTTCCAGCGTGCTGATCGACTGGCTGAGCAGGAACGTGCCGGAGACCGCGAGCACGAGCGTGACGATCAACGTATGCATTGCGGCGGCGAACTTCGCCATAAACGGGCGGAGCGTCGAAACAACCGCCTCGTTGCGCTCGCCGTGCTTATAGTCGTTGTACTCCACGCAGTTGGCCATGTTGATGATGCAGGTCATGTAGAAGAGCGCCTGCCCGCCGGAAACGAGCACGGCGAACACGCACAACAGCGCAATGTTAAACGGAAATACCGGCGTCCAGCCCATTGCCGCAATCGCAAGGTAGCCGATGGACGCGGTGAGGATGCTCGTGTTCTGGAGCCGCTTTCTGCCCAGCTTGTTGGCCAGCCACGGATACAGCGCGTTGACCGCAACCATGGTCACGCCATAGGCGACGACGATGTAGAAGTAGAGCGTGCCGTTGTAGCCAAGCTCCAAATAGATGAGGTTCGCGGCAAGCGCGATGAGCATCGTGCTGCCAATGTTATAAAAGAGCATCGAGAGCGTCATCCAGAGCACCTGGTCGTTGCGGACGATGGTCTTCCACATCTTCTTGAGCGAAATGGGTTCGGTCTGTTCGACCTTGCGGCGCGGCGGCTCTTTTACCGTAAAGAACAGCAGTGCCTGGAAAGCGATGAACGTAACGCCGACGATGACGCCCACCAGCCGATAGCCCGCGCGCATGTCGCCGACCGTCACCTGCGGGATCAGGCCCTGCGCGAGAATCGCGCCGACGCCCGCGAAGAGCACCGTGAGCGTGGTAATCGAGTTTCGCTCTTCCTTGACGCTCGAAAGACTCGGCAGCATGGCCCAGTAGCCGATGTCGTTCATCGTAAACGTCGATTCCCAGAGCAGATACATGACCGTCATAAACACGACGAACCGCCAGCCGGGAATGCTCTGCACGTTGAACATCGTAATGATGACCAGGCCGCAGAGGATTGCGCCCAGCAAAATCCACGGGCGGAACTTGCCGCTCTTGAAGTGCGACCCTTCGATGACCGCGCCCATGAGCGGGTCGTTCATTGCGTCCCAAACGCGCCCGCCAACGCCGATGATCAGGCTCAGCGTCGTAAACTGCGCGAGCGTCAGGGAGACGCCGAACTGAATGTAGATTAATAGGAACGAGTCAATCAGCGAGTAGCTCATGTCGCGGCCGATGCCGCTGATGGAGAAGTACCATTTGTTTCGGTTGAACGTCTTTTTCCGGAGCGCTTCCGCGGAGGATTTTTCGTCCAGCGGAGCCGCCTCGCCTGCGGTTATCTGTTCCATTTACGCCATTGCTCCCATCCGAATAGAATTGTAAGAACGCAAAAAAGATAAGCCTGTTCGGTCAATTGACCGTCTGCAACAGCGTACCACAAAAGGGATTCAAAGACAATGGTTCCTCGTGCTTCTGCATAACTGGTTCGATTTTCAGTTTGCCTGCATATAAAAAAGAGCGGGGCTTTCCCCGCTCGGTGTTTTTTGCAGATGTTAGGCGTTAATCTCCCCGTCGTAAACGAGCTCGGCGGGGCCGGTCATGTAGACATGGTTGTCCTCCGCCCAATCGATGTGCAACGTGCCCAGCTCGATTTGAATGTCCACGCTGCGCCCGGTAAATCCGTTGAGAAAGCTCGCGACCGCAACGGAGCAGGCGCCCGTTCCGCAGGCAAGCGTCGGCCCGCAGCCGCGCTCGAAGGTGCGAACGATGACCGTGTGGTCGTCCACCACGTGCGCAAAGTTCACGTTCGTGCGCCGGGGAAATACGCTCGCGTGCTCAATATCCCAGCCCAGCGCCATCCACTGCTTGTCCGTCGGGTCGTCCACATAGATCGTCGTGTGCGGAACGCCAACGAGCACGGTGGTGTATTGCAGCGTTTTGCCCTGCACCGTCAGCTCGCGGCCAACGCAGCGCCCCTCGCCGACGACCGGAATCTCCGCGCACTCCAGATACGGCTCGCCCATGTCGACCGTAACGCCGGTGACCTTGCCGTCCTTGAGTACGATCTTCGGGCGCATGACGCCCGCGAGGGTTTCCACGCCGAACTCGGTCTTTGGCACAATGCCGCGCTCGTAGACGTATTTGGCGAAGCAGCGGATGCCGTTTCCGCACATCTCAGCTTCGCTACCGTCCGAATTCACGATCCGCATGCGGACGTCCGCCTTGTCGCTCGGCAGGATGATCAATAAACCGTCCGCGCCGATGCCGGTCTGCCGGTGGCAGAGTTTCTTTGCCAACGCGATATAGTCGCGGTCTTCGCCGCGCCCGTCCAATACGATAAAGTCGTTTCCGAGTCCGTGTACCTTTGTAAACTGCATGGTTTCGAAATACTCCTAACGTAAGGTTTTTATAGAGCAGGATCGCTCAGCCACCCAATATTTCAATCTTTAACGGAATAGCAACTCGCTTCGTCTTTCATCGATGCGGGCAGAAGTTCAGCCGCCCATGATCTCGACAAACGCCTCGTCCGCAAACTGACGAACGGACCGCTCCAGCCGCCGGTAGGCGGACAGGAATTTCTTCGCGTCCTCGGTGAGCTCCGCGCCGCCGCCGCCCTTGCCGCCGGTGACGGACTTGAGCAGCGGAAAACCGAGGTTCGTCTCCGCGGTTTTCACAATGCGCCAGGCCTTGCTGTAGGCCATGTCCATCTCAATCGTCGCCTTGCGCAGGGATCGAAGCTGATCCACGCGCTCCAGTAGCTCCGCAACGCCGGGGCCAAAGCACTTTTCTTCGCCATAGATGCGGACGCTGGTCTGGCAGCGCAACTCTTTGTTTGGCATGGCAGTCTCCCCCGATTTTGATTGGGTTCCGGTTCTGTTCGCGGCGCGTGATCTTCGGCCTTGTTGACGATTGCCACACAATCGAGCGGCCTCAACGAATCGATTATAGCACACCGCCCGCCGCGTTTTGAAACGGTGCACAGGAAGTTTACAAATCATTTCGTTTCCCCTCACCCTGCTCCAGGCGCGCAAACGCCCGTTTTTGCCCCGTTTGGGCGGCGCAATCCTCGAAACAGAAGAACGGTCATTGACAGTCCGCCCCCAGATGGATAGACTAGCGGTATGATGCCATCGT
>JAYFPQ010000013.1:0-23860 GCA_034927595.1 Christensenella sp.
GCGTCTGAAGGACAAGGGCACCGGCAAGGGAAAGACCCGCGAGGATCACGCGGACACGATGAACCAGCTCTTCTCCGCGTATTCGCGCGGCAAGGACGCCAAGGAACTCGCGGTCATCCTCGGCGACGCGGCGCTCTCCGACACGGACAAGCTCTACGCAAAGTTTGCGGACGCGTTTGAAGCGGAGTATGTTTCGCAGGGCTACTTTACGAACCGAACGATTGAAGAAACGCTCAACCTCGGCTGGAAGCTGCTGGGCATTCTGCCGAAGTCGGAGCTTAAGCGCATCAAGGACGTGTTCATCGAACAATATTACCCCAAGGAGGCGTAGCCGATGGCCGCGATCCAGGTAAAGCCCACCCGCATGGAGCTGAGCAACCTCAAGAAACGCAAGAAGGTTGCCGTCCGCGGGCACAAAATGATGAAGGACAAGCGGGACGAGCTCGTTCGCCGCTTCATTGAGTATGCTCGTAAGAACAAGGTTTTGCGCGAGGAGGTGGAGGAAAAACTCTCCCGCGCAATGAAGAGCTTTGTGCTCGCGCGCGCTTCCATGAGCAACGCCGAGGTCGAAGAAGCGCTGATTTATCCCGCGCGCGCGGCGGAGGTTTCCGCCGGGATTCAGCACGTGCTCTCGATTCAGGTGCCGCAGCTTGGCATTCAGACACAGGATGGGTTCACCTATCCCTACGGGTTTGCGACGACGAGCGCGGATCTCGACCTTTCTGTACAGCTGCTCGCCGAAGTATTGCCGCTGCTCGTTCAGCTCGCGGAGATTGAAAAGATCTGTGGCAGACTGGCGGACGAAATCGAGAAGACACGCCGCCGCGTCAACGCGCTGGAGTACGTGATGATTCCGCAGTTCACGGAGACGATTCGCCGCATCCAGATGAAGCTCGAAGAGAACGAACGCGGAAATCTGACGCGGCTGATGAAGACCAAAGAGATGCTTCAGCAGCAAAAAGAAGGTTAATGCTTTCAAAAATCAAAAATTCATGGTAGAATCATCGAAATCTCGTAGACAGAGGCGATTGACCATGGATATTCAGAAGCTTGCGCAGGAACACGGTTTTTCGCAGTGCTTCGTGTTTTCGGTAGAACCATTCTGCTTTTACGAGCGCCGCTTACAGGGCGGCGCTTTGCATTCCGCCGGACGCGATCTGACAATTGACGTCGGCGCGGACACACCCTGGGCAAACGCGCTGCTCGCGCTGATCTATCCCTACCAGCCATATACGGACGATATCCCCGTTTCGGGGAATTACCCGTCCAGCAACGCATCCTATCACGCATCGGGCGCACTGATGCGAAAGCTCCGAACGCTGGGCGTACGCGCCGAGCGCGCGGAGGTTCCGGTGCGCGAGATGCTTCTGCGAAATGGTGTGGGTTCCCCGCTCAAGAACGGGCTGACCTACCTGCCGGGGTTCGGCACGCGGTATTCCGTTCAAACGCTTTTGGTCGAACTGCCGGAACCGATCTATACGCCGGTCAAGGAGCCGGAGCCCGTACGTTGCGTCGGTTGCCATGCCTGCGAGAGAATCTGCCCCAGCAAGGCGATTTCCGATGCTGGATACGATTTTCAAGCGTGTGCGCGGGCGTATATGGGCGGCGATCCGATGGAGGACTGGGTGATGGACGCGCTGACCTGTGTGCTGGGGTGCGAGCTCTGCCAGAGAGTCTGTCCTTATAATTTCGGCATCGAACCAATCAGCGAAATGCCGGATGCGTTTCGGCTGGAAGAGATTCTACAAGGCAACGTCAGGCCCGCGCTCGAAATCGTCGGCAAAAACCTCAATAAGCAGGGGCGAATGATTCAGCATGCCTGCGTGGTCGCGGCAAAGCAGAACCGGACCGACCTGATTCCGCTGATCGAGCCGTTAACGAGCGATCCTCGCGAGGGCGTTCGCGTCGCGGCAGAATATGCGCTGAACCGTTTACGCACGCCATAACGTTTACAATCTTGTCGCATGCCGTTCAAACGGAACCGGAAAATCCAATTTACTTTCGTTTGCCCGGCATGGTACAATAACAACAGAAATTCAGTTTGCCGCGCTAAGCGGGGAGTTAGCGGTGCCCTGTACCTGCAATCCGCTATAGCAGGGTGGAAATCCCGTTCCCCGGCAAGCGTCTGTGGGGTCGGATCCCGATAAGGAGCGTTGAGCGTCGGGTCCCGTGCAATTGCAGACCGTGAACCATGTCAGGTCCTGACGGAAGCAGCATTCAGCGGAACTTGCGATGTGCCGCGGAGTAGCCTGAAAGGAGCAACCTGTCGGAGCGTCGCCCGGAGATGTGTTTGTCAAAGAACGGGTGCGCGGCAAAGTCTTGACCGGCGCGTGAAAACCATTGCGCCGGTCGTTTTTCATTTTCGGTAGAATTGCAGCAAACAAACTTTTGTTGGAGCGAGATTGCTATGGAAGATTATTCGGTGTTCGATATCATCGGCCCGCGCATGACCGGGCCTTCCAGCTCGCATACGGCGGGCGCGGTTCGGCTCGCGCACATTGCGCGGCAAATCGCCGGGCAGGACGTCGCGCAGGCGGCGTTTACGCTCTACGGCTCGTTTGCCGAAACCGGCAAAGGGCACGGAACGGACAAAGCGCTGGTTGCTGGCGTACTTGGCATGGAGCCGGACGACGTCCGTATTAAGGAAGCCTACGCCGTCGCGCGTGAGCAGGGCGTTCTGATTTCGGTGGAGTTTTCGGACGAGCCGGCGAAGCACCCAAACACCGCGCGTATCGTGATTACCGGCGCAAACGGGCAGGAGACGGAGGTCGTCGGCGAGTCGGTCGGCGGCGGAAACATCCGCATCTCCGAAATCAACGGCCTTGAGGTCGAGTTCTCCGGCGAATATCCGACGCTGATCATTCAGCACAACGACCAGCCGGGCGTCATTGCCGAGGTGTCGCATGTGCTCGCGCAGCTCAACGTAAACATCGCGTTCATGCGCGTGTTTCGCCACGGCAAGGGCGAGGACGCCTATATGACGATTGAGACCGATCAACCGGTCACGTCGGACATGCAAGCGATGATTCGGCGGCTCTGCGGCGGCATCAACAAACTGTTTGCGGTGTGAGGAGGGAACGAGCCATGTTGTTATCGGAAGCGTTTGTCAACGGCGAATCCCTTCGCCGCTATTGTCAGGAGAACGATATCCCCATCTTCGAGGCGATGATTCGCCGCGAGGAGAAGCAGAGCGAGCGCACGCGAGAAGAGATTCTCGCGGAGATGAAGCTCAATCTCGACGTGATGCGTGCGTCTGTGGAACGCGGATTAAACGAGAAGGTAGAATCCGTCAGCGGCCTTTCCGGCGGCGAGGCGATGCGACTGTTTAAATATGGAAAGCACAATCCGTTTTCGGGCTACACCGCCTGCCGCGCGGCAGCTTCCGCCATGGCGGTCGTCGAGGTGAACGCCTCCATGGGGCGTATCGTCGCGGCGCCGACGGCGGGCGCGAGCGGCATTCTCGCGGGCGCGCTCATCGAAAGCGCGCGTCAGCGCGGCTGGTCGGATGAAACGCTGGTGGAGGGGCTCTTCACGGCGGGCGCAATCGGCCTGATTTTTGCGAAGAACGCGACCATCAGCGGCGCGGGCGGCGGCTGTCAGGCGGAAACGGGCGTCGCCGCAAGCATGACGGCGGCGGCGCTCGTGGAAATCAGCGGCGGCGCGCCGGTGCAGGCGCTGGACGCAGCGGCAATGGCGATGAAGAACGTCATGGGACTCATCTGCGACCCGGTTGCCGGACTCGTGGAATGCCCCTGCATCAAACGAAACGCGCTTGGCGCGGTGAACGCCATGCTCTGCGCCGATCTGGCGCTGGCTGGCGTTACGAGCCTGATTCCGTTTGACGAGGTCGTTGCGGCGATGTACGCGGTTGGTAAGGACATCCGCGTCGAATACCGCGAGACGGCGCGCGGCGGACTCGCAACCACACCCACGGGCAAAGCCGTTGCGCAGCGGGTCAAGCGGCTGCAAGGCGAATGAGCTTATAACACATTGTAGGGCAGAAGAAGGATAAGGAAATGGCATTCGGAATGGGCCGCGGCATGGGCGGCCCGCGCAGCTATTTGACGGAAGAAGAAAAGCAAAACCGACCGAAAGTAACGAAAGAATTGCTGCTTCGTATTCTGGCTTATTTAAAGCCGTATCGCATGCAGTTCTTGTTCGTGTTCTTCGCGATTTTGATCAGCGCGGTCATCGGCTTGTTTCCGTCTCTGATTACGGGGCGCATTGTGGACGAAGCGCTGGTTGGAAAGAACATGGCGCTGCTGATTCGGCTGCTGCTGCTTGCGCTGGTTACGTTGATCGGCTCTCAGGCGATTGTCGTACTGCAAAGCTACATCAACTCCTGGATTTCGCAACGCATCATCTTCGACATGCAAAACCAGATGTACGAGCATCTGCAACAAATGCCGCACTCGTTCTACACGAACGAGAAGCAGGGAGACATCCTCACGCGCATGGACAACGACATCAGCGGCGTAGGCAGCGTGATTACGAACACGCTGACAACGTCGGTTTCCAGCGTAGCGACGTTGATTGCGACGTTGGTTGCGCTGTTCTCGCTGAACTGGAAGATGGCGCTGGTCGGCATCGCAATGGTTCCCTTGACGCTGATTCCCGCCCGACGTGCCGGAAAAGTACGCTGGCAGATTCTGTCCGAGGCGCAGGGGGAGCGCGACAATCTGAATCAACTGATCACGGAGACGCTGAGCGTGTCCGGCTCGATGCTGATGAAGCTCTTTACGCGCGAGAAATCCGAGTACGATCGATTCGTAAGTGTAAATGAGCGCGTGACAAAACTGACGCTCAAGGAACTGCGCAGCGGAAAATGGTTTATCATGCTGATTGGCACCTTTGCGCAGATTGGGCCGCTGCTGATCTATTTTGCGGGCGGCTGGCTGATCATCGCGCAAAAAGACCCGATACTGACGATTGGTACCATTACGGCGATGATTGCGCTCGTGAACCGGCTGTACGGGCCGGTCAGTTCGCTGCTGAACATCGGCGTCGATTTTACGCGTTCGCTCGCGCTCTTTACACGTATTTTCGATTATTACGATAAGGAGATAACGATCAAGAGCAAGCCGAACGCGGCAAAGCCCGATCTGTCGAATCCGCAGATTTGCTATGAGCACGTTTCCTTTGCCTACGAGCAGAAGGAACCGATCCTGAAAGATATTTCGTTTACCATTCCATCTGGCAGCATGGTCGCGATTGTCGGCGCGTCCGGCGCGGGCAAGTCCACCGTTGTAAACCTGCTGCTACGGCTCTACGACGCAAGTTCGGGAAAGGTGACGATCTCCGGCACCGATGTTCGGGATTTTGATTTAACCTACCTTCGGCAAAACATCGGCGTGGTCACGCAGGACGCTTATCTATTCAACGGAACCATCCGCGAGAATCTGCTCTATGCCAAACCGGACGCGACGCAGGAAGAGCTGGAGCGCGCCTGTGCCGTCGCGAACATTCACGAGTTCATTGCCGCGCAGGAAGCGGGTTACGACTCTATGGTCGGCAATCGCGGACTCAAACTATCCGGTGGGGAGAAACAGCGGCTGTCGCTCGCGCGCGTGGTGCTGAAGGACCCGAAGATTCTCGTGCTGGACGAGGCGACTAGCTCGTTGGACTCCATTTCGGAAAACGCGATTCAAAACGCGCTGGAAGCCGTGATGAAGGGGCGAACCAGCATCGTGATTGCGCACCGGCTTTCGACCGTGCTTGCGGCGGATCGGATTCTTGTGCTCCAAAACGGGGTGGTGCAGGAAGAGGGGACGCACGAGGAACTGCTCGAGCGCGGCGGCGTTTACCGCGAGCTCTACGAAACGCAGTTTAAGCGCGTGCTGGAACGGGAATTATCATGAGAATTGGGTAAGAACAATGAAAGTTGGCCTTTTTCAGTTTGTGATGACCGATCATCCAATTGAGAATATGACGCGCATAAGAGCGGCGGTAATCGAGGCGGCTCAACAAGACGTCGAGCTTTTGTTGCTGCCCGAGTGCGCATTGACCGGATATCCGAAAGCCGATCCACACACGATTCAAATGATCGATTTTCAGGAAGCGGAACATGTGCTCGGCGAATTGGAGCGGTTGGCAACAGAATACGCGCTAAGTATAGTCGCTGGTACGGCAGAGTTTTTGGAAGGAAAGTATTACAACAACGCCGTTCTGGCTAAGCCCGGTCAAAAAGCACATGTGATTTATCGAAAAAGAGCGCTTTGGGGTTGGGATGCGGACAATTTCTCTCCCGGAGATATGGAGGATGGCGTTTTCGAGATCGACGGGTTTCGCATTGGCGTTCGAATTTGCTTTGAAGTGCGTTTTCCAGAGTATTTTCGCGAGCTGTATCGAAAGAAAACAGATTGCGCCGTCGTGCTGTTCTGCGACACTTCGGAAGAGGACTCGATGGAGCGATACGACTTGATCAAGTCCCATTTGAGAACACGCGCAGTTGAGAACGTATTTCCAGTTCTTAGCGTAAACAGCAGCGTTGCAAGTCAAACCGCACCAACGGCGGTGATCGATCCGGATGGAACCGTGGTTTCCGAGTTGCCGCGGCATATGGAACAGCTATTACTCTATGAGCTAAAAAAGCAGACGGAAGAATCCTTTGGAGCGCGGGGAAGAAGATATATATCCGATAAATTGACATAAAAAACGGACGGGGAAATCCCCGCCCGTTTCTTCTTGTTTTGCTTACTTGAAGAGAATGGAGACGGACTTGTAGAAGTCCCAGTCCACTTCCTTGCGTTCGGTAACGGCCTTGTCGAGGTCGGCGGTTACGATGGACGTGCCCTGCAGCGCAACCATGTTGCCGTACAGCGAGTTGACGACGAGTTCGCCCGCCTTGAAGCCGAGGCGCGTACCAAGTACGCGGTCGAAGCAGGAGGGGGAGCCGCCGCGCTGGATGTGACCGAGCACGACCGAGCGGCACTCGAAGTACTTGCGCTTCTCGTCGAGCGAGGCATCCGCGCGCATGGCCTTCTCAATGCGCTCCGCGAGCGTCTTGGCAATCTCTTTTTCGAGCAGCAGCTTGTTGCCAAACGCATCCAAGCCAACGCTTTCTTCCACTTCGCCCTTGAGCTCAAAACCTTCCGCAACGGCAATGATCGTGTGGCGCTGTCCCTTGATGTAGCGGGAGCGGATCACCTGCATGACCTCGTCAAACGTCTTGGGGAATTCCGGAATCAGAATGAGGTTCGCGTCCGCCGCAAGACCCGCCTGAACGGCGATCCAGCCGGTGTGACGGCCCATGCACTCGACGACGAAGCAGCGCGCGTGGCTCGCCGCGGTCGTGTGCAGACGGTCGATGCATTCCATCGCGATATTGCTCGCGGTGTCAAAACCAAAGGTGTAGTCCGTGCAGGAGAGATCGTTGTCAATCGTCTTCGGCACGCCGATCATCTTCATGCCCATCTTCGTGAGCTTGTTGGCAACGCCGAGGGTGTCGTCGCCGCCGATGGCAACCATGCCTTCGAGGCCAAGGCTCTCCAGCGTCTTACGAACGCGCTCGGGGCCGTTTTCTTCCTTCATGACGTTGGTACGGCTACTTTCGAGAATCGTGCCGCCCTTGGTCTGAAGACCTTCCACGTCCTTGAGGCTCAGCCAGCGGCCTTCACCGGTCAGCGCGCCGCGCCAGCCAGCGGAAAAGCCGTAGACTTCGATGCCCGCCGCCGCGCATTCCTCGACGACGCCGCGGATAACCGCGTTGAGACCCGGGCAGTCTCCGCCGCCCGTGAGAATACCAATTTTACGCATGCTATTTTACCTCCTAATTAATATCTTCGAGCATTTCCGAAATGAGAGATCCGAAAATGCTTTTGATCCGATTACATGATTTGGATTCTGCTTATTCAAGTACGCGATCCACTACTGCATCCACGAGTTTGCCGATGTCCGCTATGCTCTTGAGCCGATTCTGCTCCATGCAGGGAATGATATGGATGCCTGCCATGCGCTGCGAGTAGTCAATGTACTTTTGCCGCGCGCGCTTTTGAATATCCGGCAGGGCTTCGTAGATATCCGGCTGATCGCCAACGTATTCCCGAAATCCCTTTTTTCCGACGTTTTCGTAGGCCTGCTCCGGATTCATATCCAGCACGATGTGCGCGTCCGCCTTCGGAATGCGAAAGTGCTCGTATTCCAGTTCCAGCACAAAATCGAGCAGGTCGGGCTTGCCGAGGTCGCGTTCGCGAACGGACTGATAGACGGCGTTGCTGAGCACATAGCGATTGATGAGCAGCACGTCCGTGCTCGAAAGATCGCGTTCCCGGAATGCCTCAAACCGGTCGAGCGCGTACCAGAGCGCCATGCTCCGCTGATCCACCTCGTTGGCGCGCACGCCGCCGCTGCCGGAAAGCAACCGCCCGCACTCCGCGCCAAAGAAGGTATCGTACATGGGAAACGAAACCGTCTCCACGCGGAACTTTCCCTCGGCGACGAGCCGGTCGAAAAGCCGCTGGAGCTGGACGGTTTTTCCCGTTCCGTCAATCCCTTCAAACGCGATGATCTTCGTCATACCGAGCCCTTCTGAATGCGCTCCATTGCTTTGATCGTATTCTCGCGGGTGGCAAACGCGGTCATGCGGAAGAATCCTTCGCCTGCCGCGCCAAAGCCCTCGCCGGGGGTGCCGATGATATGGTAGTTTCGAAGCAGTTCATCGTAGAAACGCCAGCTGTCGCCATGCGGAACCTTGAGCCAGATGTATGGCGCATTGATGCCGCCAAAGACGGTGTAACCGGCCTTTTGCAGACCTTCGCGAATGATGCGGGCGTTTTCCATATAATCCGCGACAACGTCCATGATCTGGCGGTTGCCTTCCTCACTGTAGGCTGCTTCCGCGCCGCGCTGGGTGATGTAGGAAACGCCGTTGAACTTGGTGGACACGCGGCGCGCCCAGAGGTCGCGCAGGCGTACTTCGTTGCCAAGGCTATCCGGATACACAAGCTGCTTGGGAACGACGGTGTAGGCGCAGCGTGTGCCGGTAAAGCCCGCGGTCTTGGACATGGAACGAACCTCGATGGCGCATTCCTTCGCGCCCTCGACCTCGTAGATGCTATGCGGAATGTTCGCTTCGGAGATGTAGGACTCATAGGCGGAGTCGTAGAGAATCAACGTCCGGTTCGCGCGGGCATAATCCACGTAGACCTTGAGCTGTTCCTTGGTGAGGGTCACGCCGGTGGGATTGTTCGGAAAACAGAGGTACATGACGTCCACGCGCTCCTTGGGCAATCCGGCGACAAAGCCGTTTTCCTCGGAGCCGGGCAGGTAGACGATGTTCTCGTAGCCGCCTTTTTGCTCACTGTACGAGCCGCCGCGTCCGCTCATGACGTTGGTATCAACATAGACGGGGTAGACCGGGTCGGTCACGGCGACGACGCAGTCCTGCGAGAAGAGTTCCTGAATGTTGCCAACGTCGCACTTCGCGCCGTCGGAAACGAAGATTTCGTCGAGATCGAGCGAAACGCCGCGGGCGGTGTAGTCCCGCCGGAGAATCGCTTCGCGAAGAAAATCGTAGCCAAAGTCCGGGCCATAGCCGTGGAAGGTTTCCGCGCGGGACATATCGTCCACCGCTTTGTGCATGGCTTCGACGACGGCGGGCACGAGCGGGCGCGTGACGTCGCCAATGCCCATGCGGATCAACTGCGCTTCGGGGTGTTCCTTGGCAAAAGCGGCCGCGCGCTTTCCGACTTCGTAGAACAGGTAACTTCCGTGGAGCTTCGCGTAATTTCCGTTTGCAGTAAACAAATCCAAATCTCCCCATTGTTTAAATCAACGCATTATATCATATGCGCGCTTTTTCTTGCAAGATGACGATGGTTTCGACGGGTTTCTTATTGTTTTGTGGTGAGAGATCGATTGAGGTAGTGAAACGCTTGCCAACTCTTATTTGAGACAAAATGTAAACGATCGCATATTATGTTGTGATGAAACAGGATTGCGCATATAATAAACGTGTTTCATAAAAAGAAGTGTGTAACAAGCGGAAAGAGAACAGGACGAATGCAGGAACAAAAGACTCTTGGACTACATCAGCTAAAAGTATTTCTCATTCGCGTCATACAGGGCGCGGTGATCGGCGCGGGCGCAATTCTGCCCGGCATCTCCGGCGGCGTGCTCGCCGTCGCGTTTGGCATCTATCAGCCAATGATGGCGGTGCTCGCAAAGCCGTTTCAGAACGTCAAACTATATTGGAAGATGTTCATTCCGATTACCCTCGGCTGGGCAATTGGCTTTCTCGGGCTCGCGGGCGCGATTGCCAAGGTACTCTCCATCAACGCAACGGTCGTCGTCAGCCTGTTTATCGGCCTGATTCTCGGCACGTTCCCGTCGCTGTTTAAAGAAGGCAGCAAGAACGGCCGTACCAAGCCAATGTGGGTTGCGCTCATCATCAGCACCGCCGTGCTGCTTGCGTTCTTCTACACGCTCAAATTCAGCACGCAGACCACGGTGACGCCGTCGTTTGGCTGGTATATCTTCTGCGGCGTGCTCTGGGGATTCAGCCTGATCATTCCCGGCATGAGCTCTTCGTCCACGCTGCTGTTTCTGGGGCTGTATCAGCCCATGTCGGAAGGTATCGCTACGATGAACTTTCAGGTTCTCATACCGTTTGCCATCGGAATCCTCGGCACGGTGCTGCTGCTCGCGCGGCTTGTGAATATGCTCTTTGAGCGTCACTATGGCGTTGCGTTCTTCTGCGTCATCGGGTTTGTCATCGCCTCGACAATTCCCATTATTCCGACGGCGTTTGCCAGCGTTGGTGAGGCGCTGTTGAGCATTCTCGCGGTTGCGGTTGGATTCGTTGCGTCCTATTTTCTGGAGCGCATGGGACTCAAGCAACCGGAACACGCGGCGGAAGAACCGGTCGAACTGGAAAGCTGAAACGAGAAAACGCGCACTTGACCCGCTGGAGCAATTCGGCGGGTATTTTTGTGAATGACCTGTAAAATGCGCGTCAAACGCCCGCGGTCGTGGCATTTTCCGGGTGCATATGTTATAATCGCCAATAAGAATAGAAGATGGATCCTGTCGATCAAACGGATTTTGATCGAGGATAATCCTTCGGTTGGCAAGAAAAGGAGAACGCTGTTTGACGCAGGAAACGGAGCGGGTGATGCTATCCATCCCGCTGGAGAACGTAGACGAATTGCTGGGGCTGTTCGGCGTGTTCGACGAGAACATTGGCGTGCTGGAAGAAGAAACGGGCGCGCACATCCACGCGGATTCCGAGGGCGTTCGCATAACAGGTGAAGCAGAAGGCGCCGAAATCGCCAAGCTCGTCATCGTCAAGATGCTGGAAATGCAGCGACGCGGGGAAAAGATCAACCGCAGCCGGATTCGCTACGCGGTAGACCTTGCCAAAGAGGGCAATGCGGACATGATCGAAAAGATCATGGGGGACGTCATCGCCATTACGAACAAGGGCCGCCAGATCAAGTGCAAAACGCTCGGTCAAAAACGATACGTACAGGCGCTCAAGGAATTTGAGTTGGTCTTTGGCATTGGCCCCGCCGGAACGGGTAAAACTTATCTCGCCGTCGCCATGGCGGTGCAGGCGTTTAAGAACAAAGAGGTCGAA
Source organism: Christensenella sp. (assembly GCA_034927595.1). Taxonomy (GTDB): domain Bacteria; phylum Bacillota; class Clostridia; order Christensenellales; family CAG-138; genus UBA7703. The sequence goes on from JAYFPQ010000013.1 coordinate 11,576, forward strand.
CGGATCATTCTCACGCGGCCTGCCGTGGAGGCGGGCGAGAAGCTCGGCTTTCTGCCCGGCGACCTGCAAAGCAAGGTCGACCCATACCTGCGTCCGCTTTACGACGCGATGCAGGAGTTTCTCGGCCTTGAGACCTATCGCGCGCTCTACGATCGCGGGGCAATTGAGGTCGCTCCTCTGGCGTACATGCGCGGACGGACGCTCAACGGTGCCTACATCATTCTGGACGAGGCGCAGAACTGCTCCACCGAGCAGATGAAGATGTTTCTCACCAGAATCGGCGAAGGTTCCCGCGTGGTGGTCACCGGCGACGTTACCCAAATTGACCTGCCGCGCGAGAAGACGAGCGGGCTTGTGCAGGCGGTTCGGGTGCTCGAAAACGTGGAGGGGATTAAAATCATCAATCTGACGCATAAGGACGTTGTGCGTCATGAACTGGTTCAACGCATCATCTGCGCGTATGAGCGCTTTGAAAAGCCGAAACGCGCCTGAACGCAATGGCCGCCCTTTGAGGCGAGTCTTGGAAACGAGGACGGCAAATCGTGTCTGTTACGCAAAATACAACGCAAACAAAAAGAAAGAAGACCGTTGTCCAGCCGGGCAGTCGCGCCTATGGCGCAATTGTTCTGGCGCTGGCGTTCGGTCTAGCCTGTGTGGTCACTCTGACTTCGCTGACGCCCAAGCGTTATGAAGTTTCCGTTGGAAACGCAGCGAAGGAAGCAATTACCGCGCCGCGAATGGTCGAAGACAGCGCCATTACGGAAGCCCTCCGGCAGGCCGCGCGCAACAAGGTGAGCGCGGTCTATGCGGTGGACAACGAACTCGCGGATACGCTGATTTCCGGCGCACAGAGCTTCTTTTCCGCACTGGCCAGTTTTCGAAACGCGGCAGCGGAAATTCGCACGACCACCGCGCCAACCAAGACCGGCGTAGACGGAAAAACCTATGCGGACGACGACGACCGCAGCTGGCAGGACGTGATTCCCGCGAGCGAGCTGTTGGCCATGCTCGTGAACCTGCCCGTAAAGATATCGGATACCTCGCTTGGCTACGCGCTGCTGGACACGGATTCGGCGGAGATTGACAAGCTGCAGCAGCTCGTCATGACCACGCTCGAAACGAAACTGCGCGAAGGCGTTTCCGAAAGCGAGCGCGACAAGGTTCTCGCAACCATCAACCGAGAACTCAAGATTTCCTCGCTGTCCGTCTGGCTCAAGGCGCTTGGCGAAACGGTGTACGACGCATATCTGATGCCGACGAACGTGGTCAACGACGTAGAGACCGCGCGTGCGCAGGAGCAGGCCGCCGCCGAGGTGGAACCCGTCTACATTGCGCGCGGGTCAACCATCGTGGAGCAAGGCCAGGTGGTAACGGAAGAAAAGATGAACACGCTGCTTTCGCTCGACCTCGTCAAGGGCGCGGAGGCGACAAGCCACCTCACGCCGGGCGTCATCGGGTATCTGTTTTGCATTTTCGGACTGTTATTTGTCTATTTAGCCATGTTTGAGAAGGAGACCTTCACCTCCAGTAAAAAGATGACGATTCTGGGGCTGATCCTAATAGTCTCACTTTTCCTCGAATGGGTTTGTTACGTGATTGACCCACGCATAACGCCGACCGTATTCGCCATTTTGCTCGCGAGCTTGCTGCTGCCTCGAAAGGTCGCGGAGATTCTAAACGTCGTGCTGGCAATGGCGTTCGCGCTGCTGACCGGTGGCAGCGGAGCCACGATGTTTGGCTCGGATTCCATTCTCGCCATGGCGGCGATGCTCGTGATGGGCCAGGTCACGATTCTGACGGCGGAACGCCAGCAGAAGCGCGGCGCGCTGATTGCCGCGGGCATGCTCGGCGGCGTCGCGGGCGCGGCAATCGTGATTTCCGGCGGCGTGATTCTGGAGTACCAGTGGAGCAGTTCGCTCATCTACGCCAGCCTCATGATGGCGGCGGCGCTGATTCTTTCCGTGTTCTGTGTCGGTACACTCAGCATGTGGGAAACCATGTTCGACATCATTACCCCGGCGAGATTGCACGAGCTGGCAAACACGAACCATCCGCTGCTCAAGAAGATGATGACGGCCGCACCGGGCACCTATCACCACAGCATGATGACCGCTTCCCTCGCGGAGGGCGCGGCGGAGGCCATCGGCGCAAACACGCTGCTCGCGCGAACGGGGGCCATGTACCACGACGTTGGCAAGCTGCGCCGTCCGCAGTATTTCCGCGAGAATCAGAACGGGCACAACATTCACGACACGCTTTCGCCCGAGGAGAGCGCAGGGTACATCATTGCACATCAGAAGGACGCGGAGGCGTATCTGTCCCGCTACCGCATGCCGTCCGAAATCCGCAAGATCGCCAACGAACACCACGGCACGACGCTGGTTGTGTACTTCTATCATAAGGCGAAACAACTGCAAACGCAGGACGGCGAGCCGGTGATCGAGCGGCTGTTCCGTTATTCGGGCGGCCTGCCGAGTTCCAAGGAAAGCGCGATTGTCATGCTCGCGGATAGCTGCGAGGCGGCGGTACGCTCGCTCAGCGAGCCAACGCGGGACGAGGTTGCGGAGATGGTGCGCCGCATCGTGCAGGGCAAGATGGACGAAGGCCAGCTCAAGCAGAGCCCGCTGACCCTCGAGGAAATCAACAAGATTGAACGCAGTTTTCTCGTTACGTTCTCCGGTTTACTACACGAGCGGATTCGTTATCCGGAATTGGAGCCGTTGTCATGATTGACGTTCAGACCGAATTGGGCGATCTACCGGCGACGTCTATGGAGCTGATCCGTCGCGCGGTGGAAGCGGCGCTAGCCAGCGAGCATGCCGCCGGGGACGTTTGCGTTCTCGTGACCGACGCAGAGGAGATTCAGGGGCTCAACGCGAGCTATCGAAACATAGACCGCGTTACGGATGTGCTGACGTTTCCCGCGTGGGAAGGGGACGCGATTGCCTGCCCGCCAGACGGTTACCTCGGCGACATCGCCGTCTGCCTCGAACGTGCGCAGGAACAGGCAGAGGAATACGGACATTCGCTGGAGCGCGAACTGGCATTTTTAGCGGTTCATGGCTCGTTGCATCTACTGGGTTACGACCACATGGAGCCAAAGGACGAACAAGAGATGTTTGCAAAACAAACGGAAATTTTAAACGCAATGGGGATTACAAGATGAGTCAATTATCGGTACAGGAGCGCGAGCACATGCTCGATCTTGCCTACGAGGCAATGGAAAAGGCATATGTGCCATACTCTCATTTTCAGGTTGGTGCATGCCTGAAGGGTAAGAGCGGGAAGTATTACCTTGGCTGCAACGTGGAATGCGTCAGCTATTCTCCAACCAACTGCGCGGAGCGCACCGCGGTATTCAAGGCGGTTTCCGAGGGCGAACAAGAGTTTGATGGAATTGTCATCGTCTGCTCCGGCAAAAATCCGGCTTCGCCCTGCGGCGTTTGCCGGCAGGTGCTGTGCGAGTTTTGTGAAAGCGATATGCCGGTTGTGTTTGCGGATTCGAAGCGGAACTTCATCGAGTCTACGCTGGGCGAACTCCTTCCGCATTCCTTCGGTTCGGTGGATCTACGATGAACGACTATCGTTCCGGCTTTGTCTCGATTGTCGGCTGCCCGAATGTTGGCAAGTCGAAGCTGCTCAACAAGCTCATCGGCCAGAAAATCGCGATTGTGACCGACCGCGCGCAGACCACGCGAAATAAGATCACGGGCGTGCTGAGCCGACCGGGCTATCAAATCGTGTTTCTCGATACGCCGGGGGTCACGAACCCCAAGAACAAGCTCGGCGAATACATGCAGAAGATCGCCTACGATGCGATGAACGAAGTCGAGGCGATTCTGTTTGTCGCAGACGCGACGCAGGGCGTTCGCGAAAAGGATGCGGCTCTGCTGGAGCGGCTCAAGACGGCCAAAGCGCCCATCATCGCGCTGATCAACAAGACGGATCTCGCGAGTCTTGGGCAGGCAAACGAAGCGCAGGAAGCGCTCGAACAGGCGGGCATCTTCCGCGCGATTCTGCGCGGCTCCGCCAACACCGGAAAAGGACTCGACGAGCTGGAAGAAGCGCTAAAGGCTTGCCTGACGGTAGGCCCGCAGTATTTTCCGGAGGATATGGTAACCGACCAGCCGGAGCGCGTCATCTGCGCGGAACTCATCCGCGAAAAAGCGCTGCTGCTGCTGCGCGAAGAGGTTCCGCACGGCGTTGGCGTTAGCGTGGATCGCATGGAACGCCGCGAGGATCGGGACATGATGGACGTTTACGCAACGATCTATTGCGAGCGCGAATCGCACAAGGGCATTCTCATCGGCAAAAACGGAACCATGCTTAAGCGAATCGGGCAGGAGGCGCGTAAGGACATCGAGTGGATGCTCGGCTGCCCGGTTAACCTGCAACTCTGGATCAAGGTAAAAGAGGACTGGCGAAATCGTCAGGGGATGCTCCACGAACTGGGTTACGAATAAGCGCCCGATCGGTCGAAATCGTCGGGACGGAGGGAATCATGCCGGTCACTTGTGCGGACGGAATCGTTACGCGATATGTCAACTACAAAGAGAGCGACCGCATCCTGAGCATCTTTACGATTGAGCACGGTCGGTTGGACGCGAAGGCGCGCGGCTGTCGCAAGCCCCAGAGCCCGCTCGTCAACGCCTGTCAACCGTTTGTGTTCGGCCAGTTTGAGCTATATACCGGCAAGGAGCGCATGACGGTCAACGCCTGCGAAGTCAAGGAAACGTTTTATCCCATTCGCGAGGACTACGCGAAGTTTTCCATCGGTTCCGTCATGCTGCGGCTCTGTCACGACGCCGCGCCGGAGAACGAGCCGAATCCAACGTTGTTTTCGCTGTTGTATCATTCGCTTTCGTTTCTTTCGTATGGCAGTTCCGAACCGCTCGATCTGTTCTGTTGTTTTTTGGTTCGCTATTTAAACGCAACGGGGTACCGTCCCGCAATCACCACCTGCGTGCAATGCGGGCGGGATCTTCGCGCGGATGCGGTCGTCCGTTTTTCGCCGCGCGGCGGCGCGGTCTGCTCCGCCTGCACGCAGCAGGGCGAGTCCGTCAGTAAGACGGCGCTAGAGGGGATGCGCCGTATGCTGGTGATGGAGGACGCGGATATGGATCGCGTCAAGCTCTCCGAGAACGTTCGAAACGAGATCATCCGCTGCCTGTCGCTCTATACGAAAACCTCGTTGGAGTTCGGCGAGCGCGCGTTTTCCGCGCTGGAGGAAGCGCTGCACCCGGTTGAACCAACGGCGCTGAGTAACGCCGCGCAAAGCGAAAGCAATCGGGAATAATTGTGAACTTTCGTTCGAGAATGTTTTGCAAGCGCCGTCGTATGTTACAATAATCGCGATTCTGGCAACAATGTTGAACTTGTGTGAACGGTTATTCATCGTCTAACACTCGCTCTCCAGCCGGAAATAATCAGTATACCGAGGTAGGAATTATGCACTTGGAACGACACGGCAAAGGCATTCTGGTTACGATATGCCTTGCGGCTGCCGCTCTTTTCCTAATTGGCTGCGCGGCGCCTGCCGCAGAGCCGGAGGGTACGCCCGCGCCGACGGCTGCGCCGGATATCGTTAGTCTGGAAGTGGTCGATCTGAACAATCAAGGATTTGGCGACATGCCGTCCCCAACGCCAACGCCGGAACCAACGCCGACGCCCCGGCCGTTTTCGTATTACGCGCCAACGGTCAACATGACCTACGAAGAGCTCGTGGGCAGTTTGGACGACATGAGCAAGTCGGCAAATGATTTACTCAAAGAAGGGTATCCCGATCCAAAAACGTATTATATTATTGTCGACCTTCAATGGCAGGTGGTCATGGTATATAAGCGAATCGATGATGGAACAACTTTTGGTAAACCAGATTTAGAGCAGCCCGTTCGCTATATGATTTGCTCTTCCGGAAATCCCAATAGCGAGTATGGTCATGAAACTACTATGGGTATCTTTCAGATTCTGGTTCCAAAAGTGCGTTTTTATCAGTTTGTGAACCTCGAAGCAGCGCAATACTTAACGCTGATTCGAAGCAGAACATATTTCCACTCGATTCTGTATGATAAGGCGAAGGACTTAAGCTCCTTCATCAAGGAATCTTATGACCAACTAGGTACGAAGGCTTCCCATGCCTGTATTCGGCTTACGGTACCGGACTCGCGATGGATTTTTTACAACATTGGATATGGAACCACCTGCGAAATACGAAAAGGTGATCCGCTCGATACGCAAACCGGAGCGATTCGTGCACAGCTTATTCTACCGAAGTCGGAGAACAGCATTCGACTGAAAGCAGGCACGGCGCCTTGGACGGATAACTGGAAGATCGAGGACGTAGAACACGTATTACCGTATAAATATGAAGCGCCCCCGCTTCCCGATCTTGGCGACGGTACGGATGACGACACCGCAACGCCAACGCCGAGCGGAACAATTACTGGTGGGACGACAACGCCAGAACCAACGACTGCGCCTATTGTGACTGATCCGCCGCCAGATACTGGAGCTTGGGTTGGTTGAGTATGGTAACAAGTAAATGAAACGGCTGCTACAGCCAAAAATAATCTCACTCTTGCTGTCGGCGCTGATTTTGGCGTCGACAGCTTCTGTTCGTTCGGCGAAGGCGGAGAGTCCAACGCCCTCCGCGACGCCGGAGCCCCTGACCATACTCGAACAGCTCCAGCAAGCCTGCTCGACGGAAGAAGAATCAACCGTCGCCTGCTCCGCCGCGTGCGCTGCAGAGCAGCTGCGCTATGACGAAGGCCTCGTTTCCTGCCTGCCGGAGGATGCCAACCAGCCTCGCTATCTTCGCCTGAATGCAATGTTTGACGCGACAAACCGGATTCTTTCGCATTCGCTCACGTTTGACTGGAGCGGCTGGAGCAAGACGCTTGTTGCGTTTAAACCAAAGGAATACGACTGCTACGCGCAGAACCAGATTGCGTTTTCAACGTTGGCAAACACGCTCAACACCGCGCTTCGAAGCGCCAGTGCGCTCAGCGGAAAAGTGCTCAGTCGCGACCTGCGCGCGGAGAACATCGCGCTGCATACAACGCCCCGGCAGGAACCGAACCTGAACTGGCGCGAGTGTGCGGCACTGTACTCCGTGTTTGGTGAGGACACCACGCAACTTATGCAGGAAGCGTTCTCCGTTCAGCAGGAGGGCAGCGCAATTCGCGGGGTGACGATTCGCTGGCCCAATCCGTCGTTTGCGGACATCGCCGCGCACGGCACAAAGGAGCAGCTCGTTGAGGCAAAGCTCGCGCTGTATTACTTGAACACGGTCTATCAAGACGACGGTTCGGTCGCGCCCGTCTCGGCGTTTCAATTTTCGAAGGAGTACCTCTCGACGGTTACGCATCCTGTACCCGGTGGCGTGATCAAAAACGGCTGGTACGACCCGCGCTCGCACCGAACGAGGGTGCACACGGGCACGGACATCCGGATGTCCTCGAAAACGCCGATCCTTTCCATGACGGATGGCGTCGTTCTGTACGTTGGCTTTCTGCCGATACCGGGGAACTATGTGATCATTCGCGATCCCTCCGGCTACGAGTACCATTACTATCATATGTATGAGCTTTCCACCTTCGTCAAAGAAGGAGACGTCGTCAAGCAGGGTCAGCAGATCGGCCGCGTCGGCAGCACGGGAAACAGCGTTGCGTACCATCTGCACGTGGGGCTCGTTTCGCCGGACGGCGTGTATTTAAACCCATACGACCTATTTACGCAGGCGGGAATCGGCCCCGTTCAGGGGCAGGAGCCCGAATGAGGCATGCTGATAAAAATCCATTCACGGATTCGCAAAAGTGGCGCGAACCCCTCGAATTGCCATGTTTTTCTTGTGCGATTGCGGTTGCGGTGCTATACTAATTGAGCGTATTATGCCGTTTTCCGCGATATCAATGGATCATTTCAACGATTTTGCGGCGTTTGGCGAATACAGTCGCGAAAGCGCGAGGATCGAACATTGAGAATCATTGCCGGAACGGCGCGTGGTCGCCGGTTTGACGCGCCAAAGGGAATGGACACGCGTCCAACGCTGGATCGCGTGAAGGAATCGCTCTTTGGTATGCTCCAGTTTGATCTGCCGGACAGCCGTGTGCTGGATCTGTTTTCCGGTTCCGGCAATCTGGGACTGGAGTCAGCCTCGCGAGGGGCGGCGCGCGTGGTCTGCAACGACCGCTCGCGGGAGTGTGCCGACCAGATTCGGGCAAACGCAAAACTGCTCGGACTTGACGGCATCGTCGAAGTACTTTGTTTGGATTACACCGCGTGCTTGGAGCGGCTCAGCCGCGAAAACGCGCAATTTGACCTCTCGTTTCTGGATGCGCCGTATGCCGACGGAACCGCCGCGCGGGCAGCGGAGCAGCTCTTTCAAGCAAACCTGGTTGCGGAGGAAGGGCGCGTGATCATAGAACACGCGACGAATCTGCCGCCGGACGTCAACCCGCAGTTCGCGCGCTTGCTCGAAAGCAGGCGATACGGAAACTGCGCGATCTCGATCTATGTGCGCGCTTGACGAGACCGGAACATGAGTGAAAGCGAAGGCAATATGCGAATTTGCGTTTACCCCGGCAGCTTTGATCCGTTTACGGTTGGGCATCACGATGTGCTGGAGCACGCGTTAGCCATGTTTGACTGCGTGTATGTAAGCGTGCTGAACAACGGAATGAAGCACCCCGTGTTCTCCGTGGATGAGCGCGTGGAAATGATTCAGCATATGGTCGATGTGGAGCACATGCAGAAAGTCGTCGTGGGACGGTTCGATGGATTGCTGGTCGACTACGTCCGCTCCGTGGGCGCGAGCTACATCATCCGCGGTCTGCGTGCGACCATGGACTTTGAGTATGAGTTCCAGATCAACGCGCTGAATCGCCATCTGGCGCCGGACATCGACACCGTGTACTTTATGGCGAGGCCGGAGCATTCGTTTTTAAGCTCCAGCGGAATTCGCGAAATCGGCACTATGGGCGGCAGCATCAAAGGACTGGTACCCGAGAGCATTGAAAACATCATCGTCGAGCGGCTGAAAAAGCAGCCCAGCGATTGTTAGAAATAAGGACTTGAACGAGTAAAACCAACCGGTTTTGACAATATTAGAGTAGAAAGGTTAAAAAACCATGAGCAGCGCACAAACCATGAAAATTTTCAGCATAATCAATCGCATTAAGCAGGAACTGGAGGAGAGCCCGCGCTCGAAGTTCGGCGGCACGACGAAACGTGTTGTCGAAGTCGATCGGCTGCTGGATCTGCTGGAGGACCTCAAGGTCGTCATTCCGGAGGACATCCGCCGCGCAACCGGCATCATCTCCGAGGCGGACAATCTGCTTGCCGATGCGAAGGAATCCGCGCAGGATATCGTAGAGCAGGCGCATCAGGAAGCGGACACGATTCTTTCGCAGGCGGAAGGCGAGGCGGCGGGCATCCGCTCGAACGCGCAGTCCGAATTCGAATCGCGCGTCAGCGAGTCGGAAGTCTACAACGAAGCGTTCCGCCGCGCAAGCGGAATTGCCTCGGAAGCGGAAGAAAACGCAAACGCAATCTACAACGGCGCCCGGAAATATGCGGATGAAATCCTCGTGGATTTGCAGCGCTACCTCGCGGAATATCACCAGATGATCGAGCAGAACCGCAAAGAACTGGGCGTTACCGAAGAATCCGCGCCAATTCCCGTTGCCGCAAGGCCGGCCACGCCGGAACCCAAGTTTGCACCCGAGCCGCCCGCGGCCTATGCGCAGCCGCAGTACGCCGAACAGCCGCGCTATAATGAGGCGCAGTATATGGAGCAGCCGCGTCCGCAGACCGCGCGTCAGCCCCGCGTTGCGCCACACACCGGCGTAGAGCGCATGCCGATGGACGAAGATCCCGGCTTAACGCGTCAGTTCGCTCGACCGGATCGCATGAGCGCTTCGATGGACGAAGCAGCACCGCAGCGCCGTCCCGCGCCGCGCGTGGAAGAACCGCCGAAGAAGAAGGGGCTGTTCCAGCGCATTCTGGAAGCGGACGACGAGGATGACGAACTCGAAGAAGAAGAGGGCTGGAGCGAAGAGCCCGAACAGAAGAAAGCGCCCAAGGAAAAGGAAAAGAAACCCCGTAAGCGCCTGATCGAGTTCATCGAAGCGGATGACGACGAAGAAGACGAAGAAGATTTTTAACGAAAGCAACCTACGAGCCGCGGGAAGTGCCCACGGCTCGTTTTCTCAAACATTCGCAGCATAAAGAGGTTGAGTAAGTCGATTATGGCAAAGAAACTAGGCTTGGCGCTGGGCGCAGGCAGCGCGAAGGGATTTGCGCACATTGGTGTGTTGCAGGAACTGGACGCCGCCGGAATCAAGATTGATATGATCTCCGGCAGCAGCATGGGCGCCATCGTCGGCGGCATCTACAGCGTCGGTACGGACCTGAACATGCTGGAGCGGTTCATCACATCGCTCAATCTGTATGGTTATCTGGACGTAAAGCTTCCGCTCTCCGCCGGATTGATCAAAGGCGAGCGGATTCAGGAGCTCGTTCGCGTGTTTACGCACAACAAAACCTTTGCCGAAACGAAGACGCCGTTCTGCTGCGTGGCCGTGGACGCGGAAACCGCAAAGCTGGACGTGCTGGAGAAAGGGCCGCTGCACGAGTCAATTCGAGCGAGCATGTCGATTCCCGCCCTTTTTGAGCCGACAAAACTCAACGGAAAGACCTACATCGACGGCGGCGTGCTTGAGCGCGTGCCTTGCAAGGCGTTACGTGACCGGGGCATGGACGTGATCATCGGCGTGGATGTCGGGTACCACGGCGACGCAAAGGATGTTTCAGACATGGGCGTGTATTCGCTGATGAACCACACGATCTCGATCATGCAGTGGGAACTCACGAAATTTCGCCGTGAGGAGTCGGACATCATGCTCGTGCCGGAGGTGCTGTTCGTGAAGGGACGGTTCCAGACGGATCAGGCGGGGGAAGTGATTGCGGAAGGGCGGCGTACCGTGCGCCGCGCGCTGCCGCAGATTCGCGCCCTGCTGGAAGAAAACTAACTTGTAGAGAATTAAATAGAAGAAAAGTGGCGGTCCATCACTTGGCCTGCCACTTTCTTTATTATCTTCTTATCTAAAAATTCTGTTATAAAACTACTGCACCGCTGAGGTCGCGCTTGATCTCCTGCGTCGTAGCGTAGCAGAGGATATCCGTGCTGAGCGCGTCCGTCTCAAAATTGCGGCGGGCAATCGCGCCGCTGGCGTCCAGATCGCTGTTGCGCAGAATCAACGGGGCGGTCTTCTTCTTTGCGATTTCGCTGATCAACGGGCGTGCTTTCCGCTGGAAACCGAGCACGCGGATGTAGGTGCCCTCGCGGCTGGTCGTGAGCTGCTTGACCTGCTCATTTGTAATGCCGAGCAAAGCGCAGACGGCAATTCGCTTGCAGCGCGCCAGCGTATAACGCTTGGTCTTGACTGCGTCGAAGAACTCTTGCAACGTGCGTACCTCGCGCACCGCACGGAACAGCACGTTTTCAAATCCTTCGCTCACGTCCGGCACGTTGGCCAGCTCCTGCGGGCTCATCCGGCGGATCGCGTAGAGCATCATATCGCTCAGCGATTCCTGCGCAATGATGAACTGATCGTCGTACATGAGCGGCCCGCCGACAAACGAGGGCATGGTGTTCATGATTTCGCTTCGTCCGTCGACAATCGCCTTTCGAATGGCCGTCGCGCTCGCGTACTCGCCAACGATGTCCTCACTGTGATAACCGGTTCCAACGCGCGGAATCGGCAGCGGTTCAATTCCCTGCTCAAACTGACGAATTGCGCGGAGGTACTCCACCGCGAGAATGTTATTTGGCTGGGCAATTGCGGTGAGCATGTTCTTTGGAACGCCGTACTCCGAGAGCGCGTCAAACCGCGCACGCGGATAGCTCTTTCCCATGGAGAGGTGCTTGCGAATCGCTTCCTGCAACGCGGGCGGCTCGGAGGCAATGATGTCCGCAATTTGGTAGAGCAGCTGTAGATCCGGCGCTTCGCAGCCGAAGGCAAGGTCGGTGACCACGCCGGTTGCGCCAAGGGTGCGCACTCCGCCGGTGGCGAAGCGCTCCGCCGGAGCAACGGCATACACGCTCGGCAGCTCCAGCACCAGATCGGCACCCGCGCGGAGCGCCCATGCGGCGCGCGTGAATTTGTCTGTGCAGGCGGCTTCTCCCCGCTGGACAAAATTGCCGGAGAGCACAACGACGCAATAATCCGCCTTCGAGAGCGCACGCGCCTGCTCCAGATGGTAGATATGCCCGTTATGCAGCGG
>JAYFPQ010000023.1:0-16623 GCA_034927595.1 Christensenella sp.
GCATTATTTTTACATATCACACACAGACCGCTTGTCTTCATACCATACCTCCCGCTCTTTTCGCTGTACGATTCTGTACAGGATCAATATATTCCTGCCGGTATGGCTTCGTCAACGCACAGCTCTTGCCTTTTTCTAGCAATTCCTTCAAACTGCCGATATATCTCCCACTGATCGAGCAGATCGCCAAGCGGCATGAGCCAAACCTCACTCTCCGTCCGCCCCAGTAAAGTCACTCCGTAGAAGATCAGTCGGGCAAACAGCTCTTCGTCGCTTGCCCGACCAACACGTTTTTTGAGGGTTCCTCCTCGCTCTCGACATAGCGCTTCGTGCCTCTGACCATCGCCTCCATGATTGCGGACTTATAGCCGGAAAGATCGAGCGGCGTAGTGAGCAGTTCGACCGCTTCCTCGGTCAACAATTCGCGCTTATCGTTCGGCTCCAGTAGGTTATGCACCAGCGTGCTCTGATTCGCGAGCAGCGTGATCAGCCATACCACCTCATCCAAAGCCAGCTCGAAGTTCTCCGCTTTCATGAGTTTATCGCCAAGATGCTCCAAACCGCCATAACGTTTCGCGATCTCTTTGGTCGCGCGGGTAGTCAGGAGCATCTCATACTCCCGATTGCCGATCTGGATCATCGCACCTCTGTCGTTTTCCATAAGATTAACCCTCCGCCGCAAATGTCGGCTCGTAGACCTGTGTGTACCAGCCCGAGATCGTCGCCGTCGGTACGCTCGTATCGTCCTCGTTGACTTCAGCTTTCCACGGATGCTTGTCCTGTCCATCCAGCTTGTTGCGACGGATAATCGTTCCCTCAATCGAAGGGGTCGAGAACGTGATGTTATCGCCCTTTGTCTGCAGGTTCGTCGCAGGAATACCGAACACAACGCGGTAGAGCCAGAAGTAGCGGTATTTGCCGTTGCTCTTCTTCGCGCGGAAGCCGATCGCGACCGGCTGACCGCCATTCTCGCTCTGGGAAACCAACACTTTGTTATCGTCAATCTGCGAACAGGTCAGATCGCTCGCGACCGCCGCACCGATGTTATCGATTCCCAGCGTGAGCGTGCCGCTCTTGAACTCCTTGACCACCTCGGCAGCGCCATCGTCGGCATAGAGCGTAGCTTCGTTGATATCGATCTTCAGTTCCGCGGACATCGCTTTGGCAAGCGAAACGGGCGCGGCGTAGGTTTCGTCACCGTTCGCGCCTTCGGTGATCTTCGCGTAATACAATTTATCCAATCCGATGGTTGCCATCTACTCTTCCTCCATATACTCCTTCGCCACGTCGATGGCAAGGTGGTGATAGCCCGTGTTCTCTTCCAGCCCGATATATCGCCGCTCCGATACCAAAAACCCCGCCGAGAGCAACAGTCGAACAAGCTGCCGCTTCATGGCGTTATAATTCCCCTTCGAAAAGAGCGACAGCCGAGCTTCCTCGATGTTCATACCTGGCGCGTTATCAGAAAACAGCTCAAAGTGCTCCGATATCGGTGTGATAACAACGTACTCGTCCGGCGCGGCGGCAGAGAAAGCGCCAGTCTCCACAGGAAGTCCGGCGCTCTCGACGATCGTATTCAGTTCTTCCAACATACTCACGGGAGATCCAGTTCCTCCTTCAGCACCGTCTGCATCGCCTCAATGCACGGGTTCCGGCTCGAGGACTTGGTCTGCTTCAGAAACGGCTTCGGCGGTTGACCATATTTGCCGTACTCAAGAACATTGGCGAGCATGGCGTTGCTCACGTCGCCCCGCCCTTCCGAAAAACCGACTTTTACGTCTAGGTTCCCATCGCGATCCAGCTTCGCGGGTGAAATGCCGAGCGACGCGGCAAGATTGCCGGTCGAGCGGGATAAATATTTCGTCCCGCGCCCGATCGCCGCTTGCAGATTCGATTTCATTTTCTCCATGACGACCTTGCCGCCCGCCGCGAGCGCTTTTGGAATCGCAGCATCGAGCGCGTTGCCCATATCGGCGATTTGGTTCAGGAATTCATCCGGCATTTCGATCTTCACCTTAGCCATCTGGTGTCACCTTCTTTGCCAGCACTTCAATGTACATGCCTCTACCCTTCACATCCTCGACGGACGTGATTTCAAAACGATCGTCGCCGCAGAGGATCACTTGCGCAGTGGTCACGGTCAGTCCGGGAATCACACGAAAGCGAAACAGATCCGTCGCCTCTGAAAAGGCGGCGCGGTTGACCCATTTCTGAGAACCGTGCCGCCCTTCCCGATATGCAAACACCGACGCAATGACTTGATCAGTGTTTGTCGCGAATCCCTCCGCATCCTTTATCACGACTTCCCGCGCGATAGAGATCAGTGTGTTCATTCTGCCGAAACTCATGAACCCACCTTCCAATCTCGGTCAAGTCGGAGCAAGGTGTTTACCGTGTTCCATACCTGCTGGCCCGCCTGCACATTATCTGCGAAGAATCCGCCCGTACTACCATCCCGACTTTCATAGAAATGGGAAGTCAGCATGATCACCGCAGCCTCGGTCGTCGGTGGCATACCCGCCACTTCGTAGGTCCCGGCGGTCAGGTGCTGATAGCTCTCGGCGTAGGACACTGCAGCGTCGATCAGACGCTGGATGAGTTCATCATCAGCGTCGTGCGTCAAAATCAGGTTCGCCTTGACCTTAGTCAGTAGCGTCGACATGTCACATCGAACCCGGTTGGTCTGTTGCCATGATTCCGGCGTTCTTGAGCTTCAGAAGAAGCGCGTTGAAATCGCTCTTCAGGTCGGCGATAGTCGTTGCAGCGCTCTCCGCCTGGTTCGGTGCCTGATACACGCTGCCAGCGGTTTGCTCAGTTGCATATCCCGATTGCAGCCCAGTGACGGTGGCGGTATCCAGAACCTCCAGTGTACCGCCGATCACCAGTCGATCCCCGCCGTCCGTGAGGTAGTTCTTGCAGTTGCGGGTCACATCGCCCGCCGGGGTATCAATGATCTCCATCTAGTCCCTCCATTACGCCTTTTGCTGCAAGACTTTGATCGCTTCGGGCAGAATCAGCTTGCCGTCGAGGCGCTGAGAAGCAAGGAAGCCAACCTGACCGGTGGTTGCGTACAGTTCGTTCAGGCGCTTGAACGTGCGACCCTGACGGTCGGCAATCCAGTAGTAGGAGAAATCACCGAACGCGATGGACTTGTTCCCCGCCGCGACAGAGGGCATGCACTCGCTGGTGATGATTCTATGGCCAAGGATCGTGTCCGGCGCGTTTTCCGTGATGCCCGGTCGCCAGAGATACTGGCCATCGCCGTCTTTGAGCTTGCGAAGGAGCTTCACGGTCGTGTCGTTGAGCACGAACACCGCGCCTTTACGGTACGGCGTGCGGAGCGAGTACACGAGGTCGATCAGTTCGTCGCCCGTGATTGCGGCAGCGCCCGCTGTAGTGACGCCGACCTCCGCGCCGCCCGTAGCGTTGAGGATACCGATGGGTTTGCTCACACCGTTGCCGTTGAGGAACGCGTCCTCTTCCTTGTCGCCGATGCGTTTGCCGAACTGCTCCGACACATACCCTTCGATGTCAAAAATGCTGTCCGAGAGCAGCTCTTCCGATACCTTGATCATGGTCGCGAGCTTGTACGCGCCAAGCACGACCTGCGAAAAGCTGTCGTCCGAGAGCGGATATGTTCCCTCTTCATCGACCCAGTCGGCGGTACCCTTCGACGCAACCACGGGGATCTTCCGATCGCCGTAGCTAGTCTGGATGACATGGCAGAGCGGACGCAGCACGTTTGCTTCTGTCAGTTTCTGAACCAGGGTGCGCTCAAACTCGTCGGGGACGAGATACCCACCCTCGCTGTCGGTACCCTCCTGAAGCGCATTCAGGATCTCCGTCCGAGGATTCTTGGAGCGGATCGCGTTCCCAAACGCCTTCTTGTACTCGGCGGTCGCGCGGCCAGTCTTCTGCTCCGTAGTGGGTTGCGCGGGTTTGCTCGTCATCGGATCGGCGGTAGGCTTGTTCAGTTCCGCGTCCAACGCCGCCTGACGTTCGAGTCTCTCGACCTCTTTACCAAGCGCGACGACTTCGGCTTCCATCTTTTCATACGCGCCAGCGTCCTCGGCGGAAAGCAGACCGTCAGTACCACGTTTGACGTCCAGAAACGCCTTCGCGGCGTCCCATTTCTTCGCGCGATTCTCGCGCAGTTGTAAAATCGTATTCATTCGTTTCCTCCTCAGTGTGAAATCAAAGAGAGCCGCTGATAAAGCGGCTCCGCAGGGTATCTCGGTTCGGTTGTTTGGGCGTTAGGTGTCTCCTCCGCAACAGGTGTCTTGCTTGCCTGTTTTCGCTGCACTTTATTCAGCAGCGAGTTGGTGACCGCGCGGCGAGAAAAGCTGAACACCACATTGTCTTGCCTCACATGTTTCTTCTCGTCCTCCAGAACACCATCCGCAAAGCCAAGCTCGATCGCTTTGTTCGCGTTCATCCACGTTTCCGCATCCATGAGGTGCGCGAGCTTCGCGCGGGACATGCCCGTTTTCAGCTCATATGCGTTGATAATGCTCTCCTTCACCTCATCCAGCATGGCGATCGCCTTTTGCATTTCCTCGCTGTCGCCGATTGCAACCGTCAACGGGTTGTGGATCATGAGCAAACTCGTCGGAGCCATGAGCACCTCCGTACCCGCCATTGCGATGACCGACGCGGCAGAAGCCGCAATGCCGTCAATCTTCACCGTGATATGCCCCTTGTAATCCATGAGCATGGTGTAGATCTGACTCGCTGCGACGCAATCGCCGCCCGGGCTATTGATCCAAATCACAACGTCACCCGTTCCGGCGTTCAGTTCGTCCCTGAACATCCTAGGGGTGACGTCGTCTTCAAACCAGCTCTCTTCGGCGATCGTGCCGTACAATGTCAATGTTCGGGTGTCGTCTTCGTTTCGCACCCAGTTCCAGAACCTTCTGTTCAAGCGGAATCCTCCTTTTTCGTTGCGTTGGCAAACAGCCCCGCGTCCTCGAGCTTCGTCATGGCCCCGTTGATCAGGTAAAGATCGCCGCCAAGGTCAGGCGCGATGCGATCGAGGTTTTCCAGCTCGCGGATGTCGTTCGCGCTCATCCAGCCATTCTGCCGCGCGGTGGCGTACCCGCTCATGCGCGAGACGTAGTCGCCGCGCAACAGTCCGTCCACATTGAACTTTATGAAATACGCCGGCTTCTCACTTTCGCTGAACAGTACCCGGCACATACTCTGTTCCCAGCGCACAACCCATGGATCGAGCGTGTATTTGACGAACTCCAGCGACTGTTGCTCAATGTTACTAAATGAAGATTTCTCCAAGTCCGCCAGCATGTGTGGCGGCACGCGAAAGATACGCGCGATCTCGTTGATCTGAAACTTGCGCGTTTCTAAAAACTGCGCCTGTTCCGGCGCGATCCCGATCGGTGTATACTTCATGCCCTCTTCGAGCACCGCAATCTTATGAGCGTTCGCACTGCCCTGATATGCCGAGTTCCAGCTTTCCTTGACCCGTTGCGGATCCTTGATCGTGCCGGGATGTTCCAGCACACCGGAAGGTGCCGCACCGTTTGCAAAGAACTTTGCGCCATACTCTTCGGTAGCAATTGCCAATCCAATCGCGTTCTTCGCCATGGCGATCGGGCTGTAGCCAATCAGGCCGTCGAAACCGAGACCGGGGATGTGCAATACATCCGAGGGAGACAGCGTCACTTGCGTCGATTTCCCAAGTGTGGTTGGATCCTCCGACCCGCGCTGATACAAATAAAAAAGCCGGCCGCTTTGGTCGCGGTCGACTGTCATTTTGTTCGGCATGAGCGGGTAGAGCGCGATCACCTCGCCTCTGGCGTTTCGGATGATCTGTGCGTAGGCGTTGCCCCATAGGAGCAGGTGGCTCATGAGCGTTTCTCGAAACGCGAAGCTCGTCATCTCGGGGTTTGGCTCGTCGTGCAGCAACCGATAAAGCGGGTGCTTGAACGCTTTCTCTTTCCCACCACTGTCATTGTATTGGTAAACGTTCAGCGGCAGGCCCGCGACGGTTTCGGACAGGATTCTCACACAAGAGTACACCGCCGTCATCTGCATGGCAGTCGTCTCGTTCACCGGCTTCCCACTCGATGTTCCGCCGAACAAGAAGCTGTAACGACTGCCAATGAGAGAGTCCTTCGGTTTATCGCGGGAATGAAAAAAGTTACTGATTAAACTCATATTTCCTCGATAATTAGTCAATTTCTCGATGCAGTTCTTTGCAACTTGTATTGATGGTGATAAAATAAAAAAGCTAGGTGGTGATTCCGATTAACAATTCTGTTGATAAACCAAAGATGACCGCAGAAGAACTTGTGAATATGCTCCATGACGAGAAGGGCGTTGCTTTTTCCATAATGGACGCAAGTCATTCTATCGTTTATCTATCAACGACCAACAACTACTTGCGCACAGCATCTTATCGAAAAAATTATCTGAAGCATACTTCAGGTCCTCAAGTAGGAAAATATATCGATTTGGATTTCGCATATCTTGCTGAACTCTCTACACTAGATATGCATCTCCGCAGCTATTTATTGAAAATGTCAATCGCTTTAGAGCACGCTCTAAAAGTAAATCTTCTCTCCATCTTTGAAAGGCAACCTTCCGAAGATGGCTATTCAATAGTGACCGAATATCTTGGCCTAAATCCACAGGTTGTTCAAAGTATCGAGTCAAAGATTGATACAATATTCACTGGCGGTTTGATAGACAGGTATTTCGATCTTTGTTATGTATGTGAACCCAGCTCAACGCAAACCCGAATTATGAAAAGTGATTGTCCAATTTGGGTGCTCGTTGAATTACTTAGTTTTGGCGAGTTGCTGAACTTCTATGATTATTGTGCAAGAAAGTACTCCCAACCGTTACCTGAATGGAACGTACTCAATCCTGTGAAAAGTTTGCGAAATGCCTGCGCGCATAATAATTGTATTTTGTACTGCTTAGCTCCCGATTGTAATAAGACTCAGCCACCTAGCGCAATTTCTCAGTTTGTTGCTAAAATGAATAATATTGGTGTAGAGGAGCGTAAAAAGAAGTTATCCTGCCGACCTATGTTTGAAATAACCTGCTTACTGTATATGTATTGTAAAGTTGTTTCTCCAAACGTCTTTCGAAACGGCATTGCTGAACTTCAAAATTTTACGAATGGCCGATTAGTGAAGCATAAAGACTATTTTGAAGGCAATCAGTTACTGTCAACATCAATAGGATTCCTGCAGAAATTAGTTGACAACCTTACATAAATGTGCTTTACTTTGCTTGTAATCAAAAAGCTTTTTGCTTTTGTAAAGGTGGCGTCGCTTCGGTGACGTCGCCTTTATTTTGTTCAGAACGCTGATATTAGGAATACCCATCGATTGTCATATCCGCTTTCGCTCTCTCCGCCACCATTACGCAGCGCCCGATCCAGCGCCATGATCGTCGCCACAGCACCGTCGATTTTCTCGATGTTTTTTTCTTTGTCCGGCCTGATGTTCCCCGCCGGATCGGTGCGGATGCAGATGTTGTCCATCATCCCGAGAAGAACCTGCTTCGCGCTTGATTTGCCACCAAAGAAGAAGCTTTAGCAGCTGCCGTTGAGTGAGTCTTTTGGCTTGTCGCGGCAGTGAAGCAGGTATCTAGGTGGATTCATGAGGTTCCTCCATACACCGGAATGATTGACTTCTTGCAGATAATGGGATACAGTGACAGTTGCGTGGTGCAAATCAGCACCGCGCAATATTATTAATGAGGTATTAGATGTACAGCGACAAGACCATCGTCTGCAAAGATTGCGGACAAGAATTCACCTTTACTGCCAACGAGCAAGAGTTTTTTGCCGAAAAAGGTTTTACGAACGAACCGCAGCGTTGCAAATCCTGCCGCGTCGCTCGTAAGGGCGCACCCAGAGGCGGTTCCCGCGATGGCGGATACCGCGACAATGCACCCCGCCAGATGTATAACGCAGTTTGCTCGGAATGCGGCAAAGCCTGCCAGGTTCCCTTCCAGCCCCGTACCGACCGACCGATCCTGTGCAGCGATTGCTTCAGAAGCAACAGGTAATTTCAAAGGCACATCCTTAACCGGATGTGCCTTTTCTCAATCAACAGTAAACCTCGCCCGTCATATACGCTCGAGTTTTCAAGTCCACCATTCCGTAACGCCCGATCCAACGCCATGATCGTAGCAACAGCACCGTCAATTTTCTCGGTGCTTTTTTCTTTGTCCGGCTTGATGTTGCCAGCCGGATCGGTGCGGATGTAGATGTTGTCCATCATCCAATGCAGGACAGGCTGACCTCCGTGCGCGATTCTCTGCTCCAGCGTCAACTTCATGAGTTCCTTCGTCGGCGGGGACATGTCCTTGAATCCTTGACCAACCGGAACGACCGTGAACCCCATGCCCTCAAGGTTCTGCACCATCTGTACCGCGCCCCAGCGGTCGAACGCGATTTCACGGATGTTGTACTTTTTCCCGAGCTGTTCGATGAACGTTTCGATAAACCCGTAATGTACGACGTTTCCCTCGGTCGTCAACAAGAACCCCTGCTTCTCCCACAGATCGGAGTTCACATGATCTCGACGAACGCGCAGGTCGATGTTCTCCTCGGGGATCCAGAAGAACGGTAGGACAAAGTATTTATCATCTTCATCCAGCGGTGGGAATACCAGAACGAACGCAGTGATATCGGTACTGGACGAAAGATCGAGACCGCCGTAGCAGATCCGACCTTCGAGCGATTTAAGGTCAACCGGAAACGCGCATTTATCCCAAGCGTCCATCGGCATCCAGCGGATTGCTTGTTTGACCCACTGATTCAGCCGGAGTTGACGAAAAGCGTTTTCCTCGGCGGGGTTCTGTTGCGCGCTTTCGCACGCCGCTTTCACTTTGTCGACACCCACCGTGATCCCCAGCGACGGATTCACTTTCTTCCACACTTTGGGGTCGGTCCAGGAATCATTCTCCTCGGTTCCGTAGATTACAGGGTAGAACGTGGGGTCTGTTTTTCTCCCGTCGAGAATGTCCTTCGCTTTCGAATGCACTTCCCAGCAGATGGAGTTGGTGTTGTCGCCGGCGGTGGTGATCAGAAAGTACAGCGGTTGCATGCGCGCATCGCCGCTACCCTTGGTCATAACGTCAAAGAGTCGCCGGTTCGGCTGTGTATGCAGTTCATCGAAGATCACGCCATGCGTATTGAACCCGTGCTTGTTCGCAACATCCGCGCTGAGCACCTGATAGTAGCTCCCGGTCGGCAGGTAAACGAGTCGCTTCTGCGACGCGAGAATCTTCACCCGCTTTGCCAGCGCTGGGCACATGGTCACCCTGTCCTTGGCGACCTCAAATACGATCGACGCCTGCTGGCGGTCGGCTGCGCAACCGTAAACTTCGGCGCGCTCTTCGTTATCGCCGCAGGTAAGGAGCAAAGCGACCGCAGCCGCGAGCTCTGAATTGTGCGTCGGCACCATGGACGATCCCGCCAGATACTGGTGTGAAAGTGAACTCACCTGTATACACCGCATGGGCACACGTTCCAACACAGGCTCAATCGCATGAATATAATGAAAGTCTGAACGCCGAGGTGATGTCTTGGGTGGCTTTCGGTTTTTCAGCTTTCTTGCCAATCCGCTTGCGGGTAAGTCCGAAAAAGACGTAAACCGGATCGTGTACAAAGTTTCACCCGTTGGTATCCCGCTTCTGGTGGAGGGACCTTGCGTCATGCTGTTCTTGATGCCAAGACTCCATAGCAACTCGCGCACGCTGAGCGAAAGATTCTTTTCTGTACTGACGTAGATACTCTGTGCTTTTGCTCCGCTGATGCAACCATCCGAATCCATCAGGCCTCTGAGCAACGCCCAACGCTGCTGTTCAGACGCTCGCAGGTATTCGTTCGGAACGCGCTTGTCATGGAACGATTTGAGAAGGATGGTTTTTAAATGCGGTATCCGTACGATAATGCTGTTCCCAACATTTTTCCATGCGGAAGTCACCTCGTACGGATTGCATCGAAGCACACCCGCAATGTCGCTGGTACGAATCGTAATCTCCGGCTTTGTCGCACATCCATTTCCCAACCAATAGCCATATAAATACGGGTCTACCGGTAATTCAACAGCAGGTAAAGCTAGGGTCTGCGAAACCGGAATCCGGTATATCGATCGAAACGGATCATTCTGATGCTGTTTCCGATATGCGGCAAATCCGGCATACATTTGCTGCGTCTCCAGCAGCTTCTCTCTTCGGCCGTTGTTGATGACCTGCACATTCCATAGATGTCTTGCGCCGGCGATGATCGTACTCCCGTCACCAAACGTCAACCGATACGCTTGTTCGGTATCGTCAATGTCGCTAACCGCAAGCACACAACAGGGGTTGCCTTGTTCATCGAAAACACGGTCGCCAACATTTAGCTCACCCATCTGTTTCCACCCATCCGGCGTCGGAATCGGTGTATCGAGCGAGAGCTGTTTTCCATTCTTCTTTGGTATTTCGATGTACGCGGTATTGAACTGGCGGTATCCACTCGATTTCAGCGTTCCAAACACGTCACGAATGATCTGTTCCTGCCAGTCAATGAGTAGGAACGGCTTTCCCGCCCACGTTCCTTTGGTGTGCGCAATAAACTCAATAAAAGCGACGGCGTTGTCCGCCGCCTGTTTGTCATATGCCGAGTCCTTCGCTTTGAATGGAGTCGGCGTGTATTTCTTCAATTTCCTGATCACAGCCGTCTCTTTCAAATCAGCAGGTATAAAAAAGAGCCTCCATTCAGGAAGCTCATGTGTTAGCCTGTGCGATGTAGTTGTATTCTCTCAGGATCTGCTCGTAAACCGCCTTCACCTGCGCGCCGCTCGGTTTCTTTGACCAGCCCCTGTCGTACTGTACGAGAAGTTGTCCGTCCTTCCAAATCTCAAGCTTCGAAATCCGTCCGCTTGAGATTCCGTACTCCGAGCCTTCGTCGTATTGCTTGATGTAAAAGCTATATCCGTCTATTGTCCCTTTGATCCACATTGCTTTGCCCTCCGTGCTTTGTTGTTTGCCTTTCGGCATGTGAATATATCACTCTACGGGCGATGAATAGCAAGTGAATTCTGTAATAAATCCTCGATGTTTTCTGTAATCGTCTGAGGAAATCTGCGTATAAGCTTTGCGGATTGGCAGCAAAACACGGAAGCCCACGTGAGCCTCCGTGTTCGCTTAGGTTTGCTTATCAACCTTTCTTGGGGCAACCGACAAATCGACTTCGTGAACCCGCCAGTGGCGGCGCCGTTGCCTCACGTTGCGCTGTTCAAGATTGAGCAGTCTACCCTTCCGGACTACCATCTACGATTGCCGTTTTCAAAATATCGGTATCAAACCCGGCTGCTCTGTACCCCTCTAGAAGCGCACTGTAATAGAAAGCGCAGGGCTTGTTCAGTGGCATGTTGCCAATTAGGATGTACACAAAAGCATCCTTCGCAGCACCATTCAAGCGTACCTTTACCGTATCCTTTCGGTACAAATCTGGCACCCCGATCCAGCGGTCGAGCGCGACCTCGTCTTGTGGGGTTAACTCCCATAGAAGCGCGGGAACGCTTTTACTCTTTGCCTTCTCGATTGTCGCGACCGCGCAGGCATTGCCGCCGCGAAACGTAAGTCGGAAATTCTTCAACTCCGTCGTTCCAATCAACTTCGCTGTCGGGCAATGTTTCGCCATTTCGCTACGATTCAAACCGACGCCGTAAGCGGCAAACACCCGATTACTCATTGTCCTCAACCCTCCGGCACTCATCTTCACCGAATACGACACCGAGCGAACTGCCGCGATCCCAATTCACATGAATCGTCCCGATATCGTCGACCAGAGTGACCGTCCCTCGGTCACCCTGTCGCAGGTTGGTGTAAGGATCGCTCATGCGAATCAGCATCACCCGAGTGCCGGATGTATAAAACGCTTTGAGCTGTTTCAACATCTCCGGATGAATGATCATTCTTCATCACCCGCTTCCTGCGCGGTGCGAAACGCCGCGTTGCCGGAAAGATTCCTGAGCAGGATCTTCCGCGCTTCCTTGTACTCCGCGCCTATGAACCCCAGCCGCAGCAGGAAGCAGCGGAAGGCGTATTTCTCATTCTCGACTTCCTGCTCCGTAGCGCTCACACGTTTCTGCGTTCTTGCCAGTTCGCAAAGCCCCTGTACCAGTTGGTAGTAGGCGGCGATCTCAGCCTGATCGTCTGTCGTTCGGAACCAGCCGAATTCTATCCTGTCGGCGTGTTCCGCAATCGGCAGGCTGTACGTGCCTAGCGCTTTCTTCAGTAACGTTGCTTTGCTCGCAACCAACCTCCGTAAGTTCTCCATGGCGGTGGGCGTCATGCCATCCTTCGGCAACTCGATCTCAAGACGATCGGGATCGACAGTGCGAGATGTTTCTTTTTTAAGTTGATCCGGCTCGACCGTTGTGGGTTCAGCGAGCTTTACCGTTTCGCCGACCCGTTCGCCGACGAAGCCGTCGTGCGCCAATTCGCGGATCAGCATCTCGATCTGCGCCTCGTTCACGTCGTCCGGGCAAGTGACCGTGCCGTTCTTGTCGACCGTGTAAGCCCCCACCTGAAACGCAAAGCTCGGCGCGCCAAGGTATCGCGTCGTGTCCTGCAATGTGTCGCGCATGACCGCGACCAGCGCCTTTCGTCTGTCCCCTGTAACGTTGTACTTGATCTGCATTGTGAATACCTTCCTTCCGATTTGGTAGTCACATACATTGATCAAACCGGTGTGAATATCAAGTTATTTCGTCCAGATATACAGTGGATTCCGACAGAATTCCAGATAAAACAAACACAACGCACGGCAGCGCGACGCCGTTGCCCCAGAGTTTGTACTCCGCAGCGTCGGTGTAAGGGTCGTTCAGCCATTTCGCGATTTGCTTTCTCGTCTTCGGTTTTATTGCCGAGCCTGTGATTCGGCGGTGTGTTTCGAAGACGTCCAGCCAGCATTCGATTTCCTGATCGGAAGGATGCTCTGTACCAAGATCCGCGCACCACCAATCGGGGAAGCCTTGCAACCGAGCGCATTCCTCGGGCATCAATCTCCGCACCGCATATTTCGGTTCTTCCACGCGCCTTGCTGGAACGAGCATGTCGTTGGACGCATCCTGCCCGTTGAATCCGCCGGGGTGCGCGCCGGGTGAAATCGTGCCGCAAACGCGCTGGTACGGTTCCACCACATACTTGCTGTCCTCCACCTGTTGGTTCTGCGGGAATTTGTAGTCGCTCGCGCAGAGGCAGCCGACCCGGTCGGGATAACACACGGCATGATGGTCGGAAGTATTGAGCGTAAAACACACGCCCTCGTTCAAGCCGTCGCCCTGCGGTCCGTTGCGGTCGCTTCGCCCGATCATACTACCCTGCAGCGCATAAGTCTGCTGCTTCATTCCCATATTCGCGGATAACGCTCCGGCGACATCACCGAGATCGCGCACCTCATCGCGTTGATTCTGAGTAAACGCGACGACCGCGATACCGCCCTGATTACAATCCGGCCTGCCGCCGTTCGCGTCAAGCGTACGGGCGGTGGCTGCTTCGTAAAATCCGCTCTCAGGGTTATCCGA
Organism: Christensenella sp.; assembly: GCA_034927595.1. Classification (GTDB taxonomy): domain Bacteria; phylum Bacillota; class Clostridia; order Christensenellales; family CAG-138; genus UBA7703. The sequence goes on from JAYFPQ010000023.1 coordinate 13,557, forward strand.
TCGCATGGCATTGCTGCCATCGGAGCACACGCCGAACGCGCGGTTCATAACGAGCGGAACGTTCATCCCGCCTGTTCCCATGCGAGCGGCGAGGGTTTGAACCAATCCATCCTTCTCCAGCTTGCAACGTCCGTCGATCGGGTGATTCTCTATCGCGACAGCCGTTTGGTTGTCGCCCATATCCGCGCGTAGACAGCCTGTGCTTTCCGCCCATGCATGACCGCCCATACGCCTCAGCGCGCCGGGTTCGAATCCAACTGACGCGACAGCGCCTCCTGAAGAATCTCCGGCAGGTGTTTGCCTCTCGCATTCGCGCGGCGTAAAATCCCTGCGCACGCCTTCGCGCTCAAATAGTATTTCTCCGGCGCGTTCGTCGACAAAACTTGCGACAAGGTAGATACGGCGGCGGCGTTGGGCGACTCCGAAATATTGCGCGTCGACAACTCTATATGCCAAGCTCCATCCTGTTCCCAGATATACGTCGGCATAAGGCCACTTGCCGTCATCAAGCGCAAGCACCTCGGCTCCCGGCGCAGCGATCCCGATGATCGCGTCGAGAACCGCTTTGAAGTCTTGACCTCCATTGCTGCTGAACGCGCCCGGGACGTTTTCCCAGACGATGTATTTTGGAAATGCTCCATTCGTTGATTCCCTCATTTGCCGCACGATGCGGATCGCTTCATGAAACAGGCCGGACTGAGAACCCGATAATCCCGCGCGCTTTCCCGCAACCGACAGATCCGTGCAGGGCGAGCCAAACGTGATGATATCGACCGGCTCAATCAGCGCACCATCGGCGCACGACACATCCCCCAGATGCCGGATGAACGGCATCCGCTTCGTCGTGACGCGAATCGGAAACGGTTCGATCTCCGACGCCCATATGGGGCGAATACCGCAGAGCAAACCACCGAGCGGAAATCCTCCGCTGCCGTCAAACAGGCTGCCAAGCGTCAATTCACGCATGCGCAACCTCCGAGTACGGCGTTTGCACGCCATCACGTTCTACAAAAACGCCGTCGGCGCTTCCGACGGCTTCGATGTAGCGATTGACGATAACGTCCACGAATTTCTCGTCCAGTTCTATCAGGTAAGCTTCGCGTCCCAGTTGTTCCGCGCATATCAAAGTGCTGCCGGAGCCGCCAAATGGATCGAGCACCAAGCCGTTGGTCTGCGTCGAGTTCTTCATAGGCACGGCAATCAGCGGCACAGGTTTCATCGTCGGGTGCTTCTCCGAGCGGCTCGGTTTGTCGAAATTCCAAATCGTTGACTGTTTGCGGTCGCCGTACCAGATATGCTTGCCGGACTTCTTCCATCCGTAGAGGCAGGGTTCGTGGCACCATTGGTAATCCGAGCGACCAAGCGTAAATGTGTTTTTTGCCCAAATGCAGCATCCCGACAGTTTGAAACCCGCGTCTTCGAACGCTCGCCTAAAAGTCAGCCCTTTGCTGTCGGCGTGGAATACATATGCCGCGCCATCATCGGCGAGATAGCCTACCATTGCCGAAAAAGCGTTATGGAGGAATTTATAGAACCCCTCGTCGCTGTCAAACTTATCGTTTTTGATTTTGCCCGCCGCGCCTTTGTCGTAGTCGATTCCGTAAGGCGGGTCGGTCAGTATCAGGTTTGCTTGTCTCCCGTTCATAAGAGCTGTATATGTTTCAGGCTTTGTGCTATCACCGCAAATGACCCTATGCCGTCCGAGCGTCCACACATCCCCGAGTTTGGAGAACGCGGGCTTTTCAAGTTCGGCGTCTACGTTGAAACCGTCTTCAGAGGCATCCAAACCGCTGCTCAGCAGCTTGTCAATTTCAACGGCATCAAAACCGGTCAGCGACACATCAAAGTCCGCTAGCTGCAGGTCGGCGATCAGCAGGGACAATTTATCCTTGTCCCATTCGCCGCTGATTTTGTTGAGCGCGACGTTGAGCGCTTTCTCTTTCTCTTCGCCCATTTCCACAACGACGCATTCAATCTCGGTCACACCTGTGTCGACCAGCACTTTCAATCGCTGGTGCCCGCCGACCACATGGCTGGTGGTTTTGTTCCAAATAACCGGCTCCACATACCCGAACTCCGTGAGCGAATGTTTTAGCTTTTCATATTCCGGGTCGCCGGGCTTCAAATCTTTACGCGGATTGTAATCCGCCGGTACGAGCTTACCGACCGGCAGCGTTTGAATGACCATGCTGTGATCCTTTCGACGTGATTTTTCGAAGTCCAGCCTGCGCCGCTGTTAGGTTTCCCGCGAGCGCCTGCCCACGCAGCGTTTTCCGCTGCTGACTTGTCAGGCGGTGGTATTTCAGAGCGCAAATGAATGCCTGTACTTCATCCATACTCATTTCCCCCTGCGCGCGGTCAGCAGACGCTCCATAACGTCGTCCTGCGGATTCGCACCCGTATAGTCTGTCGTGCAGTTTTCTTTCACGATCTGGAAGATCTCATACCAGAGCCGGTTCGTCTGTGCCATGTAGTTCTGGCTCATTGCAACATACGGAGACTGAATTGCGCTCCCAGTAGTCGGATGCTTTGCTAAGAACCCATACTCCGTCACCGCTTCCTCGCACTGAATCCAGCGCGCGGCGCTCATGGCGTATCGCTCCAGCAGTTGCGGTGAAACGATCCTCGCCGCACCGCGCTGGTCGAGCCAGTCCCATGTAATCGCGTAGATCTCCGCCGCTTCGAGGCTGCGCCCGTCCTTTTGCCGTGCGGAGAGCAATTCTCTTGGCAAAGGCATCTCGTTACCCCGTAGGTCGGCGGTGTTGGGAAACTCCACAACGGTCAGTTTTCTCTTGCCCGGATTTCCGTCAAGCATCTTGTCCGCGAGCGGTTTTTTCTTTTGACCCGCGCCTAATCTTGATCCGCCATGACCGTTTGGCATGTGAGTTCCTCCTGCAAAAAAATAGAGGCCTATTCGACCTCTTGAAACCGCGAAAGTTTGTACGTGACCCGACCGCGTTGTCCGATTTGAAAGGTCACAGAGATAAAAGTACCCCCACCGGGTCATTTCGCGTGTAAATTCTGACGCGAGTTGGTATTACCGATCGTAATCTTCGAATGGCAGCTC
>JAYFPQ010000049.1:0-9969 GCA_034927595.1 Christensenella sp.
GTAGCCGCCGGGATCCAAAAGAAAAGCGTCCGCTAACAATCGGACGCTTTTCTTTTCTATTTCCGGAGATTACCCACTCTTCTGTGCCGGAATCCAGCTCGCGCGCAGCGCTTGACTGGACATGGGCGAAGGCGAGCGCGCCCAGTGGGCGATGAAGCGAGGCGGAGGAACGGTAAGCAGCGGAGTTTTAGGAAGCCGTGTTAACGGCGACGCGAAACGACGAATGCGAACCGTCCGGGAGAGTAGGTATTGCAGTTCGCTATTGTCGTCCTGCTTTACTTGCGTTTGCACGACTCCTAGCTCACTGGGCTTTCGTTTCGCTTCATCCCGCACTGCGGGCGCTCAACTCCGCCTGCCGGGATCCAAAAGCAAAGCGTCCGCTAACAAGCGGACGCTTTGCTTTTCAATTTCTGGAGATTACCTGTTCTTCCGTTCCTGAATTCAGCCTGCGCGCAGAGCGTGATCTGCAAGCGCTGGTTCTTATGAACCGATTACTTCGTTGTGTAATCCCTATAGCGAAATTGTAGCTGGAAAGCAAGCCGAATGTGACAGCTATGTAGCATAAATAACTTTATCCGATAATCTAGCTCAACTATTCTTCTCACAATACGCAAAATAACATAAGAATATCCGAAAACAAAACAGATATGTAACAATATTCAGATAGAATGTTATTATCATAAGCGAGCGAGGAAGCAACATGAGAAAAAGCAGGTTTTGGATTATCCTATTCACGCTTGGTGCTGTCATCATCTCGTTTGTATTTCTGCTTGCTTTCGGAAGACAGAATTCTGCTGTTCACTCAAATGTCGCCTATACCGAGGATCAATCGGCGGAAATAAACGAAACTATTTCGGATGAATCCGTTCCGATGGCTGCACCTGCAACGGAAGAAACCGATGTTGAAATAATTCCGATTACGAATGATTTGCAGCCTATCAACGAAGTTGGAAACACTTCGTATTTGGCAAATATGCAAAATCAGAACGATTCGAGCACACCGATTCCAGTGGAACCGGTGGTAAATGAGCCCGCACCGCAGAATCCAGAGACGCAGCAACCGGCTGCTCCCGAACCGCCGACAGAAGAACAAACCCCGCCCGAAGAACCGGAAACGCCTGCGACTCCCGGCAAGGCCGTGAAACCTTCCGACATTGCAGATGTACAAGCAATGGCGAAGTATCTATTCGACGCCGGCACCGAGTTCTGGGCGGTCGAAAAAGACTTTTGCGGAACGACAACTCGCCCCGTTTCCACACGTGTTGCGAGCGCCATTGGCGGGGGCACCGCGGTTGACTGCCCGGGCGGCGACACGGTTCGCATCGACAAAAATGGTGTAACGCACGATTCCTATGCGATTGCGGATCATTTTCGCGAGTATGTTGATATGCCGGACTTGCAGTACTTTAAGCTCTATCTGTCGGACAAGGATTATACCGTAAATTCCTATGGCGCGCGTGAGGAGGTCGTTGGCTCTTTCTATCAGTATGGATCCGAGCGGGCGACCTATGAACCGGAAGAAGAACCGCAAGACGAACGCATATCCGATCCAAGTTAAACTGGAGTGTCAAGAACAACCCTGAAAGGGGTTGTTTTTTTATACACTCGCATAGGAGCGCTTCAAACGCGCCGCGCTTGCGAAAACACGAGAAATCACCTATACTATATGCATTGTGTCGCGAAGGTATCGAAGCAAATTCGGAGAATCGCGCAGGAGAGATGCAATCATGAAATTTAAACTCAGCCGCTTGAATATGGATCATCTTGCCCGAATCATCGTTCTGGTGGTTGCGGATATGGTTCTGATCACGCTGGCGTTTATCATTGCGACCTGGCTGCCGTTTTCCGGCGAAACGAACCATTATCAGTTTCCGTTTTATGTGAACAACACCATTGCGTTTTCCTATCCGCAATTGATCATCTATACCGTGATTTACATCGCGTCGTTTGCCGTGTTTCGGCTCTACAGCAAGACCTGGGTCGAGGGACTCAGCACGGAGAATATCTTTGTGCTGGCGGCCATCGGCGTTGGAACAGGCCTGATCTTTGCCGTGAACACCTTGTTTGGAAATGAGTATAAACTTTCCCTGTTCCTTGCAGGAATTCTGCTGATCCCTTTACTGTTTATCGAACGGTTCCTGTTTCGTGCGCTGCAACGCGCGCGCAGGCTCATGATCAATCGACAGAGCAGCGGAAAGACGCCGCTGTTGATCGTCGGCGCAGGGTTCTTCGGCAAATACGTTCAGGCGCAGATCATGACCGGCATCGTCAAAGGCACCAGCTACGTCGCCGCGTTTGTGGACGACGATCCTAAGAAGATTGGCACGCGTATTCGCGGGGTCAAGGTCGTAGGCAAAACGTCCGAAATTCCGGATGTGGTCAACCGCCTTGGTATTCGGGAGATCATTCTCGCCATTCCGTCGATCACGGAGGCACGCCAGATCGAACTGGTCGCGCTTTGCAAGTCGACCAAGTGCCGCGTTCGAATGGTATCCCCGCTTCGCGATCTGGACGCGCAGCCGACCATGCGGGACATTCGCGAAATCAGCATCGACGACATTCTCTTCCGCCCGGAGGTAAAGCTCGACAAGGAGAGCATTGCCGAGTACATTCAGCACAAAACCGTGCTCGTAACCGGCGGCGGCGGGTCAATCGGCTCGGAAATTTGCCGTCAGACGGCGATGTTTTATCCAAGCAAGCTCGTCATCTTTGATATTTACGAGAACAACGCTTACGAAATCATGATGGAGTTCAAGCGGAAGTTCCCTTGGCTCAACGTCTGCATTCGCATCGGCTCCGTGCGCGACAAGGCGCGGATCGACGAGGTGATGGCCGAGTTTTCGCCGGATCTGGTCGTGCATTGCGCGGCGCATAAACACGTTCCGTTGATGGAAGAAAGCCCGGCAGAAGCGATCAAAAACAACGTGATTGGCACCTACAACGTGATTCACAGCGCCGGAGAACACGGCGTGACGCGGTTTGTGCAGCTTTCCACTGACAAGGCGGTCAACCCGACCAACGTCATGGGCGCGAGCAAACGCGTGACGGAGCTGATTGTGCAGGACTACGCGAAACGAAGCGCCATGAAGTGCATGACCGTCCGTTTCGGAAACGTGCTTGGCTCCTATGGCAGCGTCATTCCGCTGTTTGAAAGCCAGATTCGTTCTGGCGGCCCCGTTCAGGTGACACATCCGGACATTACGCGCTATTTTATGACGATACCCGAAGCGGCACAGCTGGTGCTGCAGGCGGGCGCGCTTGGCGAGAGCGGCGCGATCTACGTGCTCAACATGGGTTCGCCGGTGCGCATTATGGATCTGGCCGAGAAGCTGATTCGCTATTACGGGTATACGCCAAACGAGGATATGCCGATTGAGATCATCGGACTTCGTCCCGGCGAAAAGATGTATGAGGAGCTCACGTTGGACGAGGAGGAGCAGAGCCTGCTGGAGACCGCGCACAACCGCATCTACCGCACACAGCCGCTTCCGATTGACGACAAAGCCTTCCCGGACAAGCTGAACGCGCTCATGCAGGCGTCGATGGTGAACGATCCGAACCTCTTAGATCTGCTGATTGATCTCGTGCCGAATTACTCCTGCGCAAAACGACCGGAACGCCGCGACAGCTGAATCGCGCAAAAGAAAGACGGGAAAAGTGTATTGCATTTCCCGCTCAGGTTCAGTATAATAAATGTCGCGCGAGCATTCTTGGAGGGTTGTCAGAGTGGTCGATCGTGCGGCACTCGAAATGCCGTGTCCCGAAAGGGACCCAGGGTTCGAATCCCTGGCCCTCCGCCAGAAGCAACGCACTTTGTCCAAGGATGGGTAAGGTGCGTTGTTTTATTTTTAGAAAAAATCGAAATCAGGTATTGTTTTATGAGTATCGAAATTCGCTCCTACGAGAGCAAGGATATTGGCGCGGCCTTGGCCATTTGGAATCAAGTCGTGTTGGAAGGCGTAGCATTTCCGCAAATAGAGTGCCTAAACGAGCAAGCCGGCGAAGACTATTTTCGCAGTCAGTCCTTTACCGGCGTTGCGTTCGATTCCGAGCGCGGACAAATGGTTGGCGTATACACGCTGCATCCCAACAACGTAGGGCGCTGCGGCCAAATCTGCAACGCGAGCTACGCCGTGAGCGGGGATGTTCGTGGTCAGGGCGTGGGGGAACTTCTCGTGCGGCACTGCATGGCGAAAGCGAAAGAAATCGGGTTTCGCATTTTGCAGTTCAATGCGGTGGTGAAAACCAACGCTGCCGCACTGCATCTTTACGAGAAACTGGGGTTTACGCAACTGGGCGTTATTCCGGGTGCGTTCTGGCTCAAGGACGAGCAATACGAGGACATCATTCCACACTATATTGAGCTGTAAACTTCAACGTTGATGCGATTGGGAGAGAAACTATGAAGCAAGACGTATTCGACGCAATCTGGGCCCTGCGGCGAAAGAGCACGTCCGCCTTTTTGTCCTATGTGGACGAGAAAGGGTACCCCGCGACGCGCGCCATGCTCGTGCTGGAGCACGACCGGGCCGGCACGCAGTATTTCTCGACCAACACATCCTCGGGCAAGGTGACCGCGCTGCGCAACAATTCGAAAGCCGCGGTGTATTACTGCGAGCCGGATCGGTTTCAGGGCGCGTTGTTCGTAGGCGACGTGGAGGTCTGTACGGACGAGGCGACCAAGGCGTTTCTATGGCGCGAAGGATTCGAAATGTACTATCCCAAGGGCGTAACCGATCCCGACTATTGCGTACTTAAATTGACCGTTCACCATGGCAGCCATTACCATGGGCTTTGCAACACCGTGTTTCTTCCGGATGAGTTGGATGCAAAATAGAGTCCGGAACAGAAAGGGCAAGAGATGAAACGATTCTTTCCGATGTTGGTAGCGTTGATCCTTGTTGTGACGAGTCTTGGCTGCGCTGTGCCGTCCGCTACCCCGTCCGACGCAGCGAACGTGGCGACCTCTTCCGACGCAACACCGCAGGATGCAGCCGCCCTGGCCGAGCAACCGATCGCGAGCATGCCCGCCGTGGACCTAGGCGTCGAGCTGAAGACGTATGACGAACTGATTGCCGCGCTGAACGACACAACGGTGACGAAAGCGCACATCAGCGCGGAGATGGAGATTGCCCCGACAGAGGAATTGACCTTTGAGCGCGAAGGTTTCGTGCTGACGATTGACGAGGGCATTACCGTGACTGTACGGGACAACTTTGTTCCGGTGTTTTTCGGCACGGAAAACGCGCCCGGTTTCGTTGTCAATGGAACGCTTGCAGTTGTGGGTACGCTGAATTTCGGCGCAATGACGCTGCTGAACAATGGCACGCTGGAGGTGCTTTCCGGCGCAACGCTATCGCCCGGTATGAGCACGATTGAAAATCACGGGCAGGTGCTCGTGGACGCGGGCGGTACAATTCGGCTGGAGCGCGGAACCGCGCTTCGCAACTTCGGTACGATTACGAACCTTGGCGAAATCGATATCACGAGCGATGGCGGGAGTCTGCAGAATGCCGCCGAAGCGGCGCTGGAAAACAACGGCAGCGTGAAGTTCGACGGCGATTACCAGAACGAGGGATTTTACTCGGGCGCCCAGCAGGAACCATAATTCCAAATCGTCGAAACAGCCGATTTTGCCAAAAATAGTGTTGAGCAACAGAAAGACCGCCTAGGCGGTCTTTTTTTACGGATCAACAATATTCTATTCTCACTTGGAAAACTAAGCGCGTGGTATTATGATGTTAGAAAACAATTCAGAACAATCTGTTGATCATTTTACGGAAATCGCTCGTAACTAGCCGTACCGACAACCGAATAAGGAGGGCATATGAAACGAACCGTGTGGAAGACCGTGCTGCCAATCCTCGCCGTTTTACTCCTGTGCTCCGGGTGTGCAACGCAGTTTACCAACCCGGTTGTGGATGATTCTGCGGAAGCGGTAAAACCGGCGGCTGACCCCATTGGCGCCGCGTTGCAAGTAACGCAGCCGCCTGTAGAGACGGGAATTGTGCCATCGGAAGCGCCAACGCTTGCGCCTACGCAAGTACCGGCGCAGACCGAGCCGGAACAAGCCGCGCCGGACGGAAAGGGCGTCGTTCAATTTACGATTGTGCTCCACTTGGAGGGTTGGGACGACGGAAACAAAGAGGTTAGTTTTCAAAAACATGCAGAGCTTCTGCGTGAGTATGCAGATTTGTTTGAGCGTTATGGCGCGAAGATGACGCTGGAATCCAAGGAGATCATTGACGGCTGTATCAACTGGAACGATAACGTACTGCTGGAGATGCGGGGGCGCGGTCATGCGGTGGGGATTCATGCGGACGCGGGCGGCGAACAGAACGCGAGCGTTCGCAGCATTGCCCGCACGCTGGGCGAAATGCGAACCAAACTCCTGTTGCTGGGAATCGACGCGACGTTCGCCTCCGGCACCGCCTCGAAAGCAAATTGGGTACAGGCCTGCGAGCAGGCCGGAATCGACACAGTATCCTGCATGGTTGCCTACGGGCTATGGTCGCTCGACCCGGCGTTGCGGCCGAAGGGCTTTGAACCGTACCGAACCCCGGCGGACGGGCACGCGCCGTATCCGTTTGAGTTGGAGGAGCGCGTTCAACCGTGGCTCATGGACGACGGTTCCAACTGGATTTTGCCCGACCCAAACGGTAACGTTCTGCTGATTCCAACGGGGTTAAGCCTGAATGGCGCGAGTGAGGAGCTCAACGGCGAAAGGGTTCACGAGTCGGAGCTCACGCAGGCGGATATCGACGCCTGGGAATCGATTCTGCCGCGCGTTGTCGCCGCTTCGGACAGCCGCGAGGTGAACACGTTTTACGCGGTCTGGTCGTTTGGCAAACCCGTCGATATGGAGACGCTGGAGCATTGGCTGCAGCTGATTGACGAGTACGTGCAAGCGGGCAGTCTCCGCTGGAGTACGATACCGGAGATGGCGGCGCTTTATCGAACTTCTCTTGAACGCTGATATAGCAACTGGTTTCGCATAAGAAAGCCGCCCCTTTGGGCGGCTTTTGCTACTCGGTTTGTTTCTCTTTTTCCCTTGCCGCAGAACAGACGCAGGCGGCGTAAACGTGCGATGCTCCTGCCTGCCGGAGCGCAACGGCGCAGGCCAGCAGTGTGCTATGCGTGGTCGTCACGTCGTCAATCAGGAGCACGCTGAGCCCTTTTGCGGCATCCGAAGCGGAGAATGCCCTGGCGACGTTCTTGGCGCGCTCAAACTCGTCCAGCGCGGTCTGCGTCTGCGTAAATCGCGTCCGGCGGAGCAGCTTGGCGTTCAACTTCAGATGCAGGCGACGACAGAGCGATTTTGCGATCAGCTCGCTTTGATTATACGTACGTAGCCACTGTTTCAACGGATGCAGCGGAACGGGGACGACCGCATCGATGACCCATTCTAGTGGCAACTCGATGGCGTCTGCAAAAAACGGCGCGAGCCGCGTTTGATTGCTGTATTTCAGCGCGTGGATGCCCGCTACCGCGCCGCCTTTATAATGATAGGCGGCGAACAGGCCGTCCAGCGGCGGGGGTGCGTCCAACACACCGCAGGGGACAAGTGTCGCCGCGCAGTTCGCGCAAAGATTGCGCTCGTCGAGCAGCGCTTCCCGATTGCAGAGCGCGCAGGAAACGCGGCTGGGATAGAGCGCCTCTTCCAGCAGACGAAAGCAGGCAGAAACGGCTTGCCGCGCGTTCCCGCTCATACGCCGAGCGCCTTAAGCTCGCTTAGGCGGCTGCAGAGCGCGGTATAGCGGCGGTCGGTGCGGTTGTTGTTGACCATGCTCATCAGCGCGTCCCTGCGACCGATGCAGACCACCTGCTTCTTTGCGCGCGTCACCGCCGTGTAAAGAAGGTTTCGCGTCATCATAGGCGAGGCGCTGCCGAACATTGGCAGAATGACCACGGGAAACTCGCTGCCCTGGCTCTTGTGAATCGAAATACAGTACGCAAGCTCAATTTCGTCCAGCTGCGTAAAGTCGAAGGTTGCGAGCCGGTCGTCGTCAAAGATCACGCTCAGGCAGCGATCCAGCTCGTGAATCCGAAAGATCGTGCCGAGGTCGCCGTTAAACGCGCCAGTGCCGTCCTCGCTCGTGCCATTGGGCAGACGGCGCTTCCACTCGACCTTGTAGTTGTTTTTCATTTGCATCACGCGGTCGCCCTCGCGAAACAGCGAATCGCCGCTGAGGTGCTCCTGCTTGCCGGGTTCCGGCGGGTTGAGCGCGGCCTGCAATTTCGTGTTGATGTTCCAAACGCCCAGCACGCCCTTTTTCATGGGCGCGAGCACCTGCACGTCCAGCAGCGGTTCGCTCGTGGCGAGCACGCCGGTTGGATGCGTACAGACTTCGACAATGCGATCCAAAATGCGATCCTGCGAGGCGAGATCCTCAAACAGAAAGTCGGATTCGGGCAAATCCAGTATCGGCTGAGCCCCGTCGTTGATCCGGTGCGCGTTGGTGACGATCATGCTCGACTGCGCCTGACGGAAGATTTCGTCCAGCCGCACGACGCGAATCGTCTCGCTGTGGATGATGTCCCGCAGCACGTCGCCCGCGCCAACGGAGGGGAGCTGGTCCGCATCGCCAACGAGTATCAACCGTGTGCCAATGGGAATCGCCTTTAACAGCGCGTTCATGAGCGAAACGTCGACCATCGACATTTCGTCAACAATCACCATATCGTTGTAAAGCGGGTCGTCCGCGTTGCGCAGAAAACCCTCGCCGGGTACGTACTCGAGCAGGCGGTGGATCGTTCGCGCGTCGTGCCCCGTTGCGTCGCTCATGCGCTTTGCCGCGCGTCCGGTCGGCGCGGTGAGCGCAACATCGAGCCCCATTTCCTCGACAATCGCGGTGATGAAACGGATGATCGTCGTTTTGCCGGTGCCGGGACCGCCGGTGATCACGAGTGCGCCTTCGTTGAGCGCCGCGAGAACCGCGTTTCGCTGCTGATTGGAGAGTTCCAGCTTCTGTGCAGCCTGCACCGCCGCAAAGTCGAAAAACGGATTGTCGATTGGCTTTTGCGAGAGTCGGAGTAGCTTTTCGGCAATGTTGAACTCCATTCGCTCGTAGAACGGCAGGAATACGGCCTCCGTTTCGCCAACGAACTGCTGCACCGCGTCGTTCTGCGCGACCAATCGATCCAGCGAGTCGTTGAGACGCTCGGTTTCAACGCCGAGGAGCTTGGCCGCGTAGTTCAGCAGCGAATCCTTGGGTAGATAGGTGTGCCCGTACTCGTTTGCGGCGAGCGAGAGCGCGTAGAGAAGCCCCGCGCGGAGGCGCGACTCGGAGTCGAACGAGAAGCCGGAAACGTTCTGCGCAATTTTGTCCGCGGTGACAAAGCCGATGCCGTCCACGTCCTGAATGATCTGATACGGGTTTTCCTCCACGCGAGCAAGGCAGAGTTCACCGTAGATTTTAAAGAGCTTGTACGCCTGATTCACGGTCACGCCATACGGCTCCAGCGCAAGCAGGATGTCCCGCATCATGCGGTTTTCCGTGTAGCTCGCGAGAATCATGTCCCGCCGCTTTGCGCCGATGCCGGAGATTTCGGAAAGGCGCAGCGGGTCTTCGTCCAGAATTTTGAGCGTATCCATGCCAAACGCGGCGACAATGGCGCGCGCGGTCGCCGGACCGACGCCCTTGATCAGCCCGCTGCCGAGATAGGTTTCGATGGCGGAGAGCGTCGCCGGAGCAAGCGTGTGGTAGCTCACCGCCTTGAACTGGCTGCCGTACTTCGGGTGCGAGGCGTACTCGCCGACCAGCTCGACGCGTTCGCCAACCGAAGCGAGCGGCAGCGCGCCGACGACGGTCAGCTTCTCGCCCTCGTCGAGCGCGAGTTCCAGCACCGTCCAGCCATTTTCGGTGTTGCGATAGATAATGGAGTTCACCACGCCGGAAATTTCAGCCATGCGCACGTCCAATCGTTTTGATCGTTTGATACAAAAGCTATTCTGAGCGAAATCTGGAG
>JAYFPQ010000146.1:0-8936 GCA_034927595.1 Christensenella sp.
ATGTTCGTATCAGGTCTCTTCTTTCTGGTTTCACCCGTTACACTCGACTGGTGTTTGTCCCGGGCGATATTCGTGTTTTACAATACTGGTTTTACCACGCGTCCCGGCATTTCGCTCAGCTCGCAGACATCCAGATGCCGCTCCGGCTTTCCGGAGAGTCCGCTGATTCCGGCGGGAATCTTCATGTCGGAGAGCTTGAACAGCCGATCTACGTTGGCAAAATCGTCCGTTCCGGCGGTTTCGAACGCGCCGAGTACATCGCTGGCAAACTTGTAGGGATTCGCGGTAGACAGCAAAACCGTCTTCGTGTTATCCCCTGTCGCTTTCACATAGCGCTCGTAAACGCACTGCGCAACGGCGGTATGCGGGTCCATCAGGTAGCCGGTTTGCCGGAAGATGCGCTGAATTGTCTCCAGCGTGTCCTCTTCGGTGCACCAGCCCGCGGCGAACGTCTTTGATAGTTCGTCCAGCGCCGATTTCGGCAGGGCGTACATCCCCTTTTCCTTCAGCGCGCCCATCCAGTCCCGAACGGTTGCGTCGTTCCGGTTTGCCAGCTCAAAGAGCAGGCGCTCCAGATTGGAGGAGATCAGGATATCGATCGAGCAGCTCATGCTCTGATAGAACGGGCGGTTGTCGTCGTAAACGCCGCGCTCGAAGAAGTCCGTGAGCACGTTGTTCCGGTTGGAGGCGCAAATCAGCTTGTGGATTGGCAGCCCCATCCGGCGCGCATACTCGCCCGCGAGAATGTCGCCAAAGTTCCCCGTGGGCACGCAGAAATTCACCCGATCGCCGGGCTGAATCTCGCCGCGCGTTAGCAGGGTTTCGTAGCTCGTATAGTAATAGACAATCTGCGGCAGAAGTCTGCCAAAGTTGATGGAGTTCGCGCTCGAAAGCCGCCAACCTTTCTCGGCAAGCTGCGCTGCAATCTCTTTGGACGCAAATATCTGCTTCACGCCGGTCTGCGCGTCGTCAAAATTGCCGTGCACGGCGCAGACGTCAACGTTTGCGCCTTCCTGCGTGACCATTTGTAGCCGCTGCGCTTCGGACACGCCGCCGTACGGGTAAAACACCAGCACGCGCGTGCCGTCTACGTCCTTAAATCCTTCCAGCGCAGCCTTGCCGGTGTCGCCGGAGGTCGCAACCAGAATATAGACCTGCTTCGTTTCGCCGGTCTGTTGCAGAGAGTTGCGCATCAGATACGGCAGCATCTGCAAGGCAACGTCCTTAAACGCCATCGTCGGCCCGTGCCAGAGCTCCAGAATGTGCTCGGTCTCGCTCAGCTTGACGACAGGAGTCACCTCCGGCACGTCAAAACTCGAATAGGCCGCAGCCAACATCTCACGCAGCTGCGCTTCATCCGTTTCAGGCAAATACCCGCGCATCACGCGCAGCGCGGTGTCCACATACGTGGCGTCGGCTTTCGGAGCTGGCGCGACGCTCGGATACGATTCCGGCACATAAAGACCGCCGGAAGGACTGATTCCACGAACAATGGCTTGTGCAGCGGAAACGGGCTCTCCGCCGCGTGTACTGAAATATCGCATAGGTAACAAAATATCCTTACTTATAGTCTATCTATCTGGTTTTGACAGCAGTTTATCTGACCCGCAAAAACGGGCCGCCGTTTTCGTTTGAATAAACAGCGTGCCGCGCATAACCGGTATGCGCGGCACGCGCACGCTCTATGGATTAAAGCAGGTATTCCTTTAAAAACGGAGGAATGGTTTCCTTACTGCCGGTTATGCTCATAAATACGTTGAGGTTGTTCTTCGAAGCGAACGTTTTCAGATCGTCGAACAAGCCTTCCAGGGAGGAGATTTCGTGGCCAATGATGCGGAGCAGTCCATCGATGTAGATGTTCTCTAAATCAAAATCGCTCGCCGCAAGACCGCAAAGGAAACCGTAAAGCATTTTCGGGGTCGTAATGCCATAGTCCGATGCGTTAATGAAGCGAGCTTTCGTAGACAGATCGTAGATATAACTCGTGTCGTCGTCGATGAAGATCGTTGTTCCCTTGGACGCCAGGACGGATTTGTTTGCCAGTTCGAGGATTTGCTTGGTTTTGCCCGTACCTTTTTCACCGAATATGACTCCAATCAAAGCAGTAGTCCTCCTTGGTTCTTTTTTTCATTATAAGCCCGTCGCGGATCAAAGAGCAAGCAAAACGGTCAAGTTTCGTAACGGCTCTAACGCTTCGCGTAAAATGCAGCATCTGCCGTTTTTCGAAACAGCAAACAAAGTCAAGTAAATGTCAAACAAAACGCCCGGCCGTTGCGGGTCGGACGTTTGTTTCTCATGCATCTTCTTTTTTAGAAGACCGTTTCTACGATTCGGTCGACCAAGCGCGAGAAGCGTTCGGAGGCGAGCGCCGCCGTCTCCTGCACCTCTTCGTGCGACAATGTTTGGTTCAAAACCCCAGCCGCCATGTTGGTGATCAGCGAAATTCCGATGGTTTGAATGCCGCAGTGCGCGGCGGTGATTGCCTCCGGCACGGTGGACATGCCCACCGCGGAAGCGCCAACGGTGCGCGCAAACACAATCTCCGCCGGGGACTCGAACGACGGCCCGGAGAACATCATGTAGACGCCCTCCTGCAGCGCAACGCCTGCCTCCTTGGCTGCTTTCTTTACCTTTGCGCGAAGGTCGCGGTCGTAAACATTCGACTGATCGGGAAAGCGCGGGCCAAAAGACGCGTCGTTTTCGCCAATGAGCGGATGCGAACCGGAGAAGTTGATGTGGTCCGAAATCAGCATCAGATCGCCCGGTGAGAACGCAAGGTTCACGCCGCCCGCCGCGTTCGTCAGTAGGAGTCTTTCCACACCGAGCCGCTTCATCACGCGGATAGGAATTGCGATCTGCGACTGCGGATATCCCTCGTAGTAATGAAACCGACCCTGCATGCAGACGACGGTTTTGCCAAAGAGTTCGCCAACGACGAACCGCCCGGCGTGCCCTTCCACGCGGGACTGCGGAAACCCCGGAATCTCGCTGTAGGGCAGAAAGCGCTTGTTCTGAATTCGCTCGGCATAGGATCCCAACCCCGAGCCGAGAATTAAACCAATCTTGCAGTCGCCGTTTACCAACGGGCGCAGGCGTTCCAGTGCGTGTTCAATTGCTTGTTCCATTCCTTGCTCCACTGCGTTATGCCTGATAAATGTCTTTGAGGAACGAGGTGCCAACGTTCCACTGCTCGCCCGTGAGATAGTCGAACACCGTGGCTCCGATATCTGCAAATGTCTTTCTAGTACCCAGATTCACGTTTGGCTTCACGTGCTTGCCCGCAACGACGAGCGGAATGTACTCCCGCGAATGATCGGTGCTCGGCGTGGTCGGGTCGCAGCCGTGATCCGCCGTAATCATGAGGATATCGTCCTCGCACATGGCGTCGAGAATGCGCGGCAGCGCGGCGTCGAAGGTCTCCAGTGCAGTTGCGTACCCCTCCACGTCGTTGCGATGACCGTAAAGCATGTCAAAATCCACCAGATTCGTAAAGACGAAACTGCCGGTGTCCAGCTCGAGAAAATTGATGGTGGACTCAATGCCGGTGTGGTTGTTCTTCGTGTGGTCAACAATGGTAACCCCACGATGGCAAAAGATGTCCTCAATCTTTCCAACGCCGACAACGGTGAGTCCGTGCTTTTCCAGCCCGTCCAGAATTGTGTCCGAAAACGGCTCAACGGCATAGTCGCGGCGATTCTCCGTGCGCTTATACGCGCCGCTCTCCCCTTCAAAGGGGCGGGCGATCACGCGGCCAATGAGATAGTTGTCGTCGTTGAGCATCTCGCGCGCAATCTCATTGATATGGTACTGCTCGCGAAGCGGAATCACGTGCTCGTGCGCGGCAATCTGAAATACGCTGTCCGCCGAGGTGTAGACGATCGGCTTACCGGTCTTCACGTGCTCGTCGCCCAACCGCTGGATGATCTCCGTTCCGCTGGCAACCTCGTTTCCGAGTGTTCCCCGGCCGATTTTCGCTTCGAATTCCGCAATCAGTTCCTTCGGGAACCCATGCGGATAGGTCTTAAACGCCTGTTTGAGCGGCAGTCCCGCCATTTCCCAGTGCCCGCAGGTGGTGTCCTTCGCCTTGGTCAGTTCGGCGCAGCGGCCGTAGGCGCCCTTCGGCACGAGGCCGAGGGTATCCAGACGGCTGTTTTCAATCGCCGCAAGACCCAGCGCGGTCAGGTTCGGCAAATCCAGCTTGCCGCGCACCTTGCGGATGTTACCCAGCGTGTGGGAGCCTTCGTCGCCAAATTCCGCGGCATCCGGCTGCTCGCCAATGCCAACGCTGTCCAGCACGATCACGATCGCGCGCTTTTTTCGTTGCTGTTTCATGCTCATCAGTTTATCCTCTTCATCTATAATCTCGGATGATTCTTCACGATTTGATTCGCTCTCAAGCACTTTCAGTTTACGATGATTTTCGGTTTCCGTCAATCGGCCTTGGTGACTCGCGTACCGTTCCGGTAAGAAAAAACCGCGCTGTGTCGCGCGGTCTACGAGAAAACGGACTTCGATTATTTTTTGAGATAGGTCAGAGCGCGCTGCGCCATGGTCGCGACGAATTCCAGATTGCTGGGCTTTCCCTTGTGATCGTTCGCCGTGTAGCCGAAATAGGCTCGAATCGTGTCCTGATTGCCGCGCGTCCATGCGATTTCAATTGCGTTTCGCATGGCGTGCTCCACCAGCGGCGGGCGCGTGTTGTAAATCTTTGCCACGGTGGGATAGATGTCGTTCGTGATGCTCAAATCCACCGGGGAACCGCTGAGTGCATAGATGCGAATCGCATCCCGCAGGTAGTAGTAACCCTTCAGGTGCGCCGGAACGCCAAGCGCGCGAATGCCGGAAGCAATCTGGCTCTCCAGCAGATCGACGACGTCGTCTTCCTTCTCGGCTTCCCGCTCGAACACGCGAAGGAACTCCAGTACGCGAAGCTGAATGATTTCATACTTGAGCGGTTTGGTGAAGCAATAGATGACCCGGTCTTTGATGATCTGCAGCAGGCGGTCGTCCGCCAGCGCGGTCGTTACGAACACGAGCGGGCGGCGATCCTCGTTGAGCTTGCCAATGAAGTCCAGCACGCTGATGCCGTCCAGGTCGTGTAAAAAGAGGTCGAGAATCAGCAAATCGACGTCCTGCGCAAGAATGGTGTCGATTGTTTCGCGTCCCGAAAACACACTCGGCAACAGCTGGACTTCCTCTAAATTGCAAAAAACACCTTCGATGCCCTTTGCATCGGCAAGGTTGTTGCTCGCAATCAAGAGGTTCTTCTTCATCCATTCTCCCGCGCCGTCATCGATTCGATTCTATCAACTTTGTTTCCCGAAGTTATTTCTACGTTTTCACGAAATTTACTTGTTGTTGCCGCAACTACTGTACGGCTTCGTTTGCCGCGTCGATGAGCCGCTGCGCATGCTCCAGCGCAACCGCGTCCCCCGCGCTGCCCATGATGCGCGCAATCTCCCGCGCGCGCTGGGACTCGTCCAGAAGAACCGCGTTGGAACGCGTGTGCTCGCCGCTTTCCTCTTTATATACGTAATATTGCTGGTTGGCGTAGGCGGCGATCTGCGGCAGGTGCGTGATGCAGAGCACCTGATGACTCTTCGCGATCTGGCGCATCTTGACCGCGAGCGCTGTGCCGATTTGCCCGCTGATGCCGCTGTCGATCTCGTCAAACACCATGGTCGGGATTCCGTCGAGATCCGCCAGTACGGATTTGAACGAGAGCATGATGCGCGAGAGCTCGCCGCCGGACGCAACCTTGCTCAGCGCCTTGACCGGCTCGCCACGGTTGGTGGAAAGTAAGAACTCGACGCTGTCAATTCCGTTTGCGGACGGGATTTCGCCGTTCAGCGTTTCAAAGCGAACCTCAAACGCGGCATGCGGCATGCCAAGATCGCCCAGTTCCGGCAGAATCCGTTCGGACAGTCGCTGTGCCGCCTGCTTTCGCATGTCGCTAAGTTGATTGCTGCGTTCCTCATAAACCTGCTTGTGTACCGCGTACTCCGCCGTCAGTTGGTCGCGGCGTTCTTCGGCGTTGTTGATCTGGTCGAGTTCGACGATGCACTGTTCCCGATATGCCAGAATCTCGGCGATGTTTGCGCCGTACTTGCGTTTGAGCGTGGAAATCAGTTCCAGCCGGGTTTCGATTTCGTCCAGCATGCCCGGTTCAAACGAGAAATCCGTCCGGTAGCTGCGCAGCGTATAGCTCGCGTCCTCCAGATCGTAATAGAGCGCATGCATCTTTTCCGCAAGCTGGGCGTAATCCGCGCGATATTGCGCAATTGCGTCGAGCTGGTGCAGCGCAACGCTGAACAGTTCCAGCGCTCCCGTCTCGTCGTTCTCTCCGCCGAGCAGTGCTCCGCTCGATCCTTCAAGTCCCTCCATCACCGCCTGCGCATTTTGTAGGAGGCTTCGCTGCTCTTCGAGCTGTTCCTCTTCGCCAACGATCAGATTCGCCGCTTCAATTTCCTGAATCTGGTAGCTGAGAAGGTCGCAGCGGCGCGCGCGTTCCTGCTCGTTTAACTGGGCGGCGTTGAGCAGTCGCCTTGCTTCGGAGGCTTTCTGATAGGCTTGCGCAACACGCACCTTGAGCTCTAGTGCATCGCGCCCAGCGAACCGATCCAGCAGCGTAATATGTTTCTTCTCGTCCAGCAGCGATTGATGCGCATGCTGGCCGTGGATGTCCACGAGCGCATCCCCCAGCAGCTTTAGCACGGAGGCGTTGATGAGCGTGCCGTTTGCGCGGCAGACGTTCTTTCCGCTGAGCGAAAATTCGCGATAGAGCACCAGCTCGCCGTCCGCCTCGCATTCGATTCCCTGCTCCTGCAGAACCTCCAATACCGGCTCGCTCGGCACGAGACAAAACGCGGCCTCGACGCTCGCTTTCTCCTCACCGGATTTCACGAGTTCGCGGCTAGCGCGTTCGCCCAATACAAAATTGAGCGCTTCAATGATAATGGATTTTCCGGCGCCGGTCTCACCCGTCAGGACGGAAAACCCATTATCGAATGCTATTTGTTGTCGGTCGATCAACGCGACGTTTTGTATCGACAGTTGTTTGAGCAAACGCGACGCCCTCCTGTTTTTGAGCATCCTTTGTTCGGGAATGAAACGATGATTTCGAATTCAGTATGCGCGTTTTTGCGCTCAACTACAAGCCCCGCACGCGAGGTTTTCGAAAAAATGAAATTGACTGGAACGATTATTTGAGCATCTTCTGGAATTTTTTAATGATGTCGCCGACGACCTTGGCGTCCCGAACGGCGATGAAAATCGTGTTGTCTCCGGCGATGGAGCCGAGAACATCCGGCCATTTCAGCGAGTCTACCGCCTCCGCCGCTGCGTTCGCGCTGCCGGCAATGGTCTTAATGACAATCATGTTGCCCGCGCTCGTAACGGAAAGCACGCAGTTGCTGAACATGCGGATAAACCGCTCCTGCAAATCCGCCTCCGCCTTCTCCACCGTCGCATAGCGATAGCGTCCCTCGGGCGTGAGCACCTTGATCAGGCGCAGCTCCTTAATATCCCGCGAAACGGTCGCCTGCGTCACGGAGAATCCGTGGTCGCGGAGTTTTCCGGCGAGCTCTTCCTGCGTTTCAATGTTTTCCGAAACGATCAGTTTCGAAATCATATCGTGTCTTTTCGCTTTCATGTCTTAACCCTCGAATAATTCATGATAATTGCGGTGTGCGGTGTTTCCGGAGACCATGATTCGATGTTGTGTGTCGGTCACTGTCCAAAAGTCGCCGTCGGTGAAAGGAGTACTTCGGGTATGTTCTTTGAGTTATCGTTCGTTTCGTCGGTTACGTTAGTTTTCGCGAGATGAGATCGAATACGTTCTGCTCACAGAATCGAATAAACTTGCTCGTTTGCTTGGATCGTGTGACGGTGATCCGGTCGTCCGGATCGACCCTCCGCAGCTTGATGCCGTCTCCCGCGACGAACCCCTCGCCGTTGACATGGAAGGTCCAGACGGAGTCCGGCGCGCTGACGATGGGGCGAATGTGCAACGTATGGGAGCACACGGGTGTTACTACGATGGAGTCCAGGTTCTGGGTTACCACGGGACCACCTGCGGAGAGGTTGTAGGCTGTCGAACCGGTCGGCGTCGATGCGATAATTCCGTCGCTGAACACGGTGCCGACGCTGAGATTGTCGCAAAACAAGTCCACCTGAATCGTACCGGAAAAGGACTTTTTGGAGATGAGCACGTCGTTGAGACAGCTGGGGTATTCTTCGCCGTTGATGCGGCACTCGAGCATCATTCGCTCTTCGAGGAACCCTTCGCCGGCTTGGATCCGCTGCAACGATTCCGAAAACTGCTCCGCCGTGATTTCGCTTAGAAAACCGATACGCCCAAGGTTAACCCCAAGAATCGGAATCTCGCGCTCAGCAGCAGCCGCCGCAAACCGAAGGAGCGTTCCGTCGCCGCCAATGACGACGAGCAGTTCCGGCGCCTGCGGAAGTTCGCGAACCTCCTGCGCAGAGTTCAGCGCAAGGCAAACCGCGTGTTGCGCCTCCGCCTCCAGCATCAACTGCCCGCGCAGTTCGGCAATGCCTTCTTTTTCCAGATTGCCGGCAAAGCCGATCTTCATACGATTCGCTCCAGACCCAATTGAACAACGTTTGGATGGATGCAGACAACAAAGCAATCTTCGAGATTCTGCTCCAAAATTGATAATATGAGCATATTATACGGCCTCATTTATAAAAATACAAGAGAAATTATGAATATGTATGCTTTATATGCAGACAATGTGCGATTCTTTTACAACGGAAACCGCCGTGTTATGGTCAATTACGCTGTGACAGTTTTCGTCTTCTATGCATTTTTCGAGAAATACGAGATATTCAATGTTCCCCTTTGGCCCGCGTATGGGTGAATACGAGAGCCCTTTTACGCAAAAGCCGATCCCGCGGGACACCGCAAGAATGCG
>JAYFPQ010000124.1:0-4452 GCA_034927595.1 Christensenella sp.
CGACTGATCTTCTATGGAGTGACCCTGCTGGGGCGATCGGAGCGCGAAGTTTGGCTCATGCCGATTGGCGATCTTTTAGATCAGTGGGAAGTATACAAGCAATTTCACGGTATCGTGAAACCAGCAATGGAGAGCTCTATCGAAAGTGTGATTGCGGCAGGCATATAAAAAGCTGGCAGAAACTTCTTTCTGCCAGCGATGGATGCTACGGTTCCTTATGCGCTGATCGGCAATAGGGAAAGTTGGAGACCAAGCGGTTTTACGATTTTTAACACCGTATCGATGCTGGGTACTGTTTTCATGGTTTCCATGCGCGCAATGGATGACTGCGGCAGGCCGGATAAGGACGCCAGTTCTCGCTGTGTCATTCCCAGCTCGTTACGCCGCTGAATGATCATGGTGACAAAAGCAGCCAACTGGCTTGCTTCTTCAATATCCGCTTTTACTTCCGGATTCTGCTCGGAAGCATATTCTTTGTAGTCATTCCAGGTTTTCATGTCTTTTTGCCTCCTTTTCTGGATAAAAAGTCATCGCGTTCCGCAATTGCGCGGTCGATTTCTCGTTGCGGTGTTTTTTGCGATTTCTTACGAAAGTGATGAAGCAGTACAAAGGTATTGTCCCGGAAGAAAAAGTAAAAAACCCTGTTGTCTCCGGGACGAAGTTCCCAGATGTCCTCAACGATGTTCTTGGTGATCGTTTCGGGAAGCCGCGTACCGTTTCTTTGAAGCAGTTCGATGTAGTAGACGATCTGCTTATGCTGGATTCGCGCATCTTTACTACCGGAGCTCCTCTGGAGTAGATCGTCAAGAAAATCCCAGAGCTCACTAACACCGCTTGCGTCTTCGTAGAAGACAAACTGATACATACTTTGCTCCATCCTTTACGAGCTCATGATAGCATAAATGCTATCAAGCGTCAAGAATTGACCCGAAGAAAGTGTTTATATGGGAAATAGTGATTTTGGCCTCAAAATCGGAATTGAGGGAGAGGTCCAATTCAAGAAAGCTCTCTCCGAGATCAACCAGTCTTTTAAAGTACTCGGGAGCGAGATGAACCTCGTCACCTCCCAGTTCGACAAACAAGACAAATCGGTCGACGCATTGACCGCCCGAAACCAGGTCTTGCGAAAAGAGATTGATGCTCAAAAAGATAAGGTTGAAACCCTCGAAGCCGCGTTGCAGAACGCGGCTTCTTCTTTTGGGGAGAACGATAAACGCACCCAAGCGTGGCAGGTGCAGCTCAACAACGCCAAAGCGGCGCTCAATGGAATGGAACGCGAGCTTGGCGCGAACGAAACCGCACTGGAGGGAGCGGCTGACGATCTGAATTCTGCCGGTAAGCAGGCTGACGAGTTCGGCGACGAAGTAAAGAAATCCGCCGATCAAGCGGACGACGCGGGCGGAAGGTTCGACAAGCTCGGTTCGGTCGTCAAGGGCATCGGCGTCGCGCTCGGTGCGGCCATGGCGGCGATCGGCACGGCGGCGGTGGCTGCAGGCAAAGCGCTCGTTGACATGACGGTCAACACCGCGGCATATGCGGATGAAATGCTGACCCAAAGCTCTATCACCGGTATGAGCGTGGAGAGATTGCAGGCATATTCGTATGCCGCCGATCTCGTGGATGTGTCTATGGAAACCCTCACGGGGTCCATGGCGAAGAACGTGAAATCCATGTCCACCGCAGCCGGTGGGAGTGAGCAGTTCGCCAAGGCATACGATCGCCTCGGCGTTTCGGTCATGAACGCGGATGGATCGCTTTGTGACAGCGAGGATGTCTATTGGGACGCCATCGACGCGCTCGGTAAAGTATCGAACGAAACCGAACGCGATGCGCTGGCCATGCAGCTTTTTGGCAAGAGCGCGCAGGATTTGAACCCGTTGATCGCGCAGGGCAGTGAGGGTATCGCTGCGCTGACCGATGAAGCAAAGCGCATGAGCGCGGTACTAAGTGAGGAAACGATCGAGAAGTTTGGCGCGTTTGACGACTCCGTGCAACGACTCAAACAGGGTGCGGCGGCGGCACAGCGAGTCATGGGAACTGTTCTGCTCCCGCAGTTGCAGACGCTTGCGGACGATGGAGTGTCCCTGCTTAGGGACTTCACCTCTGGCCTTGCGGAAGCGGGCGGCGACTTCGGCAAAATCACCGTCGTGCTCGGCGAAACGGTGGGCGGGATCGCAAACATGATTCTCGGCAGCCTGCCGCAGTTTGTACAGGTTGGAATGAGCATTGTGAGCGCGATCGGCGGCGCACTGGCAGCGAATCTACCGACGCTGATCTCTGCTGCTTCCAGTATCGTCATGACGCTGCTGCAGGGTGTGATCACGGCACTGCCGCAGTTCACGGACGGCGCGGTGCTGCTGATCACCACACTCGTGCAGGGGATTGTCGATATGCTGCCAGCGTTGGTGGAGGCGGCGATTCAGATGATTGCATCGCTTGTACAAGGTATAGGCGACGCGCTGCCGACGCTGATTCCCGCGATCATCGAAGCGGTGCTTCTCATCTGCGAAACACTGTTCGACAACATGGACAAGATTTTGGATGCGGCGTTTTCGATCGTGAAAGGCTTAGCGGAGGGCATCATCCGCGCGCTGCCCAAGTTGATCGAAGCGCTGCCCAAACTCATCACAGGGATCATCAACTTCTTCATGAACAATCTCCCGACCCTTATGGCTATGGGTATCGAATTTACGGTTGAGCTTGCGATCGGCCTGATCAAGGCTCTCCCGCAACTGATCGCCGCTTTGCCGCAGATCGTATCTGCGATCCTGAACGGATTCGGATCGTCTGTGTCGTCTGTCGTTGAGATCGGCAAGAACATCGTGAGCGGCCTTTGGGAAGGTATCAAGAGCATGGCTTCGTGGCTGGCAAGCAAGGTGCGTGATTTCTTCTCCAACATCGTGAAAAGCGCAAAGAAAGCGCTCGGCATCGCGTCGCCTTCCAAAGTGTTTGCCGGAATCGGTGAAAACATGGGGCAGGGCGTGGGCGTCGGGTTCACCGACGCTATGGAGGACGTAAACAAGCAGATCCAGAGTGCGATCCCAACTAGCGTTGACATTGGCGCGATCGACGTGCTGACAAACCTGCCAAACAGCGTTGGTATCAGTGGCACGAGCGACTTACTATCGCAGAAGCTTGACGTGCTGATTTCTGAGGTGCGTCGATATCTACCGCAGCTCGCGGGCATGCAGTTGGTCGCTGACACCGGTGCGACAATCGGCTGGCTTGCGCCGGCCATGGACGACGCGTTGGGCGCGATCAGAAGCCGAAAGGAGCGGCTAGCGTGAGCGATATTCGATTCGGAACCAAGTGGGCGCACGCGGACTATGGTCTGATCGTCGCGCCCTACGCCATTCCCATGCCGGGACCGCAGACAAACTTCGTAGAGATCCCCGGCCGCGACGGAGCGCTTGACCTATCGGAAGCGTTCGGTTCGGTGCGATATGCCGATCGGGTCATTGAGTTGACGCTCTACGCCCGCGCGCCGTTCGACACATTGATTTCGGCATTTGCAGCGGATATACACGGGCGGCGCATGAACGTGATCTTCGATCGTGACCCTACTTACTATTACGACACTCGGGTAACGGTGGAGGATGTTGAGCGTCACGCCGGGTACTGCGAGCTGACGCTGGAATGTCGTGCAAGGCCGTATAAGATGGAACAATTTGAAACTTCGATTACGGTTCTTCCTGCGGGCACCGCAACTGTGACACTGACGAACACGCGCATGCCTGTCGTGCCGTCGATCACCGTTTCCGCCGAAATGACGCTCACATTCACATTCGGTGGGAAGGACTATACCGTGACGCTTCCCGCCGGAACGCACAGCGTCCCGTCGCTGGTGCTCATGGAGAGTGACACGAAGATTGAGATAACTGGCACGGGCCGAGTCACGTTCACCTACCGGAAAGGAGCACTGTAATGTACCGCATACTATGCGATTCCTACGTAATCTACGATCCGCGATTGCCAGAGTTATTCGTGTTCGAGCCGGAGTTGACGCAGAAGAAGAACGAACCGGGTGATTTGACGTTCACGATACCCAAAGAGCATCCGCACTATGGTGTGCTGGAAAAGCTCAAGAGCCGGATTAAGATCTATCGAGACGATACCCTAATCTGGGTAGGGCGTGCGATCGAGGACGAGCGTGATCTGTACGAGAACCGCAAGGTCGTTGTGGAAGGTGTACTATCATTTCTACTGGACAGCATCCTTCGTCCGTTTACCATAGATGGTACTGCGACTGAGATTTGGGAATATCTTCTGACCCAGCACAATGCGCAGGTGAATGAAAACCAGAGACTGACTCTCGGGAACTGCGACTTATCTGGTTCGGTTGAGGTAACGACAAAGGACTATCTGTCGGCTTGGCAAGCACTGAAGAACTGCCTACTTGATTCTTTCGGAGGTTATCTGATTGTTCGTTTCGACGAAAGCGAGAATCCGATT
>JAYFPQ010000159.1:0-3932 GCA_034927595.1 Christensenella sp.
TGGATATATGCAGTAAAACGAATCGAATACAGGGTGCGGAGAGGACCACGCTTTATGTGTCCATTTGATGCGAGGCAGAACCCTTCAATGAAGTCGAAGAAAAAGCAAACACTAATTTCCTTGTGAATCGTGGCAATGACCAGAATTACTGGAGCGCTTGCGGGCTGATACAAACACCCGCAAAGCGCTCTTTCTCATGCACAGGGAAATCCTGTTGGTGCCAGATAGAAATAGCACGCTGCGGACGGAACTCGTTGCAGCTTTTTATCAGCGTAGAGAAAATATATTTATCGCGCGTTCGTGCGCTGTAACCGAGCACCCGGGATCGATTTCACGCGTTAATCGGATCGATGGAATACAGGTTTGCTCTACAAACCATGCCGTCGTTTTTGTCACACGCGCTATTGACACTTTCCGGTGGCCGCGATACCATTAATCCAGAGGTAATTATGTTTGATATAGATGCGACGGAAAACAACGAGAATAGATTTTATAAAGATACGTTCATAAAAACTTCGGCAGACCGTCGGAAGAAACTTTGGGATGTTGCCATTGACGAGTTCTCCGCAAAGGGTTATAGCGCGACAAATATTAACGACATCGCAAGAAAAGCGGGCGTCAGCATCGGCGCGATGTATAGTTATTTTGCGTCCAAGGAGGACCTGTTTTTAACGATTGTGGAGCAAGGATATCTACTTCTTGAGATGATTTTAAAGAATATGGCAGAGGAGAGCGAGGACATCTTCGACTTCTGCAGAAGAGCGTTGATTGCTTCGAGAGAATACGCGCTGAAATATCCAAAGCTCAATCAGATTTATCTGGATTTAACTACGCAGTCGTTATCCAGCATGTCGGTGCGGCTGTCCAACAAAATGGAAGCGGTCACAACTCAGCATTACAGAAACTTTTTCGCGCAGGCAAAAGAAAAAGGCCTGGTGCGGGCCGATCTGGATGAACGAGCCATGTCGTTTCTGCTGGACAGCATCTGCGTGATGTATCAGTTTTCGTTCTCTTCCGAGTATTATAAAGAGAGAATGAAGCTCTTCCTCGGAGACGAAGAATACAACGACATCGAGACGGTGGAAAGCCATTTGCAGGCATATATTCATACGATGATTGCCAAGAGCTAGAAGGGGCTTTCCTCAACAAGAATAGACTTATGACCAAGCGGCCGGATTGGAATCCGGCCGCTTTTTTGATGCGCGATATTGGATTTTGCAATGAGATGTGATTACGTAAGCATGGATTGCAGGATGGACATATAGTCGTTGAGGTAACAGGAATATTCCGGACTGCCGATGGTTTCGACATATCCTTGTTCAACCGCCTTTACGAACTCAATATCCTTTAGCAGCACCGCCATAGCGCCTTTTACGCTCAAGAACCGAAAATGCACAAATGGCGCGCGGCGCGTGTAGATGCCGTGCCCGGATTTTGTTTGTCCGGCTTTGATCCGTAGGTAGCAGGCGATGCTGGCCGGATCATCCTTCTCCTCAACCGTAAATTGATAGATTCGGTCGGGCTGTCGCAGACAAAACTCGCGCATATCCGGGTCACCGAGCTTGTTGTATTGAGACAACGCCCGCGTGATCATGTATAGACTCAGCTTTACCTTCAAGTGCTGCTTAGCCGGATCTTTGGGACGCTGCTTCGGGGACATCAGCATGAGCCCCATCAGCAACGAAAGGAAGTTTACCAATAGGCCGATGTGGCGTGCGCCTTGGATGGACGGCAGCGCAAGTCCGCCGCAGAGGAGCGCGTTCATCTTTGCGACGGTCGGGAACGTTAGAGCAAGATCGGGATGATCCGCAGGGCCTTGTACCACGGCGACCTGCCCGCAGTCGAACAGAAGGTGGCAAGCCAGCAAGGAGTCGCCATCCTTTGCCCCAAACTGGACGACCGCCGTCACGTTCTGAAACGCCGCGTGGAGCTTTGGATCGTCATCCAAAAGGACCTGCATGACTGGGAATACCGCATTCAGGAACAGCTTTGCGGTCATGATGTCTTTCGGTGTTGCGTTCAATGCAATCCCTCCTTTCTTATTCGTCGTCCCAGCTTTCGTCGGCCTCAAACTCCTTGCCCATGATTGCGCGCACCTGGTCGACGATGCCGTTTGCGTCCAACCCGTAATAAGAGTACAGGTCCTCGGCATATCCGATTGTGGCAAACTCGTCGTAGATGCCGTGCTTTTTAAAGACGCAGCCCTTGCCGCTTTCGGCGATCACGCTGCCGACCGCATCCCCAAGGCCGCCAATCACGTTGTGTTCTTCAATGGTCAGAATACGGCGCGTATCGACAACGGCTTTTAAAATTGCTTCACGGTCGATCGGCTTGATGGTGTGCATGTTGATGACGCGAACGGAGATTCCGTCTTGCTCCGCCAGCGTTTTTGCCGCCTGCAGCGTTTGAAGCACGGCGATTCCGCAGCAGATGACGGTGATATCTGTGCCGTCGCGCATGGTGATTGCTTTGCCAATCTCGAAATCGTAGTTTGCGTTTTCATAGCAGGGCGGTTCAAACCCGCGTCCGATTCGAATATAAACCGGCCCCGGCGTTTTTGCGCAGGCCTGCACCGCCATCGAAGTCTCAATGCCGTCGGCCGGGCAGATCACCGTCATATTTGCGATGGAACGCATGACGGCAAAATCCTCGGTGCAATGGTGCGTTGTACCGGCATGCCCAAAGGAGATACCCGCATGCGTAGCAATGATTTTCACCGGCAGGCTTTGGTAGGCGATGTCGGTTCGCACCTGCTCGCCAGCGCGCAGACAGGCGAAGATCGCCATGGTAGAGGCAAACGGAATCAGGCCGGCTTTCGCAAGGCCGGCAGCGACGCCAAACATGTTTTGTTCGGCAATACCAACATTGAAGAACCGCTCCGGAAAGGCGTTTGCAAAGTGAACGATAGCCGTAGTATTCGCAAGATCCGCTGTAACGCCAACGATCCTGTCGTCGTTCTTTCCAAGCTCCGTTAATGTACGCCCGTAGATTTCCCGGGCGGTCATGGTTGCCGCATCGTATGCATTCCAGTTTGTTCCCGTGTTGACTGCCATTGTTTTTCCCTCCTCAGCTCTTCAATATCGATGCTTTGGCCTTTTCGCACATCGCGGTATCGCCGGAAGCATAGTGGTAAACGACGTTGTTCTCCATGAAGTCGACGCCCTTGGCCTTTACGGTGTTCGCAAGAATCAGAACCGGTTTCTCCGTTGCCGACCAGGCGCGCTCAAACGCCGCGTCGAGTTGGTCAAAGTCATGTCCGTTGATTTCGATCACTTCAAACCCGAATGCCCGCCATTTGTCCGCAAAGGGTTCCAGCGCCATAATGTCCTCGGTCCTGCCATCGATCATCAAACGGTTTCGGTCGACAACCGTGATCACGTTTGTGAGTTTGAAATGCGAAATGGACATGGCGGCCTCCCATACGCTGCCTTCACAGCATTCGCCGTCGCCGAGCAGGCAGACCGTTTTATAGCCCTTTTTGAGATACCGCGCACCAAGCGCAATA
This sequence comes from Christensenella sp., assembly GCA_034927595.1. Taxonomy (GTDB): domain Bacteria; phylum Bacillota; class Clostridia; order Christensenellales; family CAG-138; genus UBA7703. Next base: position 3,506 of record JAYFPQ010000159.1, read on the forward strand.
CCCGCGGCAATTGGCAAACCGTGCCCGAGGGAACCCGCGGAAACGTCGCAGCCGACGACCTTTTTCGAATCGGGATGCATGGCAAACGGACTGCCAAAATGGTTAAAGGATTTCAGCGCATCCGACGGAAAGAATCCTTTCTTGGCGAGAACCGGAATGTAGCCGGCGGCAGAGTGCCCCTTGGACAGGATGAAGCGGTCGCGATCTTCCCAACAGGGGTTTGCCGCATCGACATTGAGATACTTGAAGTAGAGAATCGTAAGGATATCGGTGATGCTGAGCGACCCGCCGATGTGCGCGCCGCCGGACCATGCCATGACATCGATAATGGTCAACCGAAGTTCACGCGCGATGTCTGCAAGTCGCTTTTTCTCGACAATTGAAATGGCCATGAAATACCTCCTGTTGAATCATAATGAGATTTGGT
>JAYFPQ010000132.1:0-14969 GCA_034927595.1 Christensenella sp.
AGGGTGTCACCGGCAAGAAAATCGAGTATTTGTTGGAGATGCGCGCAAGCGGCAGAGACAAGGTGAAGGACTACGCGGATCGCTACGGCTGCGCGTTCTACCCCGGCGAGAAACCGTGGGGCGTGAAGGCGGACGTGTATATGCCCTGCGCCACGCAGAACGACGTGAACATGCTATCCGCGAAGAAGATTGCGGCGAGTGGATCGAAATACTACATCGAAGTTGCAAACATGCCGACGACGAACGACGCGCTGAACTTCCTGCTGGAGCAGAAGCACCTGATTGTAGCGCCCAGCAAGGCGGTAAACGCGGGCGGCGTCGCGACGAGTGCGCTGGAGATGAGCCAGAACAGCCAGCGGTTGAGCTGGAGCGCGGAAGAGGTTGACGCAAAGCTGCACGGGATCATGAAGAACATTCACGATAGTTCCGCAAAGGCGGCGGAGGAAAACGGCCTCGGCTACAACCTCGTCGCCGGCGCAAACATCGCGGGGTTTGCCAAGGTCGCGGACGCAATGTTGCAGCAGGGGATTATCTAACAAAACGGGCGAAATATGCCTTGATCTAAAGAACGGCTTAGGAACCTAGTATCTAGCTAAACTTACTGTTACTAGATCATCAAACAGCGCTGTGCGGACGGAACTCGTTGCAGTACCTTCGCCAACGCTCTACTATATTACTGGCGTCCTCCAGCGACATGAACCAGTTCATGTTCAGGTATTCATCCCGGAAGCTGCCGCGCGGAGTCAATATTTTCCACGGAAGTAGAATTTTCGCATAACACATATGGGTGACTAATATTCAAGATTATTTCATTCCGCTTTCTATTAGTAGTTGGTTTGATGAGAGTAATCACCTTTAGGTGCACTAAATCGTGAAACACGATACTGGGGTGCCTTAAGTCAATCGGTTAGCGCGACCGTGATTCAGTAGACAAGTCTATATCGTTTTACGATGCCCTTTGAAAAAAAAGGACGGATATGGATATACGAACTGTTTTTCGATCATAACCCAAATAGCGGATTAGTTCTTATTGATTGTCAACAGTAAGTCGGACAAATTTTACAAGGTACGGGATCTCTTAAACTCTGCTGGTGACAAGTATCCTAGTGTTCCGTGTAAACGGATGTTGTTGAACCAGTGAACATAATCCAGCAGCTCCAGCTGGAGCTGCTCTAGCGTTTCAAAGCGGCGAGAGTAAACAAATTCTGCCTTGATCATTTTGAAGGTTGATTCGGCTACAACGTTGTCGTATGGGCGGCCTTTCATGCTCAATGAGCTGTTGATCTGGAAACTGTCGAGCAATTCGTCGATCAGCATATTGTCGAATTCACTGCCCCGGTCCGTGTGAAACATCTGGATATCAAACAGATTCCCCTTCACCGTTGAGAACGCCATGTGTACAAGCTCGGCGTTTTTATTTGCGCCTGCGCTTTGCCCAATGATCTCCCGGGCTCCAAGCTCAAGCAGGATGCAGCCTATACGCCCGTTTCGTTCCGACGCGGACATAGGTCAAATCGCTCACGACACAGGCTCCTGGAGACTGATTGTTGAAATCTCTGGCCAAAAGGTTGGGAATAGCAGCCTCGTTACTCTTTGATGAATGTACACGGTATTCCTTACAAGTATAGGCCGAAACCAGGCCACGTCTCGCCATGATCCGTCCGATGCGGCGACGTGAAACCGTCCAGCCTTTCCGGAATAACACACGCTTCAGCTTTCGCTGACCGTATACGCGACGATTCTCGTCGTATGCCGTTTGAACCGCTTCTTCCAAGGAGCTTTCATCTCGAGGATCATGGAATTCGTAATAATAGGTGCTCCGTGCAATGCCTAGACATCTGCACAGCGCTGATATTGAGTATTTACGGGCATTGGCTTTGATCATAATTACTTTCGTGCGAATATCAGCGCCGCTTGCTTTAAAACGTCATTTTCCATTCGCAGTTGCTGATTTTCTTTCCGGAGTCGGATCAATTCCTGCTCTTCAATGGCTCGGTTGTCTTTCTCGCGGCTGGAACCCGTTGCGTTGATGCGCTTGAACCATTTGTCAAATGCGGAGCCTGTCAGGCCGTACTCCCGGACGATTTCGCCTCTGGGTTTCCCGTGGTTGAACAGTTCAACCAACTGCTTCTTTTGCTCTTCACTGAACGTTCTTCTTGCTCGTTTTTCGGCCATGGTTTTCTCCCTCTTTTTATTCTTCAAGAGAATACCACTACCTTATCTTTTCTGTACAGTTTAGTGTAGCCATTCCAACATTGTAACTGACCCGGTTCCATGGGACTAGATTTCACAAATCGGTGCTGCTTGTTCACTTCTGATCTTCTATTGGTTTCCAGCTGTCGACGGCTTCTCTGCATGAGTTTCAAACAGCGTTCGCTTGTCTGCGAATCAACAGCACCGTTAAGTCGTTCACATTCGTGCCTGTCGCACCGGTCTTGATCAAGCCACCGCACGCTTCCAGCGCGTGGTAGGAGTCGTTTTCCTTCAGTGCTTCCTCGATATGGATGCCTTTTTGCTTCAGCACCGCCGCCGTCGAACCGTCCACGTATCCGCCCGCCGCGTCGGTTGGGCCGTCCGTCCCGTCCGAACCGACGGAGAACAGCGCGGTATCCGCGCAGCCGTCGAGTCCGATTGCGGCGGAAAGCGCAAGTTCCTGATTCCGCCCGCCGAGCCCGCCGCCGGAGAGATGCACAATCGTCTCGCCGCCCGCGATTACCGCAATCGAGCGGTTTGAATCCTGCCGATACTGCGCAGACGACGCAAAAAAGTTCCCCGCCTCCCGCGCCTCGCAGGCAAGACTTGTGGTTAACACGACCGGTTCGTAGCCGAGCCTTCGCGCGGTCTTTTCCGCTTCCGCGCAAAGTCGCCGCACGCTGCCGGTCACGATGGTCTCCACGTTGTCCAGCTTTTTTGGCGTTTCCTTTGCCAGCAGTTCCCACGCCGCATCGGACATCGCAATTCTCAGTCTCTTTGCGATGGCCAGCGCCTCCTCCGACGTGGAGGAGTCCGGATATGCCGGGCCGGAAGCAATCATATCCAAGAAGTCGCCAACCACGTCCGAAAGTACGATGGTCAGCACATGCGCAGGCGCGCATAGTTGCGCGAACCGTCCGCCCTTGACCGCCGAGAGCCGTTTGCGAATCGTGTTGATTTCCTTGATATCCGCGCCGCTTCCCAGCAGCTGTTCGGTAATGCTCTGCAGCTCTTCCAACGGGATCAACGGTTTTTCAAAGAGTGCCGACCCTCCGCCGGAGAGGAGAAAGAGTACCGTGTCCCTTTCGCTCAGTCCGCCTACCAGATTGATGGCTTGCTGCGTCGCCTTCACCGAGCGCTCATCTGGCTGCGGATGCCCTGCCTCATAGATGCGCAGGCGCGGGATTTCGCCCTTTGCATGACCATATTTTGTTATAACGACGCCTTCGTCCAGCCGCGCGCCAAGCGTCTTTGCAGCGCAGTCCGCCATCTGCCAGGCTGCTTTGCCAGCCGCAACCAGCAGCAACCTGCCATTGCCAAACGTCCGGCCAGCAAGTGCTTCACGTACTGCGGCGTCCGGCAGGCAGGCCGCAATCGCTTCCGTATAGATTGTTTCCGCGTCTTGACGCAGCGTCATATTCCGCCTCCATGTATCTAGTCAATCTGAGTTCATTCTGTCGAAAAACGTCCGAAACACAGCGCAGGCGGGCAAGAATCTTTCCTGTCCACCGCGCTGCTTATCTCGTCCGGATTCCAGCATCAGATGACCGGCCCGAGCGTATGGATATCGATGAAATTGAAATACCCGATCGCTTCGTTCTTCGTCATCTCGCCGGAGAGCACAACGAGCGCCTTTTGGATCAATTCTTCGCCAATCTCTTCAACGCTCTTTTCACCCGTAATGATCCTGCCCGCGTTGACGTCCATATCGTTCTCCATCCGCGCGTAGGTGTTCACATTGCCGCAGACCTTAATCACCGGCATGATGGGAAATCCCTGCGGCGCGCCGCGACCCGTCGAAAACATCATAAACTGCGCGCCGGATGCCCCCATTCCCGTCAGAATCTCCGGTTCACGACCGGGTGTGTCCTTAATCCAGAGCCCCTTTCTGCCGTCAATACGCTCCGGGTACTCCAACACTCCCTGAATCGGGCGCGTACCGGATTTTACGATTGCGCCAAGCGATTTTTCCTCAATCGATGATAGTCCGCCTGCGATGTTCCCCGGTGTGGGCTGACCTTTTCGCATGTCGCAGCCGAGCGACTTTGCACGAGTTTCCATGCGTTCCACCGCGCCGTAAATCCGTTCCGCTACGTCTGGCGAGGCCGCACGCCGCGCGAGGATATGCTCCGCACCGATGAACTCGGTCGTCTCGCCGAAGATCACCGTCGCACCGAGGTCGACCAGCTTGTCCGCCACATAGCCAATCGCGCAGTTCGAGGCCATCCCGCTCGTCGCGTCCGAACCACCGCACTTAATGGCCATCACGATTCTCGACGCGTCGATGGGCTTTCGCTGCTGTCCGGAAATGTGCCGCGTAAGCTTCTGCGCGAGGTCGGTTCCCTGACGAATTGCGTTCGACATGCCGCCAAGCTCCTGAATATGAATGATCTCCACGGGCTTACCCGTCTTTGCGATAGTCTCCACCAACCGCTCGTGGTCGGTCCCCTCGCAACCGAGGCTTACGACCAGTACTGCTCCTGCGTTCGGGCTGCAACCAAGGCCGCAAAGCGTATCCGTCACGCGGTCCAGATCGGGCGGGAGCTGGCAGCAGCCCTGATGATGCAATAGCCCTCTCGTGCCGTGCACCTGATGCACGATTGCCTGCGCAACGTCGTCCGCGCAAATTACACTTGGGATTACGGCAACGTGGTTTCGTGATCCGACCTGCCCGTCCGCACGTTCATAACCAAAAAATTCCATATTCTCCCTCACACTCGTTATTGGTCTCCACGTCCGCGCGTGCTGTCGAGGTTCTGCACATGCACGTGTTCCCCCCTTTGAATCTCGCGGGACGCTACGCCAATCTGCTCGCCATATTTTACGATGCTCTCGCCAACTTGAATGTCTTTGAGCGCGATCTTGTGCCCGTACGGAATGTCCGATAAAACATGCATCGGCGCGCTGTTGCCGGTTTTATCACGTACTTCAATCGTCTGTCCTATTGTCACACCGTTTTCAAATACAGTCGCCACGTTGTCCTTTGGATTGACCTGTAGTGCCACTGCCATACTCTATTCATGCTCCTTTCGCAATATAAGCGTTGAAACGCCGTCCGGAATCAATACAACCTGCGCATTCTCGCCCTTCAGCGCAAATACGATCTCCAGCGCTTTTTCAAGAGACTCCGCCGGAATCATGTTCGCCTGCCTTACCATCTCCGGCGGCAGCGTGCTGACAAGCACGACTTTATGCTTTTTCAACACGCGCGCAAAGATCTGCGCGCTCCATTGTTCAGATAGCGTCTCCTTAGGCGAAATTGCTCCGAGTAGGCGGTCGATCTCCTCCGGTGTGCCGGAGAGCATCAGCCGCTTGAAGTTCTCGCCGCCGAAGCCTTCCCGGCACTCTGCGCAAAGAATAATCGCGCCGTCGCTCCCTGCGCAGGCCTCTGCCGTAGCGACCGACTTGGGCGCCTGGTAGAGGTTTTGGTCGAGTGGGTACCCGCTGTTGCCGGCGATGACAATATCGCCGGTTACGGCCTCACGCCCCGCCTCAGAGCGAACGAATGCCACGCCCGACGCATGCGCTTCCTCCGCATCACCCGCAAAGGCGGCGATCACGCGCTTTTCCTTGTTCAGCACAACGTTGAGGATAAACGCCAGCCGAACCAGTTTAGCCGCGGCGAGCATGTCCCGGTGTATGGGATTGCCTTCCAGCACGCCCGCCGTCGCATTCGGATTTGCCACCGCATGATAAGCGTGGTTTTCGTTGATTGTTTCCTGCGCGCAGACACCCGGCAGAATGCTCTTACGCCCGCCGGAATATCCCGCGAAAAAATGCGGTTCGATGAACCCTTCCGAAACGAGCAGGTCGCAATCAGCCGCGAGGCGGTTCACGAGAAAGTCCGCGCCGGACGGCAGCTTGCCCATTGAAACGAAATCCTCCGTACGAGTCGCATCGTTGACCGCGATTCGCTCGCGCGAAACGATCGCTTCGCCGAACATGCGTCGCATCTCCGCCTCCGTTGGACTTCTATGCAGGCCAGTCGCAATTAAGATTGTGATTTCAGCGTCTGGATTTCCGGAACGAATCTCGTTCAGTAGAATCGGCAACGTCAGCCGGCTCGGCACGGGGCGCGTGTGGTCGCTTGTAATAACCGTGATCCGCCTCTTGTTCCGGGCAAGCTCGCAAAGACGTCGCTGACCGATGGGGGTCTCCAACGCCCGGCGTACGATTTGCTCCTCGCTTGTGGGGGAGGTTCCTTCTTTCGTGTCCGGCGCTAGAACCGCTTTCAGGTTCTTCGAACCGATCGCCACTTTCAAAGCACCGTCGCCATATGGTATATCGTAGGTTTTCATGGGCTCGTTCACCTTTCCGTTACGCAGGGAACCTTTCGCTGATTTCCGGATGATTCTCACGGTATTTTTTGTTCTTATAGGCCCCGACGGTTAAAAACGGAATCACGAGCAGCACGATGCCGGCATACCCGCAGTAACCGTAGCCGTATTTCACGATGTTCGTCAGTCCCGCAAACGAAACAGTCATGGAGATAGCCATTACGATGAAGGCAACGGCGGCTCGTTTGGCATACGCGCTTTTCAACCCATGGAAGGCCTTTGTGTGACAGAAGCGCTCCGTGAGTCCGAATACCGATGCGGTTCCGGTCGAAAGAAAGCACAGAAACAGGCAGATATCGTACGCCCAGATCAGCAGCGGCATGCCGAGTTGCTTGCAAACCGTCAACGTCGGAATCACGCTGCCGCCGTCGATTGCGCTATAGACGCTCTTCCACCCCAGCAGCATCACAACGGAGAGGCAGAGCGCCACGGCGTTCATGGCAAAGGAGATCCACATGGAGCGCTTAGCCTGCTTCTGGCTGACCAGTGCCGCGCCGCAGGCGACCATAGTCGGGATGGACGCGCACTGGAACCCTGCGTATTGAAACGCCTGCAAAAGCGCGTTTGGCAGCTTGGCTGCCTCCGGCCCCGCAGCAGCGATGGCGGTGATTTCTCCGCTTTTTGCTACGATACCCACCAAAAATATGCTCAGCGCGCATATAAGGATTAAAACGCTCATCACAAGCGAGGCGCGCCGCACCAGGTCCGCACCAAACATGGTCAGCGTCAGCAGCAATAACCCTATGATGCAAACAGCCACGAAGTAGGAGATATGCGCGACCTCTTGAAACAGCATGCCTGCGCCCGCAATGCTCGCGCTCGTTGCCATCAGCACCATGATGTAAAAATAGATTTCAAAGGCGATTCCCAGCCAGTCGAAGGGGTGATACAGCGCGCTGAAAAGTTGTTTATAGTTCGTCAGTCCCCGCTGGTTATACATGATCATCGCCTGCCGTACCGCCAAGGTTAAGAGCAGTACCGCAAGAACTGCGGAAAACGGCGCCCACCAGCCGGTAGAAACAAAAAACACGTTCGCCTGATTGCCTGTGGCAAACCCGCCGCCCGCATGCCAGCCAAACAATACGCTGGCAACCGAGAACACGATCACCCAAGAACTATTCTTTATCCGATTCGTCATTCCCATCGATTCCTTAGTTTATTTTACGTGCCGCCCTGATATCAAAATGGGCGGTTTGGTCTCCGCTATTTCTTTTCAATCTGTCTCGAAGACACAGCGGTGTAGTTTTGAATTCAGCTTCATAAGTTAGCCGCTCATGGAGTGCAATGTTTCCGTCCACTCAGCGGAAGTAATCGGTTATTTCGAGGCGTTTGCAGCAATGTGAATCGCATCCCAGACGGAGGCGAACGGCGGCGCGTAGCCAAGGTCTACAAAGCCGAGTTCTTCCGTGGTCATTTTCTGGTCAATGGCAACCGCCAGTGCGTCGATTCGCAGCGCCGTCTCTTTTTTGCCCATGACCTGCGCGCCGAGCAAAACATGGTCATCCGCCCGATAGCAGAGTTTGATCGTGATGGAGCAGGGGTCCGGGTAGTAACGCGCATGGGAGCGCGCCTCCACCAGCTGCGTCTTGTAGCTGATCCCTGCAATCCTCGCTTCCCGCTCGCAGAGACCGGCTTTTGCAAACTCCATTCCCATGCAGCGTACCATGGTCGTACCAAGCGCGCGGTCAAAGCAGACTTTCTTGCCCAGCAGGCTGTCTCCCGCGAGGCGGCCCTGTTTATTGGCGTTCGTACCCAGTGCGAGGTATGCGGGCTGATCGAGAACCGCATGCCACACGCTGGCGCAGTCGCCTGCGGCGAATACGTCCGGAACGCTCGTCTTCATCGCTTTGTCCGTTTTGATCGCGCCATTGCGGAGCTTTTCTATTCCGTCCAGAAACTGCGTGTTTGGCACAACTCCGGCACTGAGCACAACAACATCCGCCGGATAGCTCCCGCTGCCGGTTGTTACGCCGTCCACTGCGGCTCCGCCGGAGAAGCTTAGCACCGTTTCGTTCAGGCAGACGCTTGCGCCGTGCGCTTCCAGCTCGGCCTTTGCAGAAAGTGCAAATTCTTCATCGAACGGTGGCAAGAGCTGCCCCAGCGCCTCGATGATATGAACGCTCTTTACCTGTTGCAGCAGGCACGCCTCCGCCAGTTCCAGCCCGATCGCACCGCCGCCTACAATGACGACGTTGCCCCCGGTTTTCTCCAGCGCAACCCGTAGGCGTTCCGCATCCTTCAACGATTTCAGAGTAAAGATATTCGCTTTGTCGGCACCCGGCACGTTCAGTGTACGCGGAGACGCGCCGGTAGAGAGAAGCAGGCGATCATAGCTTTCCGTAAAAACGTTACCGGTCGAGTCCTTTCCATACACCGTTTTTCCAGCAAAGTCTACGCGCTCCACCGTGTGCCCCATCCGCAGATCCACGCCCGCCTCTCGGAATTCCGCCGCACTGCGGATGCGCATAAGGTCAAGGTTGTCGTTCAGCCCCGCTACGTAGTACGGCAGGCCGCACGCGCCATAGGATACTTCAAATGTCTTTTCGAACACGATCACTTCGCTCTCCGGCGCTTTGCGCTTGGCGCGTGAGGCCGCACTCATGCCCGCGGCGTTTCCGCCAATGACAACGATCTTCATTTTTCTTCCTCCCGAATCAGTTCAAATGTCGGCCGGGAAAATCCGTCCTCCTCACTCCAGACGAGGCGCACCTTTGCACCGCAGGAAACCTCCGCGGCGTTGCATCGAACAAGGTTCGTCACGATCCGCGCGCCGCCCTGCAGGTTGACTGTGGCGGTAATATAAGGAACTTTCTGTTCCAAGCTTGGATGAAAGGGCTTTTGAAACACAACGAACGATTCCACGACGCCTTCCGGCTTAACCTCCGTGTTCTCAAACGCGTCGCTCAGACAATCCGGGCAGAGGTATGCCGCGGGCCAGCGAAGTTTTCCGCAGGCGGAGCACTTTTGAAGCTTCAGTTTATGCTCCTTGCATGCGTCCCAGAATCCTTTGGTGTCCGCACTTACGCGCGGCATAAAAAAGTCAACGCCCATTTGTTACCCCTCCCGTTCCAATACAAGCGTGACGTGGCTTTGAAAGACCGCGCCATTATCGCTGCAAACGATGATCTCCGGCTCCTTTTTACCAACCGCTTTGCCAAGTTGGCGCGCCCCGCAGCGGCCCATGATTTGCATGACCCCTTCGCTGATCGGCGTCATGCCCATGAAATACGCCTCCGAGAGCATTCCGCCGGAGGTGTTCAGCGGCAATTCGCCGCCGGGACCGATCCGCTCCTGCGTTAAAAACTCGCGTGTTTCGGCAGGCTTGAAGAAACCGTAATCACGAAGCGTCGCCTCTACCGTATACGTAAAGCAATCGTAGAGTTGGCAGGCGTCCACATTCTTTGGCGTAATTCCCGCCATGGCGAACGCCGCTCGACTCGCGCGGACAGCTGCGCAGTCCGAATCAACCGGATTTAAACGATATGGGGAATCCGGTTGGTTTGCGCTGCCAAACCCGCGGATTTTAGCCATGCGATGTCCGCGCCGCTTTGCATTTTCCACGCTCGTCAGCACGATAGCACGCCCCCCGTCGGAATTTGGCGTCGCATCCAGGAGCCGAAACGGTTCAACGATCATGTCTGCGGCAAAGTACTCCTCCGATGTCAGCGTTTTACCATATGTTGCGGCAATCGGATTTAGCTGCGCCCATTGGCGCTGCGCAACGGCGATGTTCTTCCAAACTTCCGGCCCGGTGCCGTATTCGTATATGGCGCGCTGTGCGAGCATCGCGTATTTCGCCATAGTACTGAGATCGCCATACGCAGCCAGTTCGTCCGTTGCCGCGCCGCCGGAGAGTTCTTTGACAAAGTTCCGCTTCCCGCTGCGCGCATTGTCGCCATAGGAGACAACCACGTATCTGCATTGCCCGCTCACAAGCAGACCAATTGCATTCATCAGCCACCCGCGCGTGCAGTACGTTTCCTGGCCGATCATCGAAGGACGAATGCCGAGCTGTTCGGCAACCGTGAATGCAGAAACATCGTAGTCCCCGGCGATCGGTTCGAAGTGGCGGTAGAGCATCATTGCATCGATCTCGCTCTTTTCAATGCCCGCGTCTAAAATGGCGTTTTTAATTGCTTCCGTATGGAAGGAGACCGCCGTCCGGTTGGGCACTTTGCCCTGGCTTGTGTACCCCACTCCAACGATCGCGACCTTGTTTCGAAGTTCGTTTTGTACCAACATTGCGTATCACTCCCTGTCCACTGCGCCGCGTTTTACTGCACGGCGCGCGTCCTTTTGATCCGAAAAGGGGAAACGCCCCTTATTTGGGTCGCGTTTCCCCGCTTTTACAGAACGTATTTCCACCCAAACGTGCCTATCCGGTTGACTACAGTTCCCAAACCTTCTCCGGCGAAGGCAGCGTGCTCGGGTGAAAATAAGCAAGCCGCGTCGTATTCATCAGGTGCTTATACGTTAGGTTCTCGCTGATGCTGTTATTGCCCCAGCTGCCGCAACCGAGCGACATGGTCGGGTTCAGGCCATTGATCAGATTTCCACCGGATGCAGCGCCACCGGGTTGGTTGACGAGGACGCGCGAAACCGGAAGCTGTTCGCCGGCATACTCGGCCCGCGCCGAATCGTTTGTATACACCACGGCGGAATGGCCAATGCCTTCCCACTCGAGGTTTGCCTTTGCGTTGGCAACACCTTCCTCATAGGTTTTATAAGGAAAAATCTGGATGACCGGATTGAGCTTTTCCTTGCGCAGCAGGTTCTCATTCGTCATGCCCAAGGAACGGAAAATCAGCACCTTCGCGTCCTCCGGCACACTCGCGCCGACCTCTTTTGCCAGCGCGTGCGCAGTCATACCGACGTGTACGGGGTTAATCGCGCCATTTTCTTTAAACTGGAACGTCTCGAACGCCTTCGCCTGTTCCGGCGTAAGCAGTGCCGCGCCGTTTTCTAGCAGCGCCTTGATCACAGCGTCCACCTTACCCTCCGGGGCATGAATCGCCTGCTCGCCGGTGCATGGCAGGCCGTTATCATACGCGCGGCTTCCAATAATCGTCTTGGCCATAAACGCAAGGTCCGTATAATCATCCGCAAGGACAACCTGCACATTACCCTGGCCTACGCCGTAGGATGGACGGCCACTGGAATATGCCGCTTTCACCATGGCCGATCCGCCGGTGGCAACCACCACGTCCGCCTTGGCCATGAGTTCGTGCGTCGTGTCCATGGAAGGCTGGTCGATGATCTGCACCAGGTCGCGCGGCGCGCCAAGTGCGCCAATCGCATCGCGGATGAGCTCCACGCAGTGCGTGGTCACCTTGACCGCTCGTGGATGCGGGGAAACGATCATTGCATTGCGGCACTTGATGATACTCATGCCATTGCTGACCGTTGTCGAAGTCGGGTTCGTCGTCGGCACGAGTGCCGCCACAACACCAACCGGCTTCGCGTAGGTGACGAGCTGATTGACAGGATCGTTTTCAATTGCGCCGACAGACTTTTTATCGTGCAGATAGAACCACGCCGCCATCGTGCACTTTCGATGCTTGAGCACTTTGCTTTCCACCGTGCCGTAGCCGGTCTCCTCAACCGCCTCGCGCGAGAGTTCCTCCGCATGGTCAAAAATTATCTTGCCCATGGCTTTTACAAGCGCATCCACCTGCGGCTGCGTATAGTGTTCAATCGCCTTTTGTGCCGCTTTCGCACGAGTAATATACTCTTCTACATAGGTCATTTTTCTGTCTCCTTTATCCGCTCAGCCGGGGAACCGTCCCCAGCCGGGTTAATTCTTCAGTCCTTCCACCATTTTTTCCGCGGACATGCGTGCCATCGTGTTGATGGCATCGATCGAACCTCCGGCGATATGCGGAGCGACGATCACGTTTTCCAGTGTCATGAGCGGAGAATCCTTGGGCGGTTCCTGACAGAACGCGTCCAGACCGGCGCCGGCAATAACGCCGGACTTGACCGCATCATAGAGATCCGCTTCATCAATCAGCCCGCCGCGCGCGCAGTTGAGCACAAATGCCGTCTTCTTCATCATGGCAAATTGCTCTTTTCGAATCATCCCCCGCGTTTCATCCGTCAATGCTGTATGCAGCGTGATGAAATCGCTCTGACGGTAGATCTCCTCAAGGGTGGCCTTCTCAACGCCCATCTCGTCCGCAAACGCCGCGTCCCAGTAGATGTCGTAGGCGAGCACTCGCATCCCAAAGCCTCTTGCGCGTTTGGCAACCTGTTTGCCAATTGCGCCGAGTCCGACGATACCAATGGTCGCTCCGTAGACCGGATAGCCGGTGTACTTCTTCCACTCGCCATTTTTCAGGTCGTGGTTCGCCGTGCAAATACTGCGCGCCAGGCTCAGAATCAGCCCGAACGTAAAGTCCGCCACCGCGCCTGCGTTTGCAGCGGGTGTGTTGAATACCTTGATGCCAAGACGCTTCGCCGCTTCCTGATCCACATTGTCCATGCCGACGCCAAAGCGTGCGACCACCTTGAGCTGTTTGCAGGCTTCCAGCACCTTGGCATTCATGGGTTCCAGCCCCAGAATCACGCCGTCGTACCCCTGTAGTTTCTCGATCACTTCGTCCTCGGTCATACCGGGTTTATTGAATTTCGTTACGTCCAGACCCGCTTTTGCCAGAATCTGGTCGCCTTCGTCCGAAAACTTGCTAAATACCGCGGGAAATACCATTACCTTTGCCATATCGTTTTAATAGTCCTTTCCAAAGTTACCGCTATACGCCGCTTTCCCACATTTGGGTAAAGAAACGGGCGTATAGGATGCGGGGGACGCTTACTGCGCTTTGTCCTGCGGTTCGTCGTCGTCCTGAACAGGCGCGCCTTCGGCGGCCAATTGTGCCGACTTGCGGTTTTTGATCGCTTTTCGGATGGGCGGAATAACCGCCATGCCGACGCCGATTGCCAGAAGCACCAGCGCGATCGGTCGGGTGAAGATATCCAGCATGTTCCCGTCGCTGGCGATCATCGCCGTACGGAAGTTCTTTTCAATAATCTGCGCAAGTACGAATCCGAGTACCATTGGTGGCAGCGGATAGTCGTTCTGCGTCAGGAAATACCCGACAATGCCGAAGCCGATCAGTACGACCGCGTCGAAAACACGATTGTTCGTCGTCATTGCACCAACCATACACATACAGAGAATGATCGGGTACAGTAGCCGCATGGGAACGCGCAGCATCTGCACGAACGCGCGCATCAACCCTAGCTGCATCAAGTACATGATGATGTTTGCAATAATATAGGAAGCAAAGATTACGCCAACGACTTCCGGCTTGGAGTTGAAGAGCAGAGCGCCGGGCTGCAGTCCGTGGAGAACGAGCGCGCCAAGCAGGATGGAGGTGATGACGTCGCCCGGAATACCAACCGCCATCATGGGAATCAGCGCGCCGCCGCAGACCGCGTTGTTCGCCGCTTCGGACGCGACAAGACCCTCTTCGCAGCCCGTACCGAATTTATCGGGGTTTTTGCTGCTCTGCTTCGCCTGCGTGTAGGCCAAAAGGCTTGCTGTCGTCTGCCCAACACCGGGAAGAATCCCGACGTACGTGCCGATCAGGCTGGATGTAAGCATGGTCCGCCATGTACCCTTCATCCATTCGCGCTTCGGAAGCAGCGGCACCTTGTCGACTTTTTTAACCGTTGCCTTCACCTTCAACTGCGGTATTGAAACCAATATTTCGCAGAGCGCAAACAGACCCATCAGCACCGGCAGGATATCGAACCCACCGTTGAGCTGCCAGCTGCCAAATGTATACCGCGTAACGGTCGAAACGGAGTCCGTGCCGACCAATCCGATGATCAAGCCGATGGTCGCGGCGATAAAACCTTTGAGCTTGTCTTTGCCAACGAGGGCAACGACGACGAAAAGTCCCATCAACCCCATGGCAAAGTACTCCCAATATCCGAACTTGAGAGCAAACTTCGCCAGCGGTCCGGAGATGAGGATCATCGCCATGCCGCCGACGATACCACCGATCAGGGAGGAAAACGTACCGATCACGAGCGCTTTGCCGGGCGACTTCTTACTCATGGGCCAGCCGTCGAAGCAGGTCACCAGAGAAGCGGGCGTGCCGGGAATATTCAGTAGAATAGCGGAAATCAAACCGCCCGATATCGACCCCACATAGATGCCAATCAGCACCGAGAGTCCATAGGAAGCGGTAATTTTATAGGTGAACGGCAGGATAAGGGAGATCGCCAGCGCACCGGTCAAGCCCGGGATGGAGCCAAATACGATCCCAAAGAAAACACCGCCTGCAACCAGCAGGAAGATGGTCGGGTCGGAAAACATCTGCTGTAACCCGATCCAAAATGTTGAAAGACCACTCATAAGGCGATCGTCCTCTCCGAAATTTTGTCTTTATTTGTCGTTCCGGGGGGTTTACGCCCCCGAACGACGGTGACGTT
>JAYFPQ010000108.1:0-5471 GCA_034927595.1 Christensenella sp.
GAAACGTGGTATAAGATGATGGCGATGATCGAAGCCGGGCTGGATCTCTCGCCCGTGCTGACGCATCGATTCCACTACACGGAATTTGAGGAAGCCTTTGCCGTGATGAACAGCGGACAGAGCGGAAAGGTCGTCTTGGACTGGACGGAGGTACGCACATGACCAAACAGGCATACGAAATCTACCAAAACACATTGAACGAAATCCGCGCCGCGGGCACCTATAAGGAAGAGCGCGTGATCACCACGCCGCAGGGCGCGAAGATCGACACGACGAAGACCAAGGGCGTGCTCAACCTTTGCGCCAACAACTATCTGGGGTTGGCGGACAACGCGGCGCTCATTGCGGCGGCGAAAGCCTCCTACGACGAGTGGGGCTACGGGCTTTCCTCCGTGCGCTTCATCTGCGGCACGCAGGGGATCCATAAAGAACTGGAACAGCGCATTGCGGGATTCTTGGGCATGGAGGATGCGATTCTCTACAGCTCCTGCTTCGACGCAAACGGCGGCTTGTTTGAAACGCTGCTGACCGACGCGGACGCGGTGATTTCGGACGAGCTGAACCACGCGAGCATCATAGACGGCGTTCG
This sequence comes from Christensenella sp., assembly GCA_034927595.1. Classification (GTDB taxonomy): domain Bacteria; phylum Bacillota; class Clostridia; order Christensenellales; family CAG-138; genus UBA7703. Next base: position 590 of record JAYFPQ010000108.1, read on the forward strand.
CCTCTGCAAGGCCGCGCGCTACCGCTACAAGAACAACGACATGGTGAGCCTGCGCGAGCAGCTCGAGGCGGCAAAGGGCGCGCGTATCAAGCTCATCGCCACCGACGGCGTGTTTTCGATGGACGGCTATATCGCAAACCTGGCCGCCATCTGCGACCTCGCGGACGAATACGGCGCGCTCGTGATGGTGGACGACAGCCACGCGGTGGGCTTTATGGGCGAGCACGGGCGCGGAACGCACGAGTACTGCGGCGTGATGGGTCGCGTGGACATCCTCACCGGAACGCTGGGCAAGGCGCTCGGCGGCGCGTCCGGCGGCTACACGGCGGCGAAAAAGGAGATTGTCGATCTGCTGCGCCAGCGTTCGCGGCCATACCTGTTCAGCAACACCGTTGCGCCCGCGATCTGCGCGGCGAGCATACAGGTGCTCAACCTCTTAGAGGAATCCACCGCGCTGCGCGACCGGCTGCACGAGAACACGCGCTATTTCCGCGCAGAGCTGGGCAAGCTGGGCTTCGATGTTCCCAAAAGCGAGCACCCGATCGTGCCGGTCATGCTGTATGATGCGAAGGTTGCGCAGGAGTTCGCGGCAAAGATGCTGGAGCACGGCGTCTACGTCGTCGGTTTTTTCTACCCGGTGGTGCCAATGAACAAGGCGCGCATCCGTACGCAGGTTTCCGCCGCGCATACAAAAGAAGACCTCGACTTCGCGGTCGCGGCCGTCGCCGCCGTCAAGGCGGAGATGGGAATCTAAAAAAGCCGGATTGCTCCGGCTGTTCTGCCCGCCGTCCGGCGGGCTTTTTATTGCGTATTACTTCGAATCTCCAGCGCCTTGGCATAGGATTCCTTTTTGGGCACTCCGCAGAGGGTTGCCGCTTCGGCGGCCGCGTCGCGCACGGACGAACCGGAGGCGAGCAGGCGTTGTAACGTCGTTTCCAGATCGGGTGCGGGGGTTTCGCTCGCTTCAGCGCGAAACAGCACGCAGAGCACGCATTCCCCGCGTGGATCGCTCTCGGCATAGCGCGCGGCGAGTTCCTCCAGCGTTCCGCGGGAGACCTCCTCGTGCAGCTTGGTCAGCTCGCGCAAGAGCGCCGCGTCGAGATTGCCAAACGTGTCAAACAGGAGTTTCAGCGTCGCGCCCGCGCGATTCGGGCTTTCGTAAAACACCGCGAGGTGACCCAGCCGCTTGAGCTGCTCGAACAGCGCGCGCTGTTCCTTCTTTTCGCGCGGAAAGAATCCGAAAAACGTAAACGGTAGGACGGGCAGCCCGCTCATCACCGCCGCCATCAGCACGGCGGACGCGCCGGGGAGCACACTATACGGCAGGTTGTTCGCGATGCAGGCCTGAATCAGCGCCTCGCCGGGGTCGGACACGCCCGGCATGCCCGCGTCGGAGACGTAGACAATCGTTTCGCCCGCCTGTATACGCGCAACCACTTCCTGCGCGCGCTGGCGCTCGTTCTCGCGGTAGCAGGAGACGAGCGGCTTCTTGATGCCGATGTGGTTGAGCAGCGTCAGCGTCCGCCGCGTATCCTCACAGTAGACCGCGTCGCAGTTCGTCAGCGCCTCGCGCACGCGCGGGGTGAGGTCGCCCAAATTCCCGATTGGGGTTGCGCAAAGCAGCAGCATAGGCGTCATTTGACCGTGCGCAGGTTCTCGCCCGTGAGCTGGAGCACCTGCGTGGTGTTTTTATCGCAAAGTCGGCTCATAAAGCGCTCGTCATAACGATCCGCGAGCTGCTTTAAGGTGCAGTTTGTGCTGCAAACCGTGGCGCGGCCCGCGAGCGTACGCTCGTTGATCACGGCAAAGAGCCATTCGAACGTCACGTTCGAAATGTTCGGCTCGCTGCCGAGATCGTCCAGCACGAGCAGGGGAACGTTCTGGTAGCGCAGCGCGGTTTCCGTTCGCTCGCGAATGTCCCGCAGCACCGTCTGTACGAATGCGTAGGCGGTGACGCGCTCCGCGTCTACGCCGCGCGCGAGCGCCGCGTAGGCAATTGCGTTGCCGAGGTAGGACTTGCCGAGTCCCGGCATGCCGAGCAGCAGGATATTCGGCTTCTCCGGTGCGGGCAGAGCGGAAGCGTACGCCTCACAGAGCAATTTCGCGTTGACGGAGCGCTTTTTCTGCTCCGCCGTCGGGTAGATTTCGGTGGAAAAGTTGAAGAATGTCTCGCGTGCGTTCACGCCGTCCGCCCCGCGCAGCGCCTCGCGACGCAGTAGTCGGCAGGAGCAGGGACGGCTTCCGGCGCCGAGATAGCCCGTGTCGTTGCACTGCTTGCAGCGCACATGCAGCGTCAGCGCGTCCGCGGGCAGGCCGAGCGAGGCCAGAATCTGCCGCTCCTCGCGGTCGATCTCCTCCAGGCGGAGCTTGCTCTCCTCCGGTGTGATCTTTCGTTGCCCAAGGGCGGGAAAAAGCCCCGCGCGTGCTTCGTCGAGCTCTTTTAACCGGGGCACGCGGGAATACGCCTCCGCAATGCGCAGGCGCTGTGCTTCGCGTTCCTCCGCGCGGATGCGCGCGTATTCGTTGTCGAGCTGTTCGTTGAGCATGCGTACCGTTCCGTTCGTCGTTTCGGCAAACAACGTTCGTTTGCTGGATTAGTCGAGGTCCTTGTCCAGATCGACCAGCAGGTGTTCGAGCTGCTCGTCGGTTAAATCATGCTGCGGATATTGCCGCCCTTGCGGCTTCGGTTTTTGCGTATTCGCGCGCGCTTCGAGCTGCTTTCGCGCGCCTTCGATGCTAACGATGCCCGCGTCGTGCCACTCGTTCCAGAGTTTCTTCATCATGCCGAAGGGCTCGTTTGCGCCCCGGCACTGCTCCGCGCCAAAGAGCAACAACTCGCGCGGCATGCCGTAATCCTTGAGATACATGCTGATCTGCGCGCGCTGCGTTTTCGAGGCGGGTTCGAGCTTGCCCGCGCGTTCAAACACGAGCCGCGCAAACGCCTGTTCCTCCACGCTCTTTGCGTCCGCGCGTTCAATGGCGGGCTTGCTGAGCTGACCCTCGCGGCGGAGGTTGTCCAGCAGTTCGTCGAGATAGACGAAGTTTGGCGTGCCGCTCACAGTGAGCTTTGGCAGGGCGGCGAGCACCGCCTCCGGCGTAAAGCCCCAATCCGTCACCCACTTTTCGTAGAGCGCGGTTTCGTCCTTCGTTGGCTTGCGCTGTTTGTTCCACTGGCGGAGGATTTCGCTCGCGCCGTGCTTCTTTAAGTCGTAGCGTGCGAGGTACGCCCGCGCGGATTCGCGTGTTTTGACGCCTTCCTCGGACCAAGTGCGCGCAACCGCGTCGATGTAGTTCACGGAGACGCGGCGGCCCTTTTGATCGAGGCAATGCGAAACGAGCTCCAGCACGGTTTCCTCGTCCAGCCCGTATACCTCAATCCAGTCGTACACATGCCGTAGCTCGCGAAAGTCAAACTGCCGCGGCGCGGTCAGCGAGGCGAGCGCGGAGACGAGGTTTGCGTACTTGCCCGGGACAACGCCGCCCGCTTCGGTCGGCTCCAAATCGAGGTATTCCACGATCAGCGGGCGCTCGCCGCGAATGCGGACAAGCCCCTGTTGCTGCCAGTAGATATACGCCTCGGCAATCTCCTCCTCGGAGAGGCCGAGTGCGTCCGAAAGCGAGGTTTCGCCGTCCGCGCTTGCGCGGCAGAGCATCAGGCCGAACAAATATACCCGAATGCAGCGTTCGCTTGCATATGGCAGGTGGTCTAGGATAAATCGATTGTCCACGGGCGTGAAGTTGCGCCGCGCCGTGTCGAGGGAAAAGCGAATGATCATGAAAGCCTTTCAAAACAAAGGGGTAAATAGATTTCACTGCGCTCCGGCTGGAGCGTTCTGCGGCAAACAGTCTGCCGACAGTGTTTTTTCTAAGAAGCGAACGTCGAAAACAGCGGGAAAATCGTCGCATTAAACCAGCGATAGCCGAGGTCGAACGCGGGAATCAGCCGAACGTCCATCAGCACGCCGACCAGCGCCCAGAGCAGCACGAGCAGCAGTAACAGTACCAGCACCTTCTGGAAGCCATTGCGCTTCTTCGGCTTTGCTCGTTCGGGCGTCTCTTCGGGCCGCTTGGACGCAAAGACACGATCCGCCTCCATATAGGCGTAGGCGCGCTCGAGCGGCGGCAGGGGTTCGCTCTCCTCCGGCAGATCATCCTCCGCGTCGTAGACGCTGCGCGCCGATGCGCCGCCGGGTCGGTAGGCGGAGGTATAACCGTTTCCGAGGGTGTCTCCCTGCGCGGCGGCGTCAAACACGCCCTTGTTGCGCAGAATCTTGGTCAAAAGGAGCTCGTGCTCCGTGAGTTCGCGAATGCGAACGGGAATATCCACGTCGTCCGCCGCATTGAGAAGATCGCGGTGGAGGTTGAGAAACGTTTGCTTCACGACGACGCGCGCGTCCGCCTCGGACCCGAGCGCCTTCATCGCGGCCAGAAACACGCCGCGGCCATACTCGCTGTAGACCGCTTTAAACGCCTCGCGGTCGCCGGAACTGATGCGTTTTTGGAGCGTATTCGTAATCATTTTTTCGTTTCCTCGCTCTTGCTGCGTGTTTATGGCGGCGCCGCCGCCGGATGAACGGAATCACCGTTATTGTAGCATGCCGCCGAAGAAAAAGAAATTACTATTGCGCCTCCCTGCCTTTTTCCGATGCGCAGAGCGGCGAAAAACTATGCTATACTTTTCCTCAGGTAATTAGAAAAGGATAGGCAATGACGGGTCGTACTCTGTAAATCAAAACGTTTTCAAGGATATACCACACTGGCGTGGTTATGATTCTGCTGTCATAACGTCCGGAGGTATAAGCCTCCGGATTTTTGTTTTAATCTACAGGTAAGGCCGTATGCTTTCTATCCAACAACTATCCAAATCCTTCGGGGTCGAGAC
>JAYFPQ010000162.1:0-39138 GCA_034927595.1 Christensenella sp.
TACGATTCCGTGCACACTTCCCCGCGCAATCTCAATCGACACGTTGTCCAGCGCCTTCACGCCGGGGAACGATTTGCTTACGTCCTCAATGGAAAGGATGATTCCCGTATCCTTCGCTTCCACCGCGTCTTTTCCCCTTTCGAATAGTTTGCCTGCCTGCGCTTTGTGTTCCTTCCGCAATCCACCGGAGGGAGGCGCCGTCCTGCAGGCGATCGATCCTTGCGAAACAGCGCGGACTGCCCGGCTCCCAAAGAGAGGGCCGGGCAGACCCGCTTTGCTTGTTTACAAGCTAGAGCTTACCACTCCGGAGACGGGAGAACTTCCACGTTGTCCTTGGTGACGACATCGAGCGGAATGAAGTTGACCGCTTCAAACGTCTTGCCTTCCAGCTTCGCTTTCGCGCACTCGAGGCTCTTGATCGCCATGTTCGTGAAACTCTGGCCAATGCTGACCGCCTGCGTGCCGGCCTTAACCTGGTCGTAACCGGCGCGGCAGCCGTCGACGGCAATCAGGTATACGTCGTTCATGCCGGCGTTCTTGAGGGCTTCGATGACGCCCGTTGCGCCGTTGTCCCAATGGCAGAACACGCCCTGAATCTGATCGCCGTACTTCACGATGAAGTCTTCCATGATCGCCATCGCGTCCGCGGTGACCCAGCCGGAGCAGTTCTGGCTGTCGAGCAGCGTGATGTTGGTGCCTTCAATCGCTTGACGGAATCCATCCGCGCGCTTGATCTGCGCGTCGTGACCGGCCTGACCGCCGATTTCAACGATGGTTGCGCCATCCGGGAAATGATCGACAAACGCCTGACCGCCAGTCTGGCCAGCCATGGTGTCGTCCACGCCGCAGAAGAAATCACGATACTGCTGCGATTCCTTCGGGAGGTCCGAGGAGAACATGCCGATGACGATGCCGGCATCCTTCGCTTCCATCAGACTCGGAACGATTGCGTTGATGTCGCTCGGGTTGATGAAGATGGCGTCGTAACCCTGCGCGATACAGGTGCTGACGGCTTTCGCTTCGTTCTGAACGTCGTTCTGTCCTTCAAACACGTCCACGGTGAAGCCGTACTCCGGAGCATACTGCTGCAGCTGCTTGTAGGAGTATGCCTGCGACTCGTTGGAGAGCGCCTGCGTGATGAACGCGGCTTTGTAGGTGGCGGCTGCCGGTTCGGCGGCGGGTGCTTCGGTGGCTTCCGTCGTGGCAGCTTCTGCTGCGGGTGCTTCCGTCGCGGGGGCGGTAACCGGGGCGCAGGCGAAAACGCCAACGACCATCATGAGAGCCATTGCCAATACGAGAATCTTCTTGGACATTCGATTTTTTCCTCCTTTTTATTTAAGCGCTCCGCAAACCAAGTCAGGGTGTTCTTTTGCCCGCGGGGTCGCTTATTCCGTAGTCAGTGCTTCTTATGCAAGTTTGGGTAAGGTTATGTCGGTTAGCTCAGCGCCTCCTGCAGCGCTTTGAGCATGACGGCTTTGTCCGGCTTGAGCCCTGTCCACAGCTCAATGTTGATCGCCGCTTGGTTGATCAACATACCGGTGCCGGTGTTCCAGCGCGCCCCGCGCGCCTCGGCGGCGCGAAGAAACGGGGTAATCGCCGGATTTGGAATCACGTCCTGCACGAACATGCTGGGTAGAATCGTGTCGAGGTCGATGTTCGGAATTTCGTCCACATTCGGGTACAGGCCAATCGGCGTGGCGTTCACAAGAATGTCCGTGTCCGCGGGCACCGAGTAGGTGTGATCCCAGGTGACGAAGTCGCTCTTCTTCGCGATTTTGTTCAGCAGCTCCATCAGGCTCTTGGCCAGCACCGCGTCTTCCGGACGATTTACAATCATAATGCTGCCCGCGCCCGCCAGAGAGAGCTCCACGCTGACCGCGCGCGCCGCGCCGCCCGCGCCGAGAATCACGATCGTCTTGCCTTTGGGGTCGACGCCGTTTTCCTGAAGGGACTCCATAAAGCCCTTGCCGTCCGTGTTTTCGCCGAAGAGATGACCGTTGGTGTTGACAATCGTGTTGACCGCGCCGATGAGCTTTGCGCTCTCGGAGAGCTCGTCGAGGTACTGAATCACGTTGAGCTTATGCGGAATCGTGCAGTTGATGCCGCGCATCTTAAACGCCTTTAAGCCTTTGATCGCGTCCTCCAGCTTGTCCGGATCGACGTCAATCGTCAGAAACCGCCAGAGGTTCAAGCCGAGCGCACGAAACGCCGCCTCCTGGATCACCACACCGGGGTTCTCCGCCGCGGGATGTCCAAATACGCCAACGAGGCAATCCAGATAATTCTGTTCCTTCATATATAAATCCTCCGAGTTTCATTTCCGTCAATCCGGTTTCTCAGGGTAAATACCCTTTGAGTTTCGTTTCAGAGATCGGCGCTCTTAGAGCTGTGACGCCGCGAAATAGGCCGCGCCAACCGCCTGACCAAACTGCGCCACCGTGTGCACGGGGTCTTGCTTGAGATCAAGCATCAGCGGCGTATACGCGAGGTTGCCGTCCCCCGCCACAAACCGAACGGGGTTTCGCTCGTTCGCGCCTTCCTGCAGGAGTTCGGCGCAGCGCTTGTGCGTGACAAACCGTCCAAACAGCACACGTTGCTTGCTCTTTGGCGCGAGCATCCACTCCGTTTCCTCAAACGTAACGGCGAGGTACTCGCCAATCTGTCGAAAGATTGCTTCCGCCGTCGGGTCGCCTTCCGCCGCGAGCCGCATCAGGTATTCCAGTAGGGGCTTTCGCATGTCCGCCGGAGACAACGCGACGAATACTCCGTTTTCGCGCTGTTGCAGGAAGCCGTGGTCAAAGAGTTCCGCGTAGCGCTCCGGCGCTTGCTGTTCAAACAGGCGCAGCGCGAGTCGGTAGGCGCCGCTCTGGCTGCAATACTTTTGCAGCGTTCCGGCCAGTCCGGTGTTAAAGTTATTCACGCTGCGCACGTCCTGTTCGTGATAGGCGCGCGCGGGGTGGTTGCCAAGGTCGATGATGCAGTTGTATACCTCGAGCGGAATCGGCGGAATCTCGCCGGTTTCGTCGATCCAGCCCGTACCGAGCTCCGTACCCAGCGTATGCGCAAACACGCCGTTTGCCACGCTGCCCGCCTGCTCCGAATGCGCAAGCTCCACCGCCGCCGTGTAGGCCGCGAGCGCGCCGTCGTTGGCCATGTGCACCTTTCCGCCGGGGCGGCACTGCTCCAGTAGCAGTTCCTTGAGCTTACTGAGCTTCAAAAATTCCGTCTCATAGTCCGGCGACGTTGCGCGAATTCCCCTCGTCTTGTAGGTTTCTCCGCCGACGATCCGATCTTCGATGACCACGTCCGGAAAGCAAACGCCGATTCCATCAAGCAGTGGCGCTTCGCCATATGCCTCGCGGCAAGCGTCCACGGCGCTCTGCATCGCTTCGTTCGACGCGCCCTTTTGGAGCATCCGCTCGCGCAGTTCGTTTGCCTCCGCGGTATCGGGCAGCGACATCGCCGCGCGGGCAATCCGCGCCATGAGCAGAATGGGTTCGAGAATCTGCTCCATTTGGATCATTTCCGCCGGAAACCAGTCGTATTCCTTCACCATTACGATTCTGCCGTCGTGAATGCCAACCACCTTGATGTCCGTTCCGCCAATGTCAATGCCACAGAGTGTCGCAGTTCGCGCCTTGTCCACCGTGGAACGGAGGGTCGCCAGCGCGTCCGCCGTCGGCTGGGGCGGGTTCGTTCCCGCGTAAGAGCCCAGCACGGTTTGAAACGAAAAGGGTTCCTCGCCCATCGCGGCGTTGATTCGATCCGTCACGTTCAGGCACTTTCCGTAGCCGCGCCGTTCCCGCTTGGGTCGATGCACCTGAAACACGTCGTCGAGCGTTGTGCAGAGTTCCGCCGAAAAGGAATCCATCGGGGAAACGTACAGCCGCATGCGCTTGCCGCCGAACGTGGAGATCAGGTTATAAAAACTCGCGTAGCAATACTCCTTGACGAACGCCGCCTCTGCCGCGTTCCTCGCGGCGGGAACTCGAATCTCCCAGTGCCGCTCGCCGCCGATGACGAGCTCCAGCACGCATTGAATCCGGCTGGTTCCGGCGGAAAATGCCGCCCGCACATCGGGTAAGAAAACATGTTCGCCGCGCTCGGCCCGGTTCAGAAACTCCTGCATCATGGCGCTCTTCCATCCTGTTATGACATCAGGCCGAAGCCCGAAAAATTCCTACTTTATGACTGTTAAACCGTGGGATTCGAGTATTTGATTGAGTTTTTGTACCCGCTGGTCTGAAATCTCGCGTTGATCGGGCGAGAACGCGTATTCCTCGCGCATCGCGTCGTACTTGTCGCGGCACATCGGGTTGAAGTTCAGCAGTTCCACCGGAATCTGCCGATCCAGCGATGCGACAAACCGCGCAATTCCCGCTATGTTCTCGTCGTCGTCCGTATACCCCGGAATCAGTGGAACGCGGAGCAAGAGGTTCGCGCCGCTGCTGGCCAGGCGCACGATATTGCTCAGAATCAACGCGTTGTCGACGCCGGTTGCTGCCTTGTGCCGCGCGGGGTCGATCAGCTTGATGTCCGCGATGATCTGATCCGTCGCCTCCGTAAACGCGTCCACCGTCTCCGGCTTTGCGTACAGGCTCGTTTCTATGCTGGTACCAATACCGCGCTCGCGGCAGCCGCGTAGAATTTCGAGGGAAAACGCGGGGCTGGCCATGCATTCGCCGCCAGAGAGGGTAACGCCGCCGTCCTTGCCGTAAAACGGAACATCCTTCTCAATCTCAAAGAGAACGTCCTGCGTGCTCATCTCCCGCGCGTCAAACCGAATCGCCCCAGTGGGGCAGGCGGTCACGCAGGCGCCGCAGCGCGTGCAGGCGGCTTGGTCAATCGCGACCCCTCGCTCGTCCCAGTTGAGCGCGTGTACCTCGCAGGCCGCGATGCAGCTCTTGCAGGAAACGCAGAGATTTTTTGCGTACCAGAGCTGGATTTCGGGGATCAACCCCTCCGGATTCTGGCACCAGAGACAGCGCAGCGGGCAGCCCTTGAGGAAAATCGTCGTGCGGATACCGTCCCCGTCGTTGATTGAAAACCGCTTGATATCAAATACGTTCGCCGTAATCATACGTCCGCATATTCCGTCCGCTCGATAATTTCCCTCTGGAGGTCTGGCGCGAGCTCCGTAAAGTACGCCGTATAGCCCGCAACGCGAATGGTCAGACTGCGATACAGCTCCGGCTGTTGCTGCGCCGCGAGCAGATCCGCACGGTTGACCACGTTGAACTGCACGTGAATGATCTTGAGCTCGATGAACGCGCGCAGCAGGCGAACGAACTTGGAAACGCCCAGCTCGGTCTTAAACAGCGACGGTAAAAACTTCATGTTCAGCAGCGTACCGTTGCTGCCGTATTCGCTCTTGACGCGGGAAACGCTCTTGAGCACCGCGGTCGGTCCGTGGCTGTCCCGCCCGTAGACCGGGGACATGCCGCCGTCCGCCAGCGGGTCCTTCGCGAACCGTCCGTCCGGCGTCGCGCCGACGTTCTGCCCCATTGGCACATGCGCGGAAACGGTGTAGAGCCCCATCTGGTACGGGCCGCCGCGCACGTTGGTGTAGCGGCTCAGCCGCTCGGCAAATGCCTTTGCCCAGTCGAATGCGATTGCGTCCACCCATTCCACGTCGTTGCCGTACTTCGGCGCTTTGTTTAAGAGGCGCAGGCGCAGCAGCTCCGCGTGTTCAAAGTTCGAAACCAGCGCTTCGTGCAGCTCGGTTCGGTCGACGATTCGCTCGTCGTAGACCAGCGTCTTGAGTGCAGCGAGGCTGTCCGCAACGTTTGCGCACTGAATCGCCTGAATACCGGAGAGGTTGTAGTGCGCGCCGCCCGCGGTCACGTCCACGCCGCTGCCCATGCAGTCGTCAATGACGCAGGAGAGAAACGGCGAAGGCAAGAGTTCCGCGTGCGCCCGCTCGACGACCTCGCAGCAACAAATCATGCGCTCAAAGAAGAAATCAACCTGCGTATTGAGCGCTTGGAGCACATCCTCATACGTTGCGAAGTCCTTCAACGTTCCCGTATGCGCGCCCATCTGCTTGCCGGTTAGGGTACAGACGCCGTCGTTGAGCGCGAGCTCCAGCGCTTTCACGAGATTAAACATGGCCGCGTCGCTCCAGCCGAGGTTGTTGCCCATCGTCGTGAGCTCCACGCAGCCGACGATTGCGTAATTCTTCGCGTCCGCATCCGAAATGCCCTTGCCTTTGAGCGCGGGAATCACCGCCTCGTCGTTGAAGAACTGCGGCATGCCGCTGCCCTTACCGACGACTTCGGCGCAGCGCGTCAGAAAATGTTCGCTCGATCCCGAGAAAACCCGCGCGGAGAGATTCGGCTGCGGTAGGAGCAGGTGCTCCTGTGCGCGGAGGAACAGAAAGCTCAGCTCGTTTTCGGCGGACTCGCCCGCCTCGTTCTGCCCGCCGATGGCAACGTTAAAGCCAATCGGGAATCCCGCGAAATACTTCGCGCTGCTGGAACTGCGCAGATACACGATCTGATTAAACTTGAGGAACAAACACTCGATGAGCTCCAGCGCGTCCTCTCTTGTGAGCGTGCCGCTGGCGATGTCCTGTTCGTAAAACGGGTAGAGATACTGATCCATCCGCCCCGGTGAAAACGAAGAAGCGTTGCTCTCCATCTGAAGTATCACATACAAAAACCAGCTCGCCTGCACCGCCTCGCGGAAGTTTTCCGGCGGGCGCTGTGCCAGCGCGTCGCAGACGCGGGCGATTTCGGCCATCTCGTCGGCGTGCTCGCCGGTCTTCGCCATCTCGCGTGCCAGTGCGGCATAGCGACGCATGAAAATCTGCGCTCCTTCGAGCGAGAGAATCAGCCCGTCGTAGAACTCCGCTTGCTGCGGATGCTCGCGCTTGGCCGCCTGCGCCAGCTTGATCAGCCCGCTCGGCCCGTAGGTCAGCCAGCGCTGCGTGTCCGGGCAGATATGCCCCTGCGCATGGTCGGTCTGGTTGATCTTGGCAACCTTGCCGATGGCGCGCATTTCGCCGCCAATCCGCTCGTCGAGAATATCCTCCAGCGTTTTGCCCTGCCAATAGGGAAAGATATCGCTCTTAAACTCCGAAACATCCTCGGTGCGCACCTGGAACGGGTCCTGCGGCCGCGTCGGCAGGCCTTCGATCTCGCGATCCACCCAGCTCAAGCCCGACTCGGGAAAGATGACGCCCGCTCGAACGCCCGTCGTACGGTTGCCAACGATGAGTTCGCCCGGCGTAATGCGAATCTCGATGCAGCTCAGCGCTTCCTTCAGCGAAAGCGCGCGGAGCAGATTACGCGGTAGGTCGCCGTGTTCGCGGTAGACGCGCGTGACGATCTTGGCCTGCTCGATCGACATATAGCGTTCTTCCGTGAACATGACTTCCTTTAATTTTTGGACGCGGAATCTCAGCCCCAGCTGATCGACATTCGATTTCATCGCTTGGTTCCCTCTGTTTGTTGTTTCGAATGATGGCTTGTTTGTTTCTTATGCGCTGTTTGAGTTTGTCTTCGGTTACAAAATCGTTTCGATTGGTTTCTTCAACATGAACTAAAATGATACTGCTTTGGAATATAAAAATTCTATCACGCAATTTTCGCCGATAAAACCGTTTCGCGTGTTCAAAAGGTGTACTATCGTGAACCTTCTGCGCGAGACTGTGCCTCCCGGTTGCGGTATTCGCGGGTGGACATTCCCGTATAGGCGCGAAACGCCCGATAGAAAAACTTGGTGGAATGATACCCCGTTTGATAGGCGATCTCCTCCGTGTTGAGGTTGGAGGCCACCAGCAACGCCTTTGCGGACTCCATTCGCAGCGAGTTTAGGTAGTCCATCAGCGAAACACCGGTCTTCTGTTTGAACAAACGACTGAGGTATGATTTACTGACGTAGACCATGTCCGCGAGCTGCTGAACGCTGATCGGCTCCGTTAAGTGATCCTGCATATAGAGGATCACGCGGCTGACCATGTCGCTCTCCGTCCGCTTTTCAAAGCAGTGCCGGCCGATGAGCAGCAGCACGGCTTTGACGTAGTGGTCAATCAGCGGGCGATTCGGGGTTCGGCTCTTGTACTCGTCGTGAATGTTCTCGAGCAGCCACTTGAGACGCGCGTCCTTGTCCTGCACGCGCAGGATGTCCGAAAACTCCAGCCCGGGCACATCCACCCAGAGGCAGATGATCTCCTGATGGTGGTCAAACTGCAAGCTCTCCGTGTGGAGCATCCCCTTGGGGTATACAATCATGTCGTAAAACGAAGCTTGAACGCTCGTCTGTCCCGTGATGACCCGTGCGTTTCCATAGAGAAAATAGATCAACTCGATGCAGTCGTGCTTGTGCTCCTTAAAATTCCAGATGTTGCTGCGTTCGTCAAACCGCTCGCAGAACAGCACCGGCGTTTCCGCGCGGTTCAGCGCTTCGCAGTAGCCCTCCAGACCATCCGAAAAGAAGTCGCTGTCGCGCCCTTGTTCGGTTGTCCCGATCTCATTTGCCAAAGAAGCCAAGAAACCTCGCCCCCTTCTGAACCGCATGCGCCGGGTACGGCGCGGGTCACCTCGTATCGATCAGGTCAGGAGAATCTCCACGCCGCTTTGCAGCAGCGCCGCGCGGCAGTTGTCCGGAATGGCGTTTGTAATGACCTGCGTCACCTGCGAAACAGGCATGAGCTGCACCACGCCTCGCTTGTTAAACTTGCTCGAATCCGTCAGGATTATGCGCTTGTCCGCCCGCGCCGCCATGGCGCGAACCGCCTCCGCGCGGAGCATGTCCACGTTTGAGAATCCCTGGTTCGGATCGTATCCGTCTGTGCCGATGAAAAACTTATCCACGTAGAACTCCTCGGCGCATTTGCCGACGAGCGGCCCGCTCCTCACCTGCGCATCCGGGTCGTAAGACCCGCCGAGCAGCACGACGCGCGCGCCGGGAATGGAGCGCACATACCCTGCGATGAACGCCGAGTTCGTAATAATCGTGACGTCCCGCTTTTTTCGCACGAGCTCTTCGGCGAGCATGGCGCAGGTCGAGCCGGATTCAATCATCACCGCTTCGCCGCTTTGAACGAGTTCCGCCGCGCGCTGCGCAATTCTGCGCTTGACCTCGTAGTCAAACGTCATGCGGTAGCCAATGTCGTTGGGGGAAACGCGCATGGCGTAGCCATGCTGGCGATGCAGCAGCCCCTTGTTCTCGAGGATGGCGAGATCCTTCCGCACCGTGACGGCGGAAACGCCAAGCTGCTCGGCAAGGTCGTTTACGTCCAGCATGTCCTCGCGGTTGAGCCGCTCCAAAATGGTGAGACAGCGCTGATTCATGGTATGCTCCCCGTATTGTTTTCAAATTGTCATGGTTTCGCGTTCATATGAAACCCGACTGGTTTTATTATAGCAGGAATTGCCAAAATTGTAAGCGTTTCAGTCGCGAATGCCTTCTATAACACTTGTTCGGTTCTGGCGATAATTCTCAGCCAATCATTTTAAAAAAAATGATTGAAGCATCTTCTATAGCACCTGCTCGGTTCTGGCGATAATATCGTCCTGCGTCTGCCGCGAGAGCACGTTGAAGAACGCGGAATATCCCGCAACGCGTACGATCAAATCCTTGTGCTGTTCCGGATGCACCTGCGCGTCGAGCATGGTCTCGCGGGAAACCACGTTGTATTGCACATGGAACCCCTTGAGCACGTTGAAGAACGTTCTGAGCAGCAGCAATAACTTCTGCCGGTCGCGCGGCTTTTCCAGCATGCTGGGCGAAACCTTCTGGTTGAGCAGCACGCCGCCGGTAATCTTGTCCGTCCTTAGTTTGCTGACGCTCTTAAATACGCTGGTCGGGCCGTTCACGTCCGCCGCATGCGTGGGAGAGCAGCCCTCCGCGAGCGGGTCGCCGCGGTGCCGTCCGTCCGGCGTTGCGCAAGTGCCCGCGCCCTGCGGCACGTTGGCCGAGATTGAACTTGTGCCCGCGTAGTAGCAGCCGCCGATGGGGCCGCGCCCGTAGCGGGTGTTTTTGTACTTTTTCAACTCGTCGATGTAGCTGTCGTAGCCCTCGACCACGAGGCTGTCCACGTAGTCGTCGTCGTTGCCGTATTTCGGCGCAGCGAGCAGGAGCTTTCGAATTTCCTCCCCGCGCTCGCCCGCAAAGTCGGTCAAGAGCGCATTCCAGAGTTCCTCGCGCGAAACGCTCTTGTCCTCGTAGACGACCTTTCGAATTGCCGCGAGCGAGTCGCCAAGGTTCGCAATGCCCACCTGCAGGTCGCTGATGAAGTCGTAAACCGCGCCGCCCTCTTTGAGGTGCTTGCCGCGCGCAATGCAGTCCTCCGTCAGCGCCGAGCAGAGAATGTCCGGCACCTCCTGCTCCAGCACGAGATCCGCGCTGGCGTCGAGAATCACCGCCTGACGGCAGAATTCGCGAACGAACACGTCCCAGGCGTGCATCACGTCGTCGAACGACTCCATCTGGAGAAAATGCCCCGTGCCGTCGAACACGCGCTTGCCGCTGTCGATGTCCACGCCGTCGTTGAGCGCTATCATCAGCGTCTTTGGGAAGTTTAGAAAGCTCATGCCCGTGCAGCGGTAGCCCCATTTGCCGGGAACGGCAACCTCCACGCAGCCAATCGCACTGTAGTTGTACGCGTCCCCGCGCTGAATTCCAAGGTTGAGGAACGAGGGACTGATGATTTCGTCGCTGTTGAACGCGGGCATGCCAAATCCGCAGCGGATCACCTGAATGCACTCCTGCATGAACTCGTCGCTCAATCCCTTGTGGTAGCGAACGGTCAGGTTCGGCTGCGGCAGGTGGCAGCGCGCGACGGAACGCAGAATGAGGTAGCTCAGCTCGTTGACCGCGTCCTTGCCGTCCACGGTTTGTCCGCCGACGGTAACGTTTTGATACAACGGGCTACCAGCGGAGAAGCGGGTGTGCGACCAGCTACGAATCTTATTGACCGTGAACGTACGCAGCCACAGGTTTTCGAGCAGTTCCAGCGCCTGTTCCTGCGACATGCCCGCCTTGCGACTCGCCTCGTAGTAGGGGTAGACGTACTGATCCATGCGCCCGTAGGAAAGCGAGTGCCCGTTGCTCTCAATCTGGAGCACGACGTGCAGCAGCCAGACGCTCTGGAGCGCCTCGTGAAAACTCTCGGCGGGCTGCATCGGCACCTTGCGCAAGATTCGCGCCAGTTCGAGCAGTTCCTTTGCGCGTTCCGGCGCGGCGCTCTTCGCCTGTTCCTCGGCAAGCGCGGCGTAGCGCAGCGCAAACGCCTCCACCGCGTCCAGCACGATGAGAATCGCCCGATAGAAATAGCTCTTCTTTAAGTCTTCGAAGTTCGCGAGTTCAAGCGCGTTTTGCGCTTCGAGCACACGCGCGCGATAGCCGCTCAGCCCCTCGCGGAGTACGCGGCCGTAGTCCACGGCAATGTGCGCGTCGCCGGAGGTAATGTTTCCTTCGGTTTTGATGATGCCAAGGTCGTAAAACAGCCGCGCGCGCTCGGGGAACGCGGCGTAGCCCTTGTCCTGCAGGGTGCGCCCCTTCCAATATGGGTAGATGTCGCGTAAAACCTGCTTGTTCTCTTCGGTAATCGTAAACCGGTCGCCGTCGCGCTGGTCAAACGCGTCCAGCTCTTTGATGACCCAGTCCATCGCGTATTCCGGAAAAATCGGCGCACTACGGTCGCTCGACGCCTGATTGCCAACGAGCAGTGCATCCTCGTCGATGTAGATCGACATATTCCGTAGCACGTTGTCTAGCATATATGCGCGGCGCAGTACGACTTGATCCTGCTCGTGCGCGCGGTAGCTCTCCGTGGTCAGCACGGCACGCTCGGTGTCCACCGTCGGCTGCGTGTCCAGCAGGCGGGCGCGGATGCGCGCGGTGCGTTCGTTTAGATTGCCGAAGTATTCCTTCGGATTGCCGTATGTTTTTTCCCGTGAAATTGCTTCCATAAATCAGTTATTCTCCTCGAACAAACGGATGCAATATATACTTTATTGTAAAATTGCTTCCATAAAACCGTTATTCTCCCCGAACGAATTCCGCCGCGCCGATCAGGCCAATGTCGCCTCCGAGTTCCGCCATTTTGAACTCGACGGGCAATGGAATGTGATTGTATTGGTCAAACGTTGCCTTGACCCGGTCAAACAGGTCGCTGCCAAAGTTGGTCAGCCCGCCGCCAAAGACAAAGCGGTTGATGTTGAGCAGTTGGTAGATGTTAAACGCGCAGACGCCGAGGTAATGCGCGGTGGTTTCGAGCACTTCGGTCGCGAGCGGGTCGCCCGCGCGGAAAGCCGCAAGTACATGCTCGCCGTCCGCCGTCTCCGGCGTGAGCATCGTGGTGTTGCAGTAGGTCATCTGCCCGCGCACACGCGCGCTGATGCTCCTGCCCGACGCGTAACTCATAAAGCAGCCCCGGTTTTCGCAGCCGCACATCAATCCTTCGTCCGGTGTGGCCAGCATGTGCCCGCACTCGCCTGCCCAGCCATAGCTGCCGCGAAAGAGCTTTCCATCGATTAGAATGCCGCTGCCGAGTCCCGTTCCCGCCGTAATGTAGACGAGATGTCGGCTGCCGCGCCCCGCGCCGCGCCGGTATTCGGCGAGCGCCGCGGCGTTGCTGTCGTTGTCCAGCACAATGCGGGTGTTCAACCGTTTTGAAAGATAGTTCCGCATGGGAAACTGCTTGATTCCCGGCATCGCCGAAGTCATCAGCACAACGCCCTCGTCAAAGAGAATGAACGACGGCATGCAGATGCCGATTCCGTCGAGATCGGAATCCTGCATGCGGTTTCGCACGAGCATAGCGCGAATGTGCTCCACGAGCGTGTCGGAAAACGATTCCCCCGTCGCGCAAACGTCCGTCGGATGCTGATCCCGGTCAATACGCTCCCCGGCGGGATTGAACAGCCCGTAGGCAACCTTCGTGCCGCCCGCGTCAATTCCAATGACATATCCGCTCTGCATACCTTCTGTTCCTCTTTCGCAACCGCATTTTTCCATTCAACTTCAGTATAGGCAGGTGTATCTGCATTGTCAAGAATTTCGGTTGCTTTTATAATATTATTTCTTTCATATGAAAGTTTGCAAGCGAGATTGCAAATTCGTATCGCATGCGCTATGATGAATGCGCACGTTTTCGTTTATCAAAAAGGGGGATTCATCCGTTATGAAACGCTCCGAAATCAACGCCGCAATCCGTCGCATGGAGGCGTTTGCGAAACAGCAAGGCTTCGTGTTGCCCCCGTTTTGCAACTGGACGCCCGAGGACTGGGCGCATAAGAGCGGCGAGTTCGACGAGATTCGCGACAATATGCTCGGCTGGGATGTCACCGACTACGGCGTAGGTGATTTTTTCAAGATGGGATTCTCGCTCGTGACCATTCGAAACGGCAACTTCGCCAAGCGGGAGCGTTATCCAAAGCCCTATGCGGAGAAGCTGCTCTATCTGGAAGACGGGCAGTATTCGCCCATGCACTTCCACTGGAGTAAGATGGAGGACATCATCAATCGCGGCGGCGGCAACGTGCTCATTCGCGTCTACAATTCCACGCCCGATGAGCGGTTTGACACCAGCGACGTCACGCTGCATTGCGACGGGCGCGAATTCACCGTTCCCCCGGGCACGCAAATTCGCCTCACCCCCGGCGAGAGCATTGCAATTCAACCATACCTCTACCACGATTTCACCGTAGAGGCGGGTACCGGCCCCGTGCTGCTCGGCGAGGTCAGCATGTGCAACGACGATGTGCACGACAACCGGTTTCACGAGCCTCTAGGCCGTTTCTCGACCATCGAGGAAGACGAAGCGCCCTATCGCCTGCTCTGCAACGAATACCCGAGTGCAACATAAATAAACTTTCCTGCTTGCGGGATCGAATCTCAAGATAAAGGAACTACTACATGGCAAAGATCAAACTGGCCGCGCTGGACGTGGACGGAACGCTGATTCGGCGCGACCTCTCGCTCTCCAAGGCGGTGGAACAAGCCCTCCAATCCCTACACGACGCGGGCGTCGAGGTGGCAATCGTCACCGGGCGCACGATGGGCGAACTGCTTCATTTCCGAAAACTGCTTCCGTGGATTCGTTATTTCGTGGTCAGCAACGGCTCCGTCGGGCTGGACGCGGAGCGGAACGTCCGCTTCTACGAAAAGCTCCTGCCGCTGGACATTGCCCGCGCGGTAGAGCGCGAGGCGCGCAAGTACCCCGTGATGACCGAGGTGTATACCGAAGGCATGTCCTATGTCAACAGCGATTGCTGGGAGCACAGCGAGCTGTATACGGCGGAGTTTTTGCATCACTTTTCGCTGGCAGACGGGCGCGTTCCGGTCGAGAGTGTCGGCGCGCTGCTGGACGAACGCACAGAAGACATTGAAAAGCTCTACATCTCCTTTCGGGACATCGAGGACTTGCCAAAGCTTCGCGCGTTCTGCGAAACGTTCCCCGTCGATCTCGTCGTTTCGATTCACGACGGGCTTGAGGTGAACCAAAAGGGCGTCGAAAAGGGCAGCGGACTTCTCGCGCTGTGCGACTACCTCGGCATATCGCCGGAGGAGACCGCCGCAGTTGGGGACGGCATGGCGGACGTGGCGATGTTCCGCCGGGTCGGGCTATCCATCGCGATGGAAAACGCGCTGGACTTTGTTCGCGAGAGCGCGGGTCTTGTCGCGCCGGACAACGACCTTGACGGCGCGGTCTGGGCAATAGAGCGAATTTTAAACGCTCAGTAAGCGTTTTTTCCTAAGTTCTTCCATATAAGACAGATTTTAAACACGCGCTAAAGCGCAGCTATTCTCAAATATTTCGACAGGAGAAGGATGACCATGAAGAACCGCTTGGTGTTTGTTGGCAGTTACACGCAGGATATCATTCTCGGCACGGGCGAGCTCGTGCCAGGCAGCGGAGACGGGGTCACCGTCTACCGCATGGACGACGCGGGGCACTTAACCCGCCTCTTCGCAACGGGCAAGCCAAACCCAACCTATCTGGCGCTGAGTTCGGATCAGCGGTTTCTCTACACGGTCAACGAGCTGAAGGAGTATCACGAAGAGGCTTCCGCCACCGTTTCCGCCTACGCCATTCACCCGGACACCGGCGAGCTCACGTTTCTCAACCGCCGCATGACCGGCGGCGGGGACGCCTGCTGCCTCACCGTTGCACAGAACGATTCCTATGTTATGGTAGCGAATTTCACCGGCGGCAGCTTCTCGATCTTCCCCGTTCTTGCGGACGGCAGCCTCGGAACGGCTTCGTGTTTTATTCAGCATTACGGACAGAGCGTGAATCCGACGCGGCAGGCCAGCCCGCATGTGCACCAGATTTCGCCCGACCCGCTCGGCAAGCACCTGCTCGTCGCCGACCTTGGCACGGACGAGATCTCCGTCTATGGCATCGACTGGGCCACCGGCTGCGTCACGCCGAACGCCGCGCCCGCCATCCGCGTGGACGCGGGAGAAGGCCCGCGCCAGTTCATCTTTGATCCGAGCGGCAGGTACCTCTACCTCGTCACCGAGCTGGGCAATACCGTTCGCGTTTACGACTACGACAGCAACAGCGGCACCGCACAGTTCTTGCAGACGCTGCCGACCCTGCCGAACGACTGCGTGCCGGATACCATCTCCGCCTGCATCAAGCTGCACCCGAACGGGCAGTTTCTCTACGCGAGCAACCGCGGCTACGACAGCATTGCCAGCTACCGCGTCCAGCCGGACGGCACGCTGACCCCGCTTTCCATCCTGCAGACCGGCGGAAAAACCCCGCGTGATTTCAACATTACGCCGGACGGCAAGTTTCTGCTCTCCGGGTTCCAGGATTCCAACGAGCTGATCCTCTACGCCATCGACCCGCTCAACGGGCAGTTGACCGAGATCGAGCGCACGGTCAGCAACTCCGCAACAGCGGTTCTGTTTGCGGATTACGAGTAATCTTACCCACGCAAAAAGGCCGTTCGGCACCCGCCGAACGGCCTTTTTTCATCCCCATATCCCTCTTGTGAAAAACTGCCTGCTGTTTACGCGTTCATCGCGCGCGCAAAGTCGGCAATCGCCTGCGGGTTTGCCTCGGGCGGCTTTATCCCGTCCTTTGCGCCCGCCTTCTGCATCATATTCGCAATGAACTTGTGCATGGGTTTCATGCGGTTCGTGCGCAGTTCGCCGCCGAAGCAACCGCTGGTTTTCGCGTGTTTGCGCAGCGATTCCGGAAACGACGCGGCCATGGTCTGCTCCAGATTCTGCGGCAACCCACAGCAGAGAAACAGGCCGAGCGGCTTTTGCAGCAGTTCGCTCTCGTGCGCCGCGCAGAAGGCGGAGACCTGCGCCTGTACTTTGCCCATATAGATCGACCCGCCGACGGCAACCGCGTCGTAGTTCTCGAGGTTCGGTGCGGTCTGTTTGGCCAGATCGACCAGCGTCACTTCGCCGTTGAGTTGTTGTTTCAGGCTCGCCGCGCAGTCTGCGGTGAAGCCATATTGCGTTGCGTATACGATGAGTGTGTTCATTTGTATTCCCCTTCTTGCGCGGTCTGCGCGGTTTCATTTTTGTTTTATTTCATCTTCTGTGTGTTCTGCCAAAGATGCAGCAGCGTGTTTCGCGCGCCGCGCACGTCCGCGTCCGGCACATCGGAAAACGCCTCTTTCATAAACTGCTCCCCCGCCTGCTGCGTGTCCTCGGCGAACGCACGGCAAACATCGGTCAAAAGTAGTCGCGTCGTTCGCGCATCCCGCGCGTCCTTCTCCATGCGGACAAACCCGCTTCGCTCCAAATTCTTCGCAATCTGTTTCACGTTCTGGTGCGAGGTGCCCATTGCCGCGGCAACCTGCGAAATGGTCGGCGGCTCTGTAAACAGCGACTGCACCGTGACAAGCAGGAGCCATTGCTTGCTCGTGATCCCGTAGGGCGCGAACGCGCGATCCAGCAGCGTCTCCAGCCGGTTTGCGACAACAAACAGCGAGCCGAACACGAACGTTCGATCCTCCATTTGTTCCAGGGAACGCTGGAATTCCTCCATTGCAAATGCTCCTTTGCTAAAACGTAATGCATTACCTTTTGTGATATGTAATATATTACCTATTTGAACGCTTGTCAAGGCCCAAAATTAAAAAAAACGCTCCGAAGAGCGCAAACTTACGGACGAAAACGCTCCGAAGAGCACAAATCCTTCGATTAGAGCGCTTCCCCCGCGCCAAAGTCGATGCCAATCTGCTTGCGAGCCGTGTCTAATAGCCGCAGCACACGCAGGCTCTGCTCGTCGTAACGCGCGGTCGAGGCGCCCTCTCGCACCATACGCGAAAATGCGTTGAGCTCGTGCACCATGTTGTTTTTCACCGGCGTAAACGGTAGCTCCTCCACGCGTTTGTCCCGGTGGAGCAGGCGCACGTAGCTCGGCTGATTCAGCGTGTCAAACACAATCGATCCTTCTTCACCCTGAATCATGCTGGGGAAAATCGAGTCCGTCACCTTGGAATAGGATATCGTCGTCTGCTGGTCACCATAATCGAGAAGCATGCTGCCCGCCGCCTCCGTGCCGTTTTCGAGAAAGGTTGCGCCCGCGTGCAGCGTTATCGGCAGGCCAAACAGCGCGACGCAGGTGTGCAGGCAATACACCGCGAGATCCATCAACGCGGCGTTGCCAAGCGACGCGTCGAACACGTTCGGCCGCTCGCCCGCCTTAAACCGGTCGTAACGCGAGGAATACTGGCAGAATTCAAACGTCGCCCGCCGGATTCGGCCAATTCGGGGCAAGTTCTCGCGTACAACGTCCAGAAACGGATCAAAAATCGGGCGAATCGCCTCCAGCAAAATCAGCCCTTTGTCCCGCGCGGTTTCAAACATCTGCTCCGCCTGCGCCGCGTTGAGCGCGAGCGGCTTTTCGCAGAGCACGTGCTTGCCATAGTCGAGCGCGAGCAGGGTTTGCCGATAGTGCGCGACGTTCGGGCTCGCGAGATAGACCGCGTCGAGTTCGGGACAGGCGAAGAACGCCTCCTCGTCGCAGAAACAACCGGAAATGCCCTGCTTGGCAGCGTATGCCTTGCCGCGCTCCTCGTCGCGCGAGAACACGGCGGCGATTTCGCAGCTTTCGGTTTGGGCGGCGGCATCACAGATCCAGTCGCTCACAAAGCTTGTTCCGACAATGCCAATGCGAAGGGGAGTGTTCATATTTTTCTACTCCGTTCTGAGATGAATTCCTCAAAGAGACTCCTTTATTCTAAGAAGAGAACGGGAGAATGTCAACGTCTCATTTCGTTTCGCAAGTGTAATTACTTTCTTATGAAAGTATTATGTTTACTTTTTGACCATTCTTCGCTAAAATAGATGCGAAGCGAGGGAACCGATCATGCTGACCGCTACAATCTTTAATCTCCAAAAATTCTCCATTCACGACGGCGCGGGCATTCGCACGGACGTGTTCTTTCAGGGCTGCAACCTCCGTTGTAAATGGTGTTCCAATCCGGAGAGTCAGCCGCTTGACCCCCTACCGGGCGAGCAGGCAAAGGTGTACACCGTCGAGGAGCTCGTTGCCGAACTGATAAAGGACAAGCCGTTTTACGACGAGAGCGGCGGCGGAGTAACCTTGACCGGCGGCGAAGCGCTGCTCTTTCCGGAGTTTGTGCTTGCGCTTACCCGCGCACTGCACGCCGAGGGCATCCACGTGGCAATCGAAACCGCAGCCTGCGTGCCGGAGGACGTGTTTTCCCGCGTGCTCGCTGCCGTGGACTTTGCGTATATCGACCTCAAGCATTCCGACGACGCGAAGCACCGCGAAGGCACCGGCGTTGGCAACGCGCTGATTCTGCGAAACATTGCGGCGGCGCTCAAGAGTAAAACACCCGCCGTCGTTCGCATTCCGGTGATTCCGGGATTCAACGACAGTCCGGCGGACACGGCGGGCTTTGCCGAAGCGCTCACGCGGCTTGGCGCAAATGAGGTGCAGCTTCTTCCGTTCCATACGCTCGGCGAAAGCAAGTATAACCGCCTGAACCTGCCCTATGCCTACGAAGGAATTCGAGCAATGCGGGACGCGGATGTTTCCACGTTTGCAAATGTACTTGAAGAAGCCGGGATATCCGTCCAGGTTGGCGGCTAATCCTTCAAAAAGCAAAAACCGCTGGAAGTGCTCCAGCGTTTTATTTTATGAAAAGTCCGCGACTGCTCGCGGACTCTGTCTCCATATTAAAAAATCTGGTGAAAGCCAGCTTTATATGAAAAGTCCGCGACTGCTCGCGGACTCTGTCTCTTATTCAGTTTTGAATTTTCCGGCCCAGGACCCGGATTCGTCCGTTGGTGGATTCTTTTCCGCCTCAGGAACGAACCATTTTGGATGATCGGGTCCTGTTAGGCGACGGAAACGAGCGCAGAGCCCTTGGCCTCGACATCGCTGATGCCATCTTCCATCATGAAACGGATCAGTCGGATCGTATCCTTTTCGGAACCGGTCTTGATCGAGAGCTTGGTTACGCCATTCTGCGTGTCCTTGAGCAGGTTCTGCACAAAGCTGTTTCCACGGAGTTCTTCCGGTTCGCGCTCTGCAACGATCAGCTGCACGGGGCTTTCGCAGGCATTGACGACTTCAAAGAATCGTCCCAGGTTCGTTACGTTGATCTTCATCATTTTACGTTTATCTCCTTTCCTAACCTTCGCTGTCATTATACTTTCTATATCCTCGTAAATCAACCACTATTCCGCTCTTTTTTGTGACTATTCTTCCAGAACATTCGAATCACGTAAATTCCATGTGGCGCAAATGTGAATTCTGCCATTTCTGTTGGCGTTATTCCGATTATGTATGCCAGTTTTTAGCAAAATCCGATGATTCAATTCAGAATTCTATGATTCCCCAAAACCAGAACTAGCCGCATGCTACTGCAATACGGCGTGTAAAACTTATTTTGTTGGTATTCACATTGGTTTCGCGTTTGGACACCGCCTGGGTTGCGATCTCACGAATAGAACGGTGAGCTCCCGATGGGCGCGGCGCCAAACGAATGGAACCTTTTCAATTGGATTATAACACGCGCGAATACTGAATACCAGAGTTCTTCAGAATAATCTGAAATTTTGTGCGATCTCCGCGTGCGAGCTCGATGCAATACTCAAAAATATCCCCCGCGGTGTTCTTGGAGATGCGCTGCACGCGAAATCCCGGCTCGCCCGCCTTGCTCTTCATCAGCTCCGCGTCGCGCTTGTTCAGCGTGATTGCCTCATACATCTCAGTCGCTTCCATCGGCGAGGAACCGGAGCACTCGCGAATCGTTGCGTAGAGCGAGTCGTTGAGCTGCTCCTTGGTCAGCGTCGGGCAGATATGCGTCGGGATATACGCCGTTTCGAGCAGCAGCGGTTCGCCGTCCGCGAGGCGAAGGCGCTCAATGCGAAACGCCGTGTCGCCGGAGGAGAGATTCAACATCTCGGCAATCTTAGCCGGCGGGTGCACGGTGGAAAACGAAAGCAGCTTGGAGCTCGGAGAAAGCCCCATGGCGTACATCTCCGTCGTAAAGTTATAAAGATTATTGATGTTTCGCTTGAGTTTCGGTTTGCAGACGCGTGTGCCAACCCGCTTTTTGCGGATGATGACGCCTTCGTCCTCCAGCATTTGAAACGCCTGCCGAACGGTCGAGCGGCTGATGCCGAGCGTTTTGCACAGCGCCGTTTCGGTTGGCAGCGCGTCCCCTTCCTTCAGCTCCGCGGCGGAAATCTTTGCGCTGAAGTAGTTTGCCAGCTGTAGATATACGGGCGCGTCGTCCGTCCATTGAATGGATAGTTCATTCCAGTCCATAAAGGTGCTCCCCCGCTATTGACAATTGTTCTTTCAAATGAATCGCTTGCTTGACAAGCCCGCATGGTTCTTTTATAATTGTATCGTACATATTGATCGGCTTTGCCGGTGTTCGCAACAGAGCCAGAGGTCCGGTCGGCATATATCGCTAATCCGCCAGCTAATTTCTATCTATTATACACGATTTGAGGGTTCCTGCAATGGTAAATCGATTGGCAGACGCATTAAAACATGCCCGTTTTGTCTCCTGTTTCTGCGGGTTCGACGGATTTGTCGACGAAGTCGTCCATACGGTCGACCGACGGTTCGACGCGGAGCGGTATTCCCGCATTCCCACGCTGTCGGATTATGGAAAACGGATTGCCAACGCGTCCGGCTTGAGCATCAATATTGAGATCGTTACGGTCGATAAAAAGCTCGGCGGCAACGGCCCCATCTTTGCCAACGCGCTAAAACAGTACGGCGCGGGCATTACGTACATCGGCAGCGTCGGCAAAGACGCGATCGATCCCGTCTTCTCCGAACTCGCGCAGGGTAGCACATTAATTGGCATTGCCGACCCCGCCCGAACGGACGCCATGGAGTTTTCGGACGGAAAGATCATCCGCAGCAAGCTCTATGCGCTCAACGACGTTTCCTGGGAGTCCGTGCTCGAGCGGGTCGGGTTAAAGGCGTTTGTGGACTATATGGACGCGGCGGATCTCATCAGCTTTAACAACTGGACGATGCTGCCGCACATGACCGCGCTCTGGAACGGAATCCTCGCGCAGGCCGTGCCCGCGATGCAGTCCGATAAAAGCACAAAGGTTCTCTTCTTTGACCTCGCCGACCCGGAGAAGCGCACGAAGGAAGATTTGCTGGAGGCGCTGGACAAAATTCAACAGTTCGAGCAGAGCGGATTTCACACCATTCTCGGCCTGAACAAGAAGGAAGCCTGCGAAATTGCCGAGGCGCTGGAATGCTGCCAGATTGAGAATTATCGCGACTATCCCCTGGAGCCGCTTGCGCGCGCGCTGGAAGCCCGGCTGGGTGTAAGCCGGCTTGTGATTCATCCGGTCGACCGCGCGGCCTGCGTTGTGGGCGGCGAGTATTATGAGGTCGAAGGCCCCTTTTGCGCGAACCCGAAGCTGACCACCGGCGCGGGGGACAACTTCAACGCCGGATTCATCTTTGGCTGCCTGCAGGGTTACGACCCGGCGGACTGTCTGCGGCTCGGCGTCGCAACGTCCGGCTATTACGTTCGAAACGCGCACAGTCCGAATCTGGAACAGGTGCGCGCGTTCCTCCTCGATTGGGCGGCAGGCGCGCTGGCAGACTAAGCGTTTATTATTTTCTTGTAGAGTCTAAAATATAACTCGAATTAACTGGAGGCAAGGATGAAACCAACCAAGAAAGCAAGTGACATGACCGTTCGCGAGCTCGCGCGCTACATTGACCAGTCCGTACTCAAACCGGAGTTCACGCAGGACGAAATCCGGCGATACATTCAGGAAGGCATCGACTTTGGGTGCGCAACCGTCTGCATCAACCCCGCTTCGCTCGACATCGCCGCCGAGCTCACCCGCGGCACCGACACGAAGATCTGCGTGGTTTGCGACTTTCCGTTTGGGCTGTCCACCACCGCGTCCAAGGTTATGCAGGCGGAGGAATACTGCAAGCGCGGGGACATCTACGAGCTGGACATCGTCTCGAACTACGGCTGGATCAAGAGCGGACTCTGGGATCAGGTCGGCGCGGACATCAAGGCCGTTTGCGACGTTTGCCACAAATACGGCACCGCGGTCAAGGTCATCTTCGAAACCGACGCGCTAACGCTGGAACAGACGCTCCGCGCGACGGACGTTGCCATCGAGGCGGGTGCGGACTTTGTGAAGACCTCCACCGGGTTCTACACCGGCGGCCCGAGCGTCGGCGCCACGCCGGAGCTCGTCGAAGCGATGATTCAGCGCGTAAACGGCCGCTGCAAGGTCAAGGGTTCCGGCGGCATTCGCGACCGCGAGCACTTCCTCAATCTCATCGACATGGGCATCGATCGCATGGGCGTTGGCTACAAGTCCACCCCCGTTGTGCTCAACTGCTCCGTTGAAGAAGCGCGCAAGATGAAATAAATCCTCGCGCGAAAATTCGTATGTTTCCAAGCCCGCAGGCCAGTCGGTCTGCGGGCTTTTTTTGGGAGCAACAGCTCATTTCCTCGCCAAACGATTGCTTGCAACTTAACGTAATCGATTAAGTAACTTTCTTTCAGAAGAGAATCGCCTTCTGGACGCGTCCGGACGCTTGAATGCCCAGAGTGGTATATCGCGTGCGATATACAAAATCTCACTGCTCAAATTTTACATTCGTAACCGTGGTTTTTGCTCCAATTGTCTCTTGACAAGGCGTGATCGCTTGCCTATAATCAAATCACGTAATCGATTAAGTCCTTCTAAATCTTATTTGCATTTTTAAGTTCGTTTTTTCCGGGCGTCGTAGACCCCCCAATCGGGAGAGCTGCGCATTCCTTCTTGCGGTTCCGAAATTTACAACAGGCGGTAAGCATGGTCACAATTAAGGATATCTCCGAAAAATGCGGCGTGTCCCGCGCAACGGTCAGCAAGGCGCTCAACGGCCATGCGGACATCGGCGCGGAAACCACCGCACACATCCGCCGGGTCGCCAAGGAACTCGGCTATTTGCCCAACGCCACGGCGCGCACGCTCAAACTGGGCCGTTCGCACAACATTGGCGTTCTGTTTGTCGACAAGACCGCCTGCGGCCTTTCGCACGAATACTTTTCAACGATTCTCAACAGCCTCAAGGAAGAGGCGGAGCGTCTTGGATACGATATCACGTTCATCAGCAAGGACATCGGCGAGTTTTCGATGGACTACTACGAGCACACGAAGTATCGCAACTGCGACGGCGTCGTCATTGCCTCGGTCGATTTTTCCGATCCGGCGGTGATCAAGCTCATCGCCAGCGAAATCCCGACCGTGACGATGGACTTCGTGTTCGACAACCGCACCTCCGTGCTCTCGGACAACATTGGCGGCATGTCCGCGCTGGTCAACTACGTGTATTCCATGGGGCATCGAAAGATCGCCTTTATCCACGGCGAGGATACCTCCGTAACGCAGAAACGGCTCATCAGCTACCATAAAACCTGCGCAAGCCTCGGACTGCGCGTGTTACCGGACTATGTGAAACCAGCGATCTACCACGACCCGAAATCCAGCGGCCTTGCCACGCGCGAACTGCTCGCGCTACCGCTTCCGGATCGCCCGACCTGCATTCTGTATCCGGACGATTTTTCGTTCATCGGCGGCATGAACGAGCTCGAGCGCCAGGGCATCTCCATTCCGGACGACATGAGCGTCGCCGGGTACGACGGAATTCTGCTTTCGCAGGTGCTCCGCCCCCGCCTGACCACCTACCGGCAGGACGCGGAGGCAATGGGCCGCGAAGCCGCTGCCAAACTCGTAGAAGCAATCGAACAGCCAAAGACATGCCTGCCCCAGCAGATTATGGTCTCCGGACAGCTGCTCAAGGGCGACACCGTAAAGGACATCAACGACTAGGTCACCGAAAAAAGGCGCGAGGAGCCGGTCTCTACGCGCGTCCCCCGGCCGAACACGAATTTCTCGACAGGAGGCGACTTCATCTATGGAAAGCGTAACCACGCAGGATATTCCCACCGTCTTCCACAACCCTTCCAAAGGCAAAACCCTGTCACTCAGCAGCGCCAAACACGCGCTGCTTGCGCAGTCCCTCATCAAACCCGTTGGACGTGTGTTTTACCTGCAGCGCTGCGGCGTCCCGCTCAGCAGCGCGCTTGCGGGAGAGTATTCCCACCCGGCATGCCATATCGCGTCTGCTCGTGTATTCCATTCGGATACAATCCTCCACGTATCCGGCGGTTGGCACGACGCAGGCGATTACGGACGATATGTTGTGCCCGCATGTAAAGCCGTCGCCGATATGCTTCTGGCGTTTCGGGCCACGCCGGAAGCATTCGGTGACGACTGGACCATTCCCGAGAGCGGAAACGGCGTTGCCGACATCCTCGACGAAGTCCGTTTTGAACTCGACTGGCTGTTTAAAATGCAGCGCAGCGACGGCGGCGTTTACCACAAGGTGACCTGCGTCAACTTTCCGGACATGGTCTCGCCGGAAGCAGAAACCAACGAACTCTTCGTCTTTCCCGTCTCCACGACCGCAACGGGCGATTTCGCGGGCGTAATGGCAATGGCCTACTCGGTCTACGAGTCGGTCGACAAAACGTTTGCCAAGAAGTGCCTCCGCGCGGCAATCAGCGCCTATGAATTCCTGAAGAACTCCAAGCCGCTGCCGTTCCACAACCCCGCCGGCGTTGTGACCGGCGAGTACGACGACGAAAACGACGCGGACGAGCGCTATTTTGCCGCCGCCGCGCTCTATCAGGCAACCGGGCTGAACCAGTATCTGCAGGACGCCGCCGCGCTCTACAAGAGCGGGCGCTCCGCCGATTTCGGCTGGGCAGACATGGGCGGCTATGGCAACGCGCTGCTGTTCTTTGGCGACCGCATCTGCGAGGACAACCTGCTTGCCAGCCGCATTCGCGCGGATCTGCTCGCCACGGCGGATCGTCTCGCCGAGCGCACGGAAGCCAACGAATGGGGCATTTCGCTGACCAACTTCCTCTGGGGCAGCAATATGTATCTGCTCAACAACGCCATGGCGCTCTTGCTCGCCAACGATGCGCAGGAGAACGAACGGTACTTACGCGCCGCACGCGCGCATCTGGACTACATTCTCGGACACAACCCGCTCGGCGTGAACTACATTACCGGCGTGGACGAAACCTCTCCGAAGCACCCGCATCACCGTCCCTCCGCTGCGGCGGGTAAGGCGATGCCCGGCATGCTCGTCGGCGGGCCGGATGAATACCTCCACGACCTCGCGGCAAGAACGCTGCTCTGCGGCAAGCCCGCGGCGGAGCGCTATCTGGATTCCGTGGAGAGCTACTCGACGAACGAGGTTGCCATCTACTGGAACAGCGTGCTGCTCTATGTGCTCGCGCGGTTCTCGCGATTCGAATCGAAGTAATCCAAAACAAAAAACAGTCGAACACACACGGCGGAGCATCTAGCCCCGCCGTTTTTTGTCGCTTAATCGTTTGTCTTCACAAACATGCTCATTTGAGAAGTGCTCTGCCGCCGACGATTGATTACAATAGAAGAACTTGTCGTACCAAGCTAGGCTTGTACAAACACAAAATCGATCCGTGTTCAAAGCAGAAAGGAGCGTTGTTTCACCATGTCCCCATTGACAATCTATCGTTACACGAAGCTGCGCAGCCGTAGCGTATTGATTCACGAATATGGCAAAACATTCTGGCAAACGTTTCGGCAGCTCTCCGCCCGGTACTTTCGCGAGGTTCGCCCGCAGGTGCCCGACATCGGAAAGAGTATTTTCTCTTTGAACTATCAGTTTCTGCCTGCCTACGTCGCCTGGTATCGTGCGTTTTCCGATCTGAAGCTCTCACCAGAAGAAATCGACCGGAACATCTGGATGATGAACGACAGAATGGTCTCCAATATTCCGCGTTGGCTCTCCAAGGCGGTTGGCCAGCAGTACTACAAGTCGTTCCAGCAAAAGGCTGCGTCGCATCTGGAGCGGCAAGCCAAGAACCAGTCGCACCCGCTGGACTGGAAGATCGAGTACCGAAAGCTTTCTGAGGAAGCGTTTGAAATCGACATCCTGTCCTGCCCGTTTCAGCAGCTTTCCGGCAAGCTGGGCGCGGCGGGTCTGCTGCCCGGCATCTGCCGCATGGACTACCTGTTTGCCAATCGTCTCGGCAACGGCTTTACGCGAACCAAGACACTTGGCGACGGGGACGACTGCTGCAACTGCCACTATGAGTTGGTTGGAAACTGCGCCTGGACGCCGGAAACCGGCTTTACGGATCGCAAGTAGACCTTTCTATAATAAGAAAAGCGGCAGTGTTGATTCTGCCGCTTTTCTCTATTTTGCTTTATTCCAGCCCCAGCTGCTCCCCCGCCGCCTGTTCCGCGGCTTTGCAGGTTCGATATGCACGCTCGAGATCCGCGCCGCAGCAGAGCACGCCGTGGTTCATCAGCAGGCAGCCGTTGCGGTCGCCCATCGCGCCGAGCGCAACCTTCGAGAGCTTCTTGGTCGAGGGCAACGCATGCCCCGCGCAGCGCATCTCCGCGCCGACCAGCTCCTTCATTTCGCCGGAGGTGCAGCAGAGCGTCTTTCGCGCGGCGGCAAACACGCCGCAGCGCTTCGCGTGGGTATGAATGCTCGCGCCGACGTCCGGCCGCGCGGCGAACAGGTCGCGATGCAGCCGCTTCTCGCTCGTCGGCTTGCGCTGCGTGTCGTAGTCCAGCGTCGCGAGATCGACCTTCACAATGTCGTCCGGCGTGAGGTAGTGATAGGCCAGCCCGCTCGGCGTGCAAAGCATGGACGTTTCATCCAGTCGCACGGCGATGTTTCCCCACGTGCCCTGCAGAAGTCCTTCGTCGACGAGTCGGATACCGCAGGCAACAATCGCCTCGCGCAGTTCCTGCTCACGCGCGGAACGCTCCGGCTGCCCGGCAGGCGCTTTCTCCTGCTTGGCCTCCGCGCGGGCGGATTCCTCGTCCAAATTGATCTTCGAGTACTTCTTTTGATAGATCAGGTGCATCAGCGCGGCGGAGAACAGCGGAACGCGCTTCGCCCCGCCAATCTTCTTGGCGAGGATATGCGTCATCGCCGCTTTTTCCAGCAGGATCGCGCCAGTCACCGCCTCGCTCGCCGCGCGCCCGGTCAGGAGCATGCCCTGCCCGCGCACGAAGCAGCTGTTGCGGTTCTTGAGGCAGCGCTTGAGCTCGCTTTCCGACAAGGATTTTGCCACGCGGGCGGTCAGGCCGACGATCTGCGCCATGTCGTCCAGTTCGGCGTTCAGCGAGTCGGCGTGTTCCGCAATGTCCCGCGCGTAGGTTCCGGAGAGCAGCAGCAGCGCCTTTGCCTCCGGCTTGATCGAAAACGCCTGGAGAAACGGCTCTTCCGCCGCGCTGCCCGCGAGCTCCTGCATGGAAAGATCGCCTTCGTTCGCCCCGCCCAGTTCGGCGTAAAACACCGTGCCGTCGTCCCCGCGCAGCGCCGCCTGAACAACGCCGGTCTTGTCCGAAAGCAGCTGCTCGTGCCGCAGTTGCGCGGCTATCTCTAGAAATATCTGTATTGCTTCGGGTTTCGTCATTTGATTTTATCCTTTTCTTGCGATGTTCGAAACGTGAGAACTTATTCGTTGACTTCCGCGGTAAACCGCTGGCCGTTTGCCTCCTGATAAAGATCGGCAAGCGAGCGGTAGAGTTTTTGATACTGCGAAAACAGAGCATCGTAAACGCCCTTGTTCTCCAGGTTTGGCGTAAAGGTTTCGCTGACGCGAACAAACTTCTTCGCCGCCGGAAAGTCCGGCAGTTCGCCCAACCCAATCAGCGCGACAACCGCTGCGCCAACCGCGCCGGCGTTACGCGGGTTTTCCACCACGCTGATGTTGCGGCCCGTCACGTCGGCCAGAATCTGCATCCAGCCCTTGTCCAGCGCGCCGCCGCCGATGATGCGGATGTCGCTGCAGGCAATGCCGTAATCCTTGCAGTAGTTTTGTAGAATCCAGCGGATGTTGTAGGCAATTCCCTCGTAGACCGCGCGCATGAGGTGCTCGCGGGTATGCACCATTGAGATGTTAAAGAGCGTCGCCCGCGTGGTCGTGCTCGAAACAGGGCAGCGTTCGCCAAGCATCCAAGGCGTGCAGATCAGCCCGTCGCTGCCCGGCGGCACGGAGGCAATCACCTCGTCCATGTAGTTGAACACGCCGCTGCCGTACTTTTCCTTCTCGTGGCGGAAGAACTGGTCGCGAATCCACTCAATGTTCGCGCCCGCGCTCTCCGTAATCCCCGCGATGAGGTTCATGCCCGGGTCCGCGCTCTGAATCGCCGCCGCGCCGTGCTTGAAACTGTCGCCCGTCTTCGTTGCCGCCGCAACCCACGCGGAGGTGCCGAGGTACACGTGAACGTCCCCGTCCTCCTGCTGCCCCGCGCCGACCGCCGCAGCCTGAACGTCGTCGCAGCCGCCAAACACGGGCGTGCCTTCCAGCAGACCCGTTTCTGCCGCTGCCTCGGCCGTCAGCCCGCCGACGTTGTCCGTGCTCTTGACCAGCGGCGGCAGCTTCTTCATATCGATGCCCGCCAGCGGGAGTACGCTCATCCATGTCTTCTTCTTGAGATCGAAGCCATAGCCGCTTGCGCCGGAGAGCTCGGTAACCATCTTGCCGGTGCAGCGGAACTTGAGGTATCCGTTCACGTCAAGAATGCGATAGGCGTTGTTGTAGACGTCCGGACGCTCTTCCTTGAGCCAAATGATCTTGGCGATGCAGTCCTTGCCCATAATCGGCGTTCCGGCGAGCATGGTAAACACGCGCTTTCCGCCGACCTTTTTCATGATTCCCTGCGCCTGCTTTTCCGCGCGCCCGTCCACCCAGGTGATGTTCGGGTAGAGCACGGTTCCGTTTTCCGAAACGGGGATGACGCCCTGCGCCTGCGTGGAAAACACGATTGCCGCAACGCTGTCCGGCGAAAGATCGTTGTCCAGAAGCACCCGTTTGCTCGTTTCGCAAACGGCTTTCCAGTAGTCCGCGGGGTCCTGCTCGACCCAGGCGGGGTGCGGGTAATGCGTCGGGTACGGCGCGCTCGCCGTCGCGCGAATCGATCCGTCAAAGCGTACGAGCACCGCCTTATCGGAACTCGTGCCAATGTCATGCGCAAGGATATAACGTTCCATCTGGCTGCCTCCCAAATTGCATTCGGTAAAAAATCGGACTTGCTTAGTTCTTTCCCGTATTGACCACGTGCGAGAATACCTGCTCGAAGCGGTTCAGCGCGTCGTTGATCACCTCGTCCGTATCCGCGAGCGACGTATAGAGGCGGCTGCCCGCAAGCGTCACAATGCCGTTTGCCATATAGGCTGCGCCCATGCGCTCCATGGACTCCTTGCGCCGCGTCATCATGTCCTTGTTCTTTAATAGGTTGATGGCGGACTTCGCAAAGCTCATTGAGGAGAAGTCAAAGCTCATCGCGCCCGTGCACTCGAGGTGCACAATCGAACCCTGGTTGTACGCCACGAACGGCAGATCGTATTTCGCAATCAGGCTCTTGAGCCCGTCGGTGAGCTTGTCGCCCTGACGACCCGCGATTTCGCAGGCGTTCGTGCGCTCGATCTCGCGAATTGCGGTGTAGCCCGCAAGCGACGAGAGCGGGTTTGCCGCCAGCGTTCCGCCAACGTACGCGCGGTGCTTGCCGGTCGCGACGCCAGCCGCCATGAGCGAGGCATACTCCTTCTTGCCGCCAACGCCGCCCGCCGCCGGATAGCCGCCCGCGACGATTTTGCCAAAGATCGTGAGATCCGGCACGACGTTGAAGTAACCCTGCGCACCACCGAGACCAACACGGAAGCCGGTGACCACCTCGTCGAAGATGAACAGCGCGCCGTATTTGTCGCAGAGTTTGCGCACGTTCGCGTTATAATCCTGCGCAACGGGGCGCGTGCCGCTCTCGGGACCGACGGGTTCGACGATGACCGCCGCCGTGCCGCCCTTGATGCGGTTGAACCGCAGCATTGCCTCGAGCATGTTTAGGTCGTTCGGGCGCACCTCGTCCGTCTGTGCATAGCTCGAATGCGGAATGCCGTGGGACTCCAGCAGCGCGCGGCTGCCGGGAATCTTGAGCCCGTAGACCATTTGATCCGACCAACCGTGGTAAGCGCCGCCGATCTTGATGATCCGCTTGTGTCCCGTGGCGATGCGCGCAATGCGCAGCGAGGCCATCACCGCCTCCGTGCCGCTGCCGAGCATGCGGAACATCTCGACCGCGGGCATATGCCGGTGGATTTCCTTGGCGATGAGCAGCTCCGCTTCGTGCAGCAATCCGGTCACCGGGCCGCACTCGTTGATGAGCTGTAGCGCGGCTTTTCGAACCGTCTCGTTGTTGCTGCCGAGAATCGTCGGCCCGCCTGCCTGCAGAAAATCGATGTAGCGGTTGCCGTCCTTGTCAAACAGATAGGCGCCCTCCGCCTTGTCCACGCAGATGGGGAACGGCTTGTTGAACGCGAGGTTATGCTGCACGCCGCCGGGGATATACTCCTTGGCTTCCTCGTAGACCGCGCGCGAACGAGCACACTGTTCGTTGAAATAACGCATGATCTCGTCGTTGTAGTATTCGTCGGTCACCTCGTAGATGGGCGCGTTCGTGAGCGCCTTGAGCTGATCGTTGATGGTCTTCGGGTCGTCCCAGCGGCTGATTCCGCAGTTATTCATAAGAAAATTCTCCTTTTACAGCAAGTTCGGGTTTCCCCGTTTCTTTTTCTTGTGTTTCTGTACTTTATTTATACGCTCGCCTTCGTAAAACAATGGCAGTTGAGCAGGCAGTCCAGCATGGCACGCATGTCGCTTCGCATCTTCTGCGCCTCAAACGGCAGGCCGTAAGCCAGCAGATGGTTCACCTGCCCGTAATAAAGCCCCAGCGTCATCTGCGCGAGCAGTTCCGGCGATACGCTTGCGTCCGGTGTGAACTTACCGAATTCTATCTCGTAGTGCCGCGCGATCAGCCGCTCGATTTCGCCGACGCGACCGCTCTCGCCGCCGAGAATCGTTGCGTTCGTCAGCCGCGCCATGACACGCGGATAGTTCGCCGTGTCGTCGATGAGCTTGTCCAACAAAGCCCGTATCAGGGACAGGCCTTTTAAGCTGGATTGCTCGCCAAATTCAATAATCTCGCCAATCTCCGCAACGGCCAGCGCCTGCTGCAGCTCGCCCGCGTCTGCAAAATGGTTGAACACCGTCGTTCGGCAGACGCCCGCGGTCTCGGCAATATCGTCAAACGGAACGCCGCCAACCCCGTGCTTTTCATAAAGACCCTTTGCCGCGTGCAAAATTGCCCGCTGAGTCTTGGTTCGTTTCTTTTCGCTCATTCCTTCGTCTCCTCCTGCGACAGCGCCTCTTCCTTCTCCTGACGACGCTTTGCAATTGCGTTTGTGTTGATGCTGTTTTTATACACAACCAACCGCCAGAACAGGAACTCCGTCGTCAGGTTCACCAGCATCGTGCCGAACAGAACGATATACTCGTTCCAGCCCGCGTTGGTCAGCGCCGTGCCCCAGAGCGTGGAGAGCGGGGTAAAGACGCAGTAGTATCCGGCGACCATGAGCATTGCCCGCGGCACGTTCGTTGCGCTTTGGAAGGTAAACGTGCGGTTGAGCGTAAAGTTCCATAGCACGCTGAGCACCAGCGCAATCAGGTAGCAGGGCCAATACGGCCACTGTACAATCTCGTTGAGCAGGGTAAAGGCCAGCGTTTGAATCACTCCTGCCGAAGCCGAGAACAGCACATACTTCACGACGCGGAGGATTTCCTCTTTTTTCTCTTTTTGCATAGGGGTTTCGCGCTCCTTTGCATGTTTTGACGTGATGGAATTGTGTATTTTAATTTGGATTCTAGTACAGAAAAAAAGTATCACGTTTCGCATCCGCCGTCAATAGACGAAGCGTCCAATTATCGCGATTCTTTGGGCTTTTTTTCAAAAATCAATGCATAGTTGGACAAATTTACACGAAATACCGTCCGCGGACGCAACTCAATCGTTGGTTGATATGGCTTTTTTGCAAAATTAACATGCAGTTGATTGTTATTTGCGATAATATTTGATAGGATATGCGAGTGTGTTAATCGCTTCATACACTTAATTGGAGGAACTGACCATTGCATACCAAGTTTAACCTGGATCAATATCTCACCGAGGGCGTCGAGACCATCGTCAAGGACGCGCTCGTCGCCAGTTTAAAGAACCCCAAGGAAACGGCGTTTCTATTACCCTATGCGCTCGCGGCGAAACGCGCGGCAAACACGCGCGAATCGCATGCGGCCAAAGGCAAACACATTCCGTCCTTTCTGATTGCGAGCATCACGAACCGCTGCAACCTGCATTGCGCGGGCTGCTATGCGCGCGCCAATCATATTTGCCATGACGGCACGGAGGACGCGCTGCTGACCGACGACGAGTGGAACCGAATCTTCTCCCAGGCGGAGCAGATTGGCGTTTCGTTTATCTTACTCGCGGGTGGCGAGCCCATGCTGCGGCGCGGCGTGATCGAGCGCGCGGCAGAGCACCGGGATATCTTGTTTCCGGTGTTCACGAACGGAACGCTGCTCAGCGATTCCATGCTGCGCCTGCTGGACGAGCACCGCAACCTCGTGCCCATCGTGAGCATTGAGGGCAATCCGGAGCAAACGGATGCGCGGCGCGGTGAAGGCACCTACGCCAAACTGACACAACATATGGCGCAGATGCGGGACGCGGGCATTCTCTTTGGCGCTTCCGTTACGCTGACGACGGAGAATTTCCCCGTGGTCACCGGCGACGCGTTTTTGCAGTCGTTGCGTTCCTTTGGCGCGAAGGTCGTCTTTTTTGTCGACTATGTTCCCGCCGATCCGGGCACCGAGGCGCTTGCCCCCGGCGACGCGGAGCGGGAAGCGCTCGCCAATCGGCTGGATCAGCTCCGCACAAAGCAGGACGGAACGATCTACGTCTCCTTTCCCGGCGATGAGCAGTATTCGGACGGTTGCCTCGCGGCGGGACGCGGTTTCTTCCATATTAATCCCAGCGGCGGAGCGGAGCCTTGCCCGTTCTCGCCGGTTTCGGATACCAACCTTCGTCAAGTCTCGCTGCTGGAGGCGCTCGACTCCCCGCTGTTTCAACGCCTGCGCGCGAGCAGCCTGCTGGAGCTGCATCACACCGGCGCCTGCGCCCTGTTTGGGCGGGACGACGAGCTGGCCGCGCTTTGCGGCACGGACGCTTAATCAGAATCATACGAAGAAAACGGAGAACCCATGCGCATTCCTTTGACCGATCGTCTCCTGCCGAACTACACCCGCGCGGAGGAGATCTTCCATATGGTGTCCCACATCGCAGGCGGCGTATTCGCATTTGTCGCGCTGCTGCTCTGCGTAATCAAGTCCGCCCTTGGCGGCGATTTTACCGCAATCGCCACGTCCGTGGTCTACGGCATCACCATGCTCGTGCTTTATTCCATGTCCAGCATCTATCATGGACTAAAGCCCTCGCTCGGTAAGAAAGTGCTCCAGATACTGGATCACTGTTCAATCTATTTTATGATCGCCGGCGCATATACGCCGATTCTTCTCGTTGCCATGCGTCCGCTCTATCCCGTGCTCGCTTGGAGCATCTTCGGCGCGGAGTGGGCGCTGACCGCGATTGCGGTGACGCTGACGGCCATCGACCTTAAGCAATATCGCGTGTTCTCAATGGTCTGTTATATCCTCATGGGCTGGGGCATCATGCTGTTCTTTCCCTACGCCATGCGGGCGCTGACAAACGGTGGGTTCTGGCTCCTGCTCGCAGGCGGAATCAGCTATACGCTCGGCGCAGTGCTCTATGGTATCGGTTCGAAAAAGCGTTGGTTCCACGGCATGTTTCATGTGTTTGTGCTGCTTGGCAGCATATTGCATTTTCTCGCGATCTTTCTTTACGTGCTGTAACGTAATGATACTTAAAACAAAAATCTCCCTCACGGGAGATTTTTTTGATTAGAAACGTCTATACTTCTATCTCGCTCTTCAGATGAAAATTGCTCCGGTCAAAGGACAGCAACCCTTCGTCCCGCATTTTGCACAGCTCATTGCTCATGGCGCTGCGGTCCACGCAGAGATAGTCCGCGAGCTGCTGGCGGTTAAACGGAATCTCAAACGTCTCGCTGCCCGCCGCAAGCGACTGGCCGGAAAGATAGGAAAGCAGCTTCTCCCGCGTGGTGCGCTTGCTCATGTGCGAGAGTTTTCGCGTGAGCGCGAGGTTCTTTCTGGCGCTCTCCGCGAGCACGTCTTGCACCAGCCGCGTGTGAAAGCGGCAGGCGCTGGAGCAGATTTCGAGCATGCGGCGGCTGTCCACGAGCATAATCCGGCTCGGCTCCTCTGCAACCACGCTCACGCGCAGCAGCTCGCCCGGCAGAAACGCGTAGGACTCCGCGAACAGATCGCCCGGCATGGCGTCCGCGAGGATGTTGCGGTTGCCCCAGAAATCCTCCTCAATCACCTGCGCACGTCCGGAGAGCACCAAGCCCACAGCGGAAACGTCCTCCCCCTGACGAAGGATGATCTCGCCCTTGGCGAAGTCGCGATAGCTCGGCTTCAGGCAGTCCAGCAGGGTTGGCAGTTCTTCCTCCGTGGTGCCGCGAAACAGCGACGTTTTCTTTAAGAACGAAAGTGGAACTTGCATTTTGGCTCCATTTGTTGTATTTGCAACGGTTTTGTTTGTCTTATCATAGTATACTGAACGCACAACGTCAAGCGAAAACACAACACCCGACAGAAAGGATGTACCATATGATTCGAAAGATTATCCAGATTGACGAGGAGCGCTGCAACGGCTGCGGCGCCTGCGCAAACGCCTGTCAGGAGGGCGCCATCGCCATGGTCAACGGCAAAGCCAAGCTCATGCGGGACGACTATTGCGACGGCCTCGGCAACTGCCTGCCCGCCTGCCCGACTGGAGCGATCACGTTTGTGGAGCGCGAAGCGGCTGCCTTCGACGAGGCAGCGGTGCAGGCGCATTTGCCCAAAGAAAAACCTGCCGCGAAGCCCGCGCCGAAAGCACCCCCGCTCGCCTGCGGCTGCCCCGGTTCGCAGAGCCGCCGGATCGAGCGCGCGCCGGAAGCCCCCGCAAAACACGAACCCTGCGCCTGCTCCTCCGCGCCGTCCCAGCTCGGTCAATGGCCGGTGCAGATCAAGCTCGTTCCGGTCAACGCGCCCTATTTCGACGGAGCACGCCTGCTCGTCGCCGCGGACTGCACCGCGTTTGCGCGCGCGGACTTCCACGAGCGGTTCATCAAGAACCATGTGGTATTGATCGGCTGTCCCAAGCTGGACATGACGGATTATGCCGAGAAGCTCACGGAGATCCTGCGCAATAACGCCATCAAGAGCGTCACCGTTGCGCGGATGGAAGTTCCCTGCTGCGTCGGCATCGAGCGCGCGGTGCAGACGGCGATGATCAACAGCGGTAAGATGATCCCCTGGCAGGTGGTGACTATACGCACCGACGGCGAAATTCTCGACTGATTCAAGGCATTGAAGTAGCGGGCGTAATCCAATCGGGTTACGTCCGCTTCCATTTCTACTGCCAAGAGGTGTTGCATTACCATTTAAGTTCGGCGCGCAAATCCCAGCACGAAAGGTTTCCTTGCAATCTCTCAAATACGTGGTAGAATAATTGTATCTGGTATATACAACAAACTACTGTGAAAGGAAGGATCGAATTGGATACAAACGATAAGCCAATCTTTCGGCAGATCATAGACAGCATCAATTCCGGCATCGATTCCGGCGTGTACAACCGCGGCGATGCAATCCCTTCCGAGCCAGAGCTCTGCCGCCTGTTTGACACCACCCGAATGACCGTTCGCCGTGCGATCGATCAGCTTGTCAGCGAGGGCAAGCTCTTTCGCATCCAAGGCAAAGGTACCTTCGTTTCACAGCTGGAGCTCAACAAAACCTATCAAAAGCAGGGGTTCTCGAGCAATATGCTTTCGCTCGGCATGCATCCCTCCAGTCGCGTGCTATTTTTAGGAGAATGCGCGCCAAGCGAAATGGTTCGCCGCCATCTCGATCTGGAGCCCGGCGAGCCCGTCTTCTGTCTCAAGCGTATTCGCCTGGCGGACGAGGAGCCAATCGCGATTGAGCGCGTCTGGATTTCGCTCAAGAAATATCCGCTCCTGCTGCAATACGACTTCTCGCAATTATCGCTCTACGACGTACTGAAGCGCGATTACGGGGTGGAGGTTGCCTATTCCAAGCAGCGCATCAGCGCCGTAACCATTGAGGGAGAGGATGCACAGCTGCTATTCGGACAGAAAAAGGGCGTCGCGCTCCGCATTCGCAACGTGGATTACGGCAGCGCAATCAAGCCCATTGCCGCGTCGGACTCCTATTATCATGGCGGCCGCTACACCATGGACGTCGTGATCTAGTGATGAGGACGATTCTCCTTCGCTGAACATCGCTTTCTGCAACAAGGCCGCCCAAACGGGCGGCCTTGTGTTTGCATACGAGTGATTCCAGCGTTATTCAACCGCTTGCAGTACGCGATACAGCAGGTCGTAGAGCGTCTTTGCCTCTTCCTGCGAAAGCGGAATGCACTTGCTCATCTTCGCGGGCACCTCGAGCGCGCGCTGCTTGAGCGCTTCGCCCTTGCCGGTCAGAGTCACGATGACACTGCGCTCGTCCGCCACGCTTCGCGTCCGGGTCACCAGGCCCTGTGCTTCCATCTTCTTGAGCAGCGGGGTCAATGTTCCGCTGTCGAGGTAGAGGCGTTCGCCGAGCTCTTTCACGCTCAGCGAGCGGGACTCCCAGAGCGCCATCATCGCAATATACTGCGTATATGTCAGCCCTATTTCGTCGAGAAACGGCTTGTAGAGTCGAACGACCTCTTTGGACGCCGCGTAGAGCGGAAAGCACAGCTGGTTTTGCAGCAGCAGCGCTTCGTACCCGCGGGTTTCGGACGACGCTTTCCTTTCTTCATTCATGACAATCGCTCACCTTTCCTGCCATACTTCTTGTTTGGTTACAGCAGAGCGGCAATGTCCGCTTCCATGCTGGCGGGCGTATCCGCCGGCGCGTACCGACGCACCACGTTGCCCTCGCGGTCAATTAAAAACTTGGTAAAGTTCCACTGAATCGTTGCGCCCAGCGCGCCCTTCTTTTCCTTTTTCAGGTAGGCAAACAGCGGGCTGGCGTCTTTGCCGTTGACGTTGATCTTGGCAAAGCGGGGAAACGTTGTTCCATAGTTCAGCGTGCAGAAACTGTTGATCTCCTCGATGGTACCGGGCGCCTGTCCCGCAAACTGGTTGCAGGGGAAGTCCAGAATCTCGAAGCCCTTGTCCTTGTAGGTGTCGTAGAGCTTTTGCAAACCCTCGTACTGAGGCGTAAACCCGCATCCCGTCGCCGTGTTGACGACCACTAGAACCTTGCCTTTGTAAGCGGAGAGCGAAACATCCTCCCCCGCTTTATCCTTTACCACAATATCATACAACCCCATGGTCTTATCTCCTTTCGGGAATTGCAAACCGCAATTCGTTTTCTTCAATTAGATTGTAAACAATACTTTAAGTAATGTCAAGAACTATTATCATATATTCTCGAAATCGCAATAAATAAAGCGTTTCTATTATTTCACTTTGAACTGCAATAAATGATTTTCTATTGTTTTACATACAAAAAAAACCAAAAACAAGAATCACTGTATCATCCAGCTCTCTCTTTCAAAAAAGAGAGAACAAAAAACAAGAGCCGCTGTTTCCAGCGGCTCTCGCTCTAGCCCGGGGGTCTACCCCCAAATGTGTTGTTCTTTACGCGATCTCCAGCTTGCGGGAAGTGGGCAGCGTTTCCTGCCGCTTGGGCAGAGTCAGCTTGAGCACGCCGTTTTCGTAGGCGGCGGCAATGTCCTCGACGCGGATGCCAGTCATATCAAAGCTGCGGCTGAAGCTGCCATAGCTACGCTCGCGCTTGATATAGTTCCCCTTGCTGTCCTTCTCGTCCGTGCTCTCCGTGCGTTCGGCGCGGATGGTCAGCGTATCGCCTTCGATGTTCACGCTGATGTCTTCCTTTTTGAATCCAGGCAGGTCGGCTTCGAGCAGATAGTGTTCGCCTTCATCGCGAATGTCCGTCTTGAAGTCGCGAACAGCCGTTTCGCCAAAGAAGCGGCGCTGCATGTCCTCGAGTTCGTCAAAGGGGTTGTAGAAGGTCACGTTGCGTTTTCTGGTGTAAGGTACAAGTTCAAACATAATTCATTCTCCTCCTCAGAAAAAAATGATGGTATTTCAGTTTGCCTCCCCTTTGCGGAATTTCGTCCTCAGAGAGGGGCTTTTTTCGGAACACCTGTATCTTACAAAAACATTTTTACAAAAAA
Source organism: Christensenella sp. (assembly GCA_034927595.1). Taxonomy (GTDB): domain Bacteria; phylum Bacillota; class Clostridia; order Christensenellales; family CAG-138; genus UBA7703. The sequence continues at coordinate 38,719 of JAYFPQ010000162.1, forward strand.
ACAGACGCGTTGTAATGGAATTGTGAAATTTAGCACTCATCTAACCAGAGTGCTGATTGTGTAGCGTGCAATCTTTGTTTCCTTCGCTTTTGTCGAAAGATTTTTGTTGAAACAAGCATCCTTTCTTGCAAAACATGTGCTGACACGCTATATTGCAATCATCAAATCTTCTTTTGGGGGAACCAATATGGAAATCAAACGCTTGGAACAAAACGAGGAATGGGCGCACACCGGCGTTGTCGAGGCGGGAAATCTCGTGTTCGTCAGCTACTGCATGAAAAACGAAGGTCAGTCGATCGAAGACCAGATGCACGGCGCGTTCGACGTGCTCAGCGAGCGGCTCGCAGCCGTTGGGCTGACGCTCTCCTCCGTCGTGCAGATGGACTGTCTCTTTCGGGATATTGCAGACCTGATGTTTCT